>JANNEU010000052.1:0-1964 GCA_031379035.1 Hyphomicrobiaceae bacterium | reverse complement strand
TGCCCGTATTGCTGGGCGCGGAGAGTTTCAGCCTGCTGCCGGCGTAGGCGATCCAAGTTCTTCTCGACCGAGCCACTGTACCGCTGCATTGCCTCCCGCTGCAGCAAGACGCGCTGTTGGAGAGCCGCACGCTTGCGCTGGGCCAGTTTTGAAACTGATGTTGGTTTGACTTTTGGGGTAGCAGCCTGCTCCTCGAAAGTCCCCTTGGTACCGCTCGCGCCGCGCACGCGGTCAGCTGTGGCTGGTGCCCCGAACGTGAGGCACAGCAGGGCTGCCACGACAATCGACGCTGACATCTTGGTCATGTGAACCTCCGTGAGATAACCTCAGAACGGATATATAGGTGCTGCTAGGTGGTGACGCCCAGTAAGCATATGCGATGGGTGATGACCGCGCGCCCAAAGAGCGATATACGGCACGTCCCGCGAGCCTTCGCGCAGCGGGCCTGTAGCTCAACGGTTAGAGCTGACGGCTCATAACCGTCTGGTTGGGGGTTCGAGTCCCTCCGGGCCCACCATTTGCTTTTGGGCCATCACACAACCGCACCATGGCCACCGCTGGCGACAACTTGGGCGTGGATGCAACCTTGCTTGCACGGCCTCCGGTTGAAAAATCCGGCAGCTGTTCAATTTCCCAGACGTTGACGGCAGCCGCGATGCCAGCCGACAGTGCATTGCCTGCGGGCGTGCCGAAACTGTTTATGTTGGTGAGGCGTGAGTATGCGTTTTAGGTCTGGTTGGTCGCTTGCTGTGCGGCCTATTCTTTGGTTTTCGTCCGGCGAGCGGTCACGCCGGCGCGACCTAAAAACTTTGGCGTCGCTGCAGGAGCGCAGTTTAGCGACCCGCAGTGACCTCGCCTCGATTGATGAACGTGCAGCGGCGGGTGTGACGCGGCTGGCTGATCACCGGCGTACGTTCGAGCAGGCCCACCAAGCCGTGCAAGACTCCCACGCCGAGCTGCAAAAACTGATCGATCAAGTCGGCGCGATCAGCGGGTCTCAGCAGCTCAAATCGAAGGCTGTTTCAGCGCCGTAGCGCGCCGCGACAATGCCCGGAGCCGCCGCCGTCGGGCTTCAACGCGCTTATACCGCCGCTTGCCTTGCCTGTTTTTGCCTTGCCCTTGTTTGCTGCGGGTCAGCTTGGCCGGCACTGGGAACTCGGTGAGCATCGTTTGGGCGACAGCGAGCCAATGGTCTGCGCCGGTGGCGCGCTGCCGCTCTCTGATCGCCGGTTCCAGGTTGGCAATGTGGGCGATAAAGGTCGCCAGCGCTGCCGGATTGTCCTTCTGGCACATGCAGACCAGCACTTCATGGGGCGGTGGGCCGTGCTGACACGAGTGGGCGATCCGCCCCTCGGCGATGTCCGTGCAGCGGATCAGTCCAAACACGAACGGCTGCGCCATGAAGCGGGATTTGATGCCGCCGCTCTGACGCCGCCAGTGAAGTTTCCGGATATCGGCGAGCCGGACTTTACCGATCCGGCGGTCAGTCGGTTGGCGGCGGACGGCGAGCAGGGTATCGGCGTTGAAGTCCATGTATGGCACTCCGGTGAATGGGCATACCCGTGCAAGCTGCACGCCAGAGCCGTTTGCAATTTACTGTTCCACCGGTGACGCTCATTGGCAGGGTTAAGGCGTATCGTTGCATGGCCCAACATTAAAATGCTCAGATTGCGCGTGGGTGGCTTTAAATGAACTTTGGCTACCCCTCCAGCCTCATTTTAATTGAACGCGTGGTGAACGTTCAATAAGCGTTCACAGAGACACTTATGGGCCTCGTCTCGCCCGTTTTTCAAAGCGCGGTCAAAATGGCGGTTTTGACGTTGCGTCTTCCGGCAAATACATCGCTAGAGGCTACTGCAACTCAAGCCTCCCCCAACAGCGGATCAACCGTGCAACCCTTCCACATGCCGCGCAAAGTTGTTCAGGATGGCGAATGGTGACGCATCACAAGCGACTGACAGAGG
>JANNEU010000478.1:0-3151 GCA_031379035.1 Hyphomicrobiaceae bacterium | reverse complement strand
TTTTCGATCTTGCTCGCGTCAAAAGAATAATCGATCTCCGGCATCCACTCGATATCCGGCCCGAATTTGCAGCGCCCGCCGAGATCGACCGTCGCGTGCAGCCCGAGCCAGGCGCCCTCCGGCATCGGATAGATGTGCCGCGCGAAGGGCGACTTGCCGGACAGCGCGTAGTATTGCCCTTTGGCGTAATACGTCTCCGGCACTGTGTACCGTGCGCCAAAGCTCAATGTGCGCGCCAGTTTCGTTACGTGCAGCCCGGTTGACAACACAAGCGTCTCGCAGGTGATAGTGCCCGGCGCCGCTCCGCCGAGCGTGAGCGTGAACAGACCATTGCCGCCGCGCGCAATCGCGGATACCGGCGTCTCCAGCACCACCTGCCCACCGTGCGTCGTCAGATGCCCTTCCAGCGCGACCATGAACCCATGGCTGTCGATGATGCCAGTTGATGGCGAGAGCAGCGCTGCTGCGCAGGCGAGCTCAGGTTCGAGCTTGCGCGCTTCGACCGCCGTCAGCGCCTGCAGATCATCGACGCCATTTTTGCGGGCCGTTTCCTGTATGGCTTTCAGCTTTGGCAGCTGTGCTTCGCTGGTCGCTACCAGCAGCTTGCTGATCGCCTCATGCGCCACACCATTCTCGCGCGCGAACGCGTACATCAGCTGCTTGCCGCGGACGCAGAGCGTGGCGCGCAGGGAGCCCGGCGGATAATAGAGCCCGGCGTGTATGACCTCGCTGTTGCGCGACGAGACTTCCGAGCCGATCAGCGCGTGCTGTTCCAGCACCATCACCTCGCGACCGGCGCGCGCCAGGTTCTGAGCAATGGCCAGTCCGACGACACCGGCGCCGACCACGATCGTTTCGACGTCTGCCGTCATGCTGGCTCTCTGTTCATGCCGCTGGGTGCTCCCGCTATTCCTTGAACAACGCCGCCGCCGCTGACACCAGGGCGCGTTTGGCCGCTGTTTCAGCCTTCACGCGTATCACCTCGGCTTCGAGCGCCTCAACCCGCTCGGTCAGCTCTTCCAGTGATAATTGATCCAGCTTGTCGCCGACCGTGATGGTACGTTTCGGCCTTGGCAGGTCGTCATCCCAGTTCATTGGCTCACTCTCCGTTTTCGTCCTTCGGTCGCGCCGTGACAGCCAACAGTCCGAAGGCCACTCCTCGCGCCTCTCTCTAAACTACGTCACGCCCCGCGTGCTCTGCAAACTACGTCACGCCCCGCGTGCTCTGCACGACGCGGCCATGATGAGGTGAGTTGGGCACCAAGGCTCGGATCGAATGTCAACAACATAGCACCATTCCACCGCCGTTCATCTGGATCGTGCATCCAACGGCCGCGCCCTCGCACTCGCACATGCTTGTTCTCATGCGCCGCGTGGGGCATCACTGCGCGACGCGATTTGCCTCGATAGCTTCCAGGACCATCCCCGATGACCGCTTCTATCCCTTCCCACATGACCGTTGTCGAAATCCACGGCAAAGGTGGGCCGGAAGTGCTGGTGGCTGGCACTGTCGAGACGCCGCAGCCGGGCCCCGGTCAGATTCTGATCCGCAACGTTGCCTGCGGCGTCAACCGCCCCGATATCCAGCAGCGCATCGGGGCCTATCCGCCGCCTGCCGGTCACTCCAAGCTGCCAGGCCTCGAAGTTGCCGGACACGTTGCGGCGGTCGGCACGGGGGTGTCGCGCTGGACGGTTGGTGATGCCGTCTGCGCCCTCGTCAACGGCGGCGGCTATGCAACCTACACGCTGGCAGAAGATGTGGTCGCTCTGCCCATTCCTGCCGGGGTCGATATGATCCACGCTGCGGCGCTACCGGAGACGATTTTTACAGTCTGGAACAACGTGTTCGAGCGGGGCGGGCTCAAGGCTGGCGAGTGGTTCATGGTGCATGGCGGGACCAGTGGCATCGGCACCACGGCTATCCAGCTGGCGAAGGCGTTTGGCGCGAAGGTGATCGCCACGGCGGGCTCACCGGAGAAGTGCAAGGCCTGCCTTGATCTCGGTGCTGACCGGGCCGTCGATTACAAAACCGAGGATTTCGTCGCCATTGCCCGCGAGGTGACGGGCGGCAGAGGCGTTGACGTGACGCTTGATATGGTTGGCGGCGACTACACCGAGCGGAATATCATTGCCGCTGCCGAAGACGGCCGCATCATTCAGATCGCCTCGCTGGGCGGTGCCGAGGTGACGATCAACGTGGCGCGCCTGATGGTCAAACGCGTGACGTTGACCGGCTCCACGCTGCGCCCGCGGACGCGTGAGATCAAAGTCGGCTTCGCGCGCGCCATCGAAGCCAAGGTCTGGCCGCTGGTTGCGAGCGGTCAATTCAAGGTCGTGCTCGATAGTACGTTCCCGCTCGCCCGCGCCGACGATGCCCACCGCCGCATGGAAACGTCGGCGCATGTGGGGAAAATTGTTTTGGTGGTTTGAAGCTCGGCATTCGGGAATGGGCAATCGGCGATCGGGGCTTGTCCCGGTCGCCGGGATGCCTCTTTCCCCGACTCCCGACTGCCGACTGCCGACTCCCCATTCCCGATTGCCCCCTTCTTCAGAGCCCTCCCTTGACCCGTCCCAAACTCTCCACCTTCGACGTCTACAAGCGTGCCATCCAACTGCTCCACTCCGAAAAAGCCCTGTCGGTCGGCTTGGCGCTGGCGGGGATGGCGATCGCCGCCGTGCAGGTCTACGAGCAGGTGTTGTTTGGCTGGGTGGTGGATGCTCTTTCGAAGTCTGAAGGTGCTTTTCCGATTATCGGGATGTGGGCTGCGCTTGGTCTGTTCGGGATCATTGCCAGTGTCATCGTCTCCATTGCTTCTGACCGACTGGCCCATCGCCATCGCATGAATGCCATGGGCCTCGCGTTCGAGCGCGCCATTACCTTGCCGATCAGCTATCACGCCGAAAAGGGTTCCGGCACGGTCGTCCGCTCGATCCTGTCGGGCACGGATCAATTGTTCTGGTTATGGCTGTCGTTCCTGCGCGAGCAGTTGTCGGCCATCGTCGCGATCCTGTTGCTGGTGCCGACTGCCATTGGTATGGATGTCCGCATGGCCTCCATTCTGGGGGTGCTGGCGCTCGTCTATCTCGCCCTCAACATCATCGTTGTGCGCCGCACCAGCGACGGTCAGGCGGCCGTCGAACAATACAATGC
>JANNEU010000460.1:0-32193 GCA_031379035.1 Hyphomicrobiaceae bacterium | reverse complement strand
GGCTGCGAGATCATCGGGCTGCCGCTGGCCAAGGCGGTGGAGCCGGAGGTGTTCGGTGCCGTTCTCGAGGCCTTTCTCGACTATCAGGTGATCCTGTTCCGTAACGTGGATCTGCCGCCAGCGACCCAGGTCGCCTTCGCGCGCCGCTTCGGCGAGGTGCAGATCCACCCGATGAACCAGTACCACGGCTACGGCCATCCCGAGATCTATCTGCTGTCGAACCTCGACGAGCAGGAGCGGCCGAACGGCAAGCATCCCGACAAGGGCACACTCTACTGGCACACCGACGGCTCCTGGCGCGAGCGCACCGGCCTCGCCACCATGATGGTCAGCGAGATCTGTCCCAAGGCCGGCGGCGAGACCGAGTTCTGCGATATGTACGCTGCGTTCGACGCTCTGTCCCCGGAGTGGAAGGCGCGCATCAAAGGGTTGAAAGCGATCCATAACCTGGATTTCTCGCGCACACGACGCCACGGCCATGACCCGATGACGCCGGAGCAGAAGGCCAAGGTGCCGCCGGTCGCGCATCCGATCGTGCGGCAGCACCCGGAGACGAAGCGGCTGGGGTTATTTCTTGGCGATCACGCCGAGAGCATCGAAGGCATGCCCTACGAGGCGGGCCGCGCGCTGATTGAGGAGTTGAATATCGCAGCAACGCCGGCGCATCTCATCTACACGCACACCTGGACGCCCGGTGAGTGCATCGTCTGGGACAATCGCTGTACCATGCATCGCGCAACGCCATTCGACGTGGTCAACGATCGCCGCAAGATGCGCCGCTGCACCATCAACGGCGACCGGCCGACTGATGGGTTCTTTGACTGAAGTGCGGACCCATGAAATCCTCACGCCGGGTCGCGCCGAAGGCCATCGGCAGAGCGCCGCCCTGAACCTGCGTGCCCATCACCGCCCCGGCCCCTGTTATGCCAACCGCCTCCACCGTCCGCGTCATCCGTCCGGGCCAAACGTATGTCGGCAAGCAGAGCCTGAAGCACCGCCGGGGCATCAGCCGAGACGGAGAGAGCGGGAAATCTCTGCATCACCACACTACCAATAACACCGAAACGCCCGATTGCGCTGATCGTAGCGGAGCCACTTCTGGCCCCAACCAAAAGTCCGCTATAAGACCACATGATCCGAATCACCCCCACCCTCTCGATTAACGAAGACGAGCTATCCGAGGCATTCGTGCGCTCGTCCGGGCCTGGCGGGCAGAACGTCAACAAGGTGTCGACCGCCGTCGAGCTGCGCTTCGACGTGGCGCGCTCGCCATCGTTGCCAGAACCTGTCAAGGCGCGGCTGACCAAGCTCGGCGGCCATCGCATGACGAAGGATGGCGTGCTGATCATTCAGGCCGACCGTTTCCGCACCCAAGAAGCCAACCGCAAGGATGCTCGTGACCGCCTCGTCGAGCTCATAAAGGCGGCGACCATCGTGCCCAAGAAGCGCATCAAGACCAAGCCAACGCGTGCCTCCAAAGAACGCCGCGTCGAAGGCAAAAAGAAGCGCAGCACCGTAAAAAAAATGCGCCAATCCGGCAGCTGGGAGTGAGGCATGACCACCCTCAAATCTCTCATCCGCACGATCCCAGACTATCCCAAGCCCGGCATCATGTTCCGTGATGTCACCACGCTGTTCGGCGATGCCCAAGGCTTCAAAGCATTGATCACCCAATTGACGGAACGCTACAACGGCACACCAATTGACGCCGTCGCCGGCATTGAGGCGCGCGGCTTCATCATGGGCGGTGCCATGGCCGACAAGCTCGGCTGCGGCTTCGTGCCCATCCGCAAGAAAGGCAAGCTGCCCTGGAAGGTCTTTTCACAGAGCTACGCACTTGAGTACGGCACCGACACCGTCGAAATGCACCAGGATGCGCTCGACCGTGGCAAGCGCGTGTTGATCGTCGATGACCTGATCGCGACCGGTGGCACAGCAGAAGCCGCCGCCAAACTGATCACCCGCGCGGGTGGCACGCTGATTGGGGCCTGCTTCATTATTGATCTGCCGGAACTGGGCGGTGCCAAGAAGCTCAGGGACCAGGGCATCGATGTCTGGTCGCTGATGCAGTTCGACGGGCATTGAGCAGCGACACCGCGCCCACGGAGTTTGCGACAACGCCGTTAAGCAACCCCAGACACACTTCTGGACACCCGACCTTCAAACAGATTGCGTTGCCGAACACCCCGCGCCTAGAATGCTTCCGGGAAAAGTGTGCAGCGGTTTTCCCGGAAGAAGCACGACAAAACAGCTTGCTAGGGTCGTTCCTCGATTCCACCAAGAGCGGAACGACCCTAGCCTTTATCGACACCGAAACCAAAAGCCCTGATCAAAGTCCAACGCCTCGGGACATCCGTCCAATTTTCAGCGCTAGCCTGCACCCACGCCACGAGCAGCTCCCATGATCATGATCCGCCATCTCAAAATCGCACGCACCGCAGCGGCCGGCATGGCGCTCGCGCTGATGGCACTCTTGGGCGTGCCTCAAGCATCGGCTGGCGGCCGCCAGATCTACGACCATTCCTACTATCGCCCGGTTCACGGCCATGCGCGCAGCATCTTCCACAATCCAGTCGGCAAACTCGACACAACCATCACGCGGCGGCTCCCGCCGTTGACCGTGAAACCCGCCGAATTCGACTTCGGGATCAAGACATCGAAATTGAGTTCGATTGAGTCGTCTTCCGCCAAGGCACGCCGGACGAATCCAGCGCTCCCCGCCGCGCCATCAGTGACCGCTCCCCTGACCGGCCCACAGTCGGTCACCCCGACAGCTCCCCAAGCCCCCAAAGGCACTCCGTAACCACCGCGATCATCGGTACTGCTGAAGTGGTCTCTGGGGCGATAGAAGTCTATCGGCACACCAAGCCAGTGGCGAAACGTCACGTTTGGGCACCCTGCGTTCCAGCGCCCGGCGACAAAACGATCACGAGACCTCGGCTATGATCGATGAGCCACTTAGGGTATGGTCCTGTGGACCGTAACGCGCGTTCTATGTTTGCTGCGTGAACCGACACGTGTCGCAGCAGACACATGAGACCGCACTGTTCCGGCACCGTACTCCGAGGCTCAGGCAATGACCGTCCACACGCCGTCCGTGACCGCAGAAAGCCGCACGCCCTATGATGTCGCCGCAATCCGCGCCGACTTCCCGATCCTCTTCCGCGAAGTTTACGGCAAACCGCTCGTCTACCTCGATAACGGTGCCAGCGCACAGAAACCGCGCTCGGTACTGGAGGCCATGGATCACGCCTACAAAATGGAATACGCGAACGTGCATCGCGGCCTCCACTACCTCTCCAACACCGCGACTGCCCGCTTCGAGGACGCGCGAGAAATGGCGCGGCGTTTTCTCAACGCCCCGACTGTTGAAGAGGTCATGTTCACCCGGTCCTCCACCGAGGCCATCAATCTTGTCGCCGCTTCGTTCGGTGGCATGGTGATCGGCGAAGGCGACGAAATTGTCCTGTCGATCATGGAGCATCATTCCAACATCGTCCCGTGGCATTTCCATCGCGAACGGCGCGGCGCTGTCCTCAAGTGGGCCCCCATCTCCGATACCGGCGAATTCCTGATCGAAGAGTTCGAACGCTTGCTGACCTCGCGCACCAAGATGGTGGCGCTCACCCACATGTCCAACGTGCTGGGCACCGTCGTTCCGATCAAGGAGGTCATCAAGCTTTGCCATGCGCGCGGCATCCCGGTGCTGGTGGATGGCAGCCAGTCCGCCGTGCACATGACCGTCGACGTGCAGGATCTCGACGCCGACTTCTACGTCTTCACCGGCCACAAGACCTACGGACCATCCGGCATTGGTGTCCTCTACGCCAAGCGCAAGCATCTCGATGCCATGCCGCCCTATATGGGCGGCGGCGAGATGATCCAATCTGTCCACGTCGACAAAGTAACCTACGCCGACCCGCCGCACCGCTTTGAAGCCGGCACACCCCCCATCGTCCCGGCGATCGGTCTGGGAGCAGCACTCAGCTACATGATGCAGGTCGGCCGCGACAACATTGCAGCCCATGAAGCCGACCTTTACGCCTACGCGGAAGCGCGTCTCCGCGAGTTCAATTGGCTCAAAATCCATGGCCGCGCGCCCGGGAAGGGGGCCATTCTCACGTTTTCCATCGATGGCTTGCACCCGCACGACATTTCGACCATCGTTGATAGATCAGGCGTGGCTGTCAGAGCCGGCCATCACTGCGCCCAGCCACTCATGGAACGGCTCGGAGTCACCGCCACATGCCGCGCTTCATTCGGGATGTACAATACCCGTCAGGAAGTCGATGCGTTAGCTGAAGCGCTGATCAAGGCGCATAAGTTCTTTGCTTGAGTGAAGTGGTACAAGGAGTGGTCCTGTGACGGACGGCGAAGCAGACACCAAAATTGCGAACTATGATCCACTGGCGGCAGACCTTAAGCCCGCGATGGATCATGCGCCGCCCACCGTGCCACCGTCTGTCGTTGACGGCGGAACTCCTGTGCCGGGGTCGGCATTGTCGGCCGAGGTCCTTGAGCAGCTCACCGCCGATATCGTGGGTGCCTTGAAGACAGTCTACGATCCAGAAATTCCGTCCGACATCTACGAGCTGGGCCTCATCTATCGCATCGACATCTCTGACGACCGCGTCGTCACCGTAGACATGACCCTCACCGCACCCGGTTGTCCGGTGGCCGGCGAGATGCCGATCTGGGTCGAGAACGCCGTCGCGGCAGTCGATGGCGTGCAGTCGTGCACCGTCAATCTCACCTTCGATCCACCCTGGGACAAAAACCGCATGAGCGAAGAAGCCAAGCTCGCTATCGGTATGTTTTGAAGGTCGTGCGTTAACGCCGTTTCACGGAAACCCTGTCAAGCTAGGTATCTACCTAGGCGACACCTCGCCACGCTTTGCGGTATCTTGTTTCTGCGAGCGGTTGGAATGTCCAGCCGCACGCATCGAGGTCGGTGCTAACACCACCAATAACCGCCGCACGCCCCCACCACACGGCCGGCCTCGATGCCGCACGCAGGACCTGAATGCCCTGGACAGGCTATCGGATCCACCGCTCGCACGATTTCAACCGGCATCCCGGCAAGCCCGCCGCATGGACGCCCCAGTAGCGTAGTGTACTCTTTGCCCATGACCACGCCAATCAACGCCGTTTCGCCAACCCTGATCCAATCCCTCGCCAATCCAACGCGCTTTATGGCGCTGTCGGCGCGCCTGCTGCCGTGGCTCGCCGGGGCCACGGGGCTCACCATCGCGTTCGGCCTCTACCTCGCCTTTGCTGTCTCCCCGCCGGACTACCAGCAGGGCCATACGGTGAAGATTATGTACGTGCATGTCCCGAGCGCTTGGCTGGCCATGGCCGGCTATCTGACCGTCGCCGCCTCGAGTTTCGGCCTGCTCGTTTGGCGCCACCCTCTGGCCGATGTGTCAGCACGCGCCGCCGCCCCCATCGGCGCGGCATTCACCTTGCTCGCCCTCATCACCGGCTCACTTTGGGGCAAGCCCATGTGGGGCACCTACTGGGTGTGGGATGCGCGCCTGACGTCCGTATTGCTCCTGTTTTTCCTCTATCTGGGCCTCATGGCGCTGCGCGCCTCCATTGAGGATGAAACCGCTGGCGCCAAACTGACTGCCATCCTCGCCCTCGTCGGCGTCTCACTGCTGCCGGTGATCAAGTTCTCGGTCGAGTGGTGGAACACGCTGCACCAACCCTCCACACGCCTGACCACCACGCTTGATGCAAGTTTCCGCACACCACTTCTTGTGAACGCACTTGGATTTACGCTGTTGTTTGTCACACTCCATCTCATGGCCATGCGCAACGAAGTCCTGCGCCGCCGCGTAAAAGCGCTGCAAATGGCCGCTGTTCGCCAGACGGGAGGCTGAGCGCGCAATGAACCTCGGACCCTTCGCCGCCTACATCTGGGCCTCGTACGGCCTCGCTGCCGTCGTCATCGGCGGGCTGATCCTCTGGCTCGTCCACAATGGACGTCGCCAGGCGGCAGCATTGGCCGATCTCGAAGCGCGTGGCATCAAGCGGCGGTCGGCCGAATGACCGCAGAACACTCTCGTGCACCCACCGAGCCAGTGCGCAAACGCTGGATCGCGCTCATGCCGATCGCTCTCTTTGGGGCCATGGCATTAATGTTCTTCTTTGCCTTGCGCTCTGGCGACCCGTCAAAGCTGCCGTCCACGCTCATTGGCAAGCAAGCACCAACGCTGGAACTTGCAGCTCTTGAGGGCCTCAACGACAACGGTGTCACCGTCCCGGGGATCACCGCAAACACGCTCGCCCGTGGCACCCCCGTCATCGTCAATTTCTGGGCGTCCTGGTGCGCGCCCTGCGTCGGCGAGCACCCGCTCCTCATCCTCCTCAAGGAAAAAACCGGCGTCCCGCTCATCGGCGTCAACTACAAAGATCAAGCCGCCGGCGCGCGCCGCTTTCTTGGCCGCTACGGAAATCCATTCAACGCCGTTGGCGTCGATCCGAACGGCCGCGCCGCCATTGAATGGGGCGTCTACGGCATGCCCGAAACCTTCATCATCGACGCGCAGGGTCGCATCGCGCACAAACACATCGGTGCAATTACGCCCGAAGCACTAGAGAATGTGCTGATCCCCGCCATCGAAAAAGCGCGGCGCGGCTCTTGAAGGCATCACCTGCAGTGAGGGCGCAATCGCCTCAGGAGATGCCAACCCTCACAGGCATCCTCGCGCTCGCTGCACCAATCATGCTGGCGAACGCCACCACGCCGCTGATCGGTTTTGTGGACACTGCGATTATTGGTCGGCTGGGCGAAGCGGCCCTCATCGGCGGCGTGGCCATCGCTGCCACCATCTTCAACGCGCTCTATTGGGGCGTTGGTTTTCTGCGGATGAGCACAACGGGCTTCGCTGCTCAGGCGCTCGGCGCACGCGATCAAGTCGAAGTACATGCCACGCTCGCCCGCGCACTCATCGTCGCCTTGGCGATCGGCTTGAGCATCCTGGTCCTTCAACGCCCCATCAGAAGCGCATTCCTATGGGTCCTCGGTGGGTCCGACGCCGTCCAAATTGCCGCAACAGAATATTACGATTGGCGCATTTGGGCTGCACCTGCTGGCCTCATAAACTTCACTGTGCTCGGCTGGTTGATCGGCCTCGGCCGCACCATGACAGCCTTCTGGTTGCAGCTGATAGCCAACATAGCCAACATCGGCTTTGCCCTGCTGTTTGTAACAATTCTAGGCTGGGGCGTCCCCGGTGTTGGTCTTGCCGCGTTCCTAGCCGAAGCCGCTGCGGCTGTGGTCGGCTTACTAGTTGCATGGCGTGAAGTGCACGCGCGCGGCACGCTGGCCAACCGCACCACTATCCTGGCACCAGCCAAGCTCAAGGCCATGTTTGCCGCCAATCGCGACATCATGATCCGCACGGTATGCATTCTGGCGGCTACACAAATCTTCATTCGTTTCGGAGCCGGCCAGGGCGATACGGTGCTAGCCGCCAACGCGCTTCTGACGAGCATTCTCTACATCACCTACTATCTGCTCGACGGCTACGCCCATGCCGCAGAAACGCTCGTTGGCCAATCCATCGGGGCCCGCGATCGGCCGCGCCTCGATGCGACGGTCGCACTGTCTGCCCTTGCTGCCGGCATAACCGGCCTCACCGTCAGCCTGCTGATCTGGCTCACCGGCCCAACAATCATCAACTTCATGACCACGAACACAGAGGTGCGCACTATCGCAGCCCAGTTCCTCCCGTGGGCCGCGGCGCTCCCTTTTGTCGGTGTTTGGTGCTTCCTCTTCGACGGCATATTTATCGGCGCCACGCGCACGGTCGATATGCGGAATATGATGCTGATAAGTTTCATCATCTATCTCGTAGCACTTGCCGCTCTCGTTCCCTGGCTCGGCAATCATGGCCTTTGGGCAGCCCACAGCGTGTTCTTTGTCGCCCGCGCCGCCACCCTTGGGTGGGCCTACCGCTGGCTCGCAGAGGATGTCGGCACCCGATAGCGCGCTCTTGCGCATGCGACCGCCATCGGTCAGTGGTGAGCACTCGCGCGGAGTTCGCCAATGATCACATCCAGCACCTTTTCAACCGCTGCCATACTCACCGAAATATGCGAATGGGTCGGCATCGAAAGCCCCACCTACGACGCGTCCACTGTCGAGCGCATGCTCAATTTCATCGCACCGCGTCTCTCTGCCCTTGGTTGCTCGCTGGAACGCCATCCCGGCCGTGACGGGCTCGGCGGAATCCTCGTCGGCCGACGACCCGGAGCGAACTGCAGCAAGGGCATCCTCATTGTTGCCCATGCCGACACCGTCCACCCCGTCGGGACGCTCACCGGTCCACTGCCCATCCGCCGCGACGGCGACAAGTGCTTCGGCCCGGCAATTTACGACATGAAGGGCGGCACCGTCATGGCGCTGACAGCGCTGCGCGCGCTGATCGCCGCCGGAAAACTCGACGTGCCGCTCACCATCATCATCAACCCCGACGAAGAGATCGGCAGCCCCACGTCCCGCACACTGATCGAGGCTGAAGCCAAAAAGCACGCGTATGTTTTGATTCCGGAGCCCGCCAAAGGACCAACCGGCGAAGTCACCACCGGCCGCCACGCCTTCCAGCGGTTTATGCTCACCACCCATGGCCGCCCCGCCCACTCAGGCTGGACCAACAAAGACGGCCGTTCCGCCGTGCGCATCATGGCGCAATTGGTGGAGGAATTGGAAAGCCGCTCGAACTTCGAAACCGGGCCTACCTACGCTGTCAGCGTCTTCAATGGCGGCAAGTGGGTCAATTGCGTGCCTATGACCTGCACCGCCCAGGCCCTTTGCGTGGCTCGCGATACAGTGACCTACGACGAAATCGGCCGCACGCTTGATGGCCTTGCTGGCGTCCGCAACGATGTGCGGATCGAAGTGCAACGTGGCCCCGTACGACCGCTCTGGACCGCCACCAGCGGCACAATGGACATTTACACCCGCGCCCGCCGCATCGCCGCCGACATCGGCTTCGACCTGCCGCATGACCAGCACGGCGGCGGCTCGGATGGTAACTTTACCGGCGCGCTCGGCATTCCGACGCTCGACGGCCTCGGACTGATGGGCCACGGCGCACACACCCACGAGGAACACATCCTCATGTCGTCCATCGTGCCCCGCACGACGCTGTTTGCGCGTCTCATCGCAGAGTTATCGACGGCGTGAGCGCCATCTGCGACGACTCGAATACCTTGAATCGACCCGACGCATGCCATAAGGCCCCCAACAAGTAGTTCAGGGCCCAGCCACACATGATCCGTCTCGACAGCATTTCGAAGCAGAATGGCCATCAGATCCTCTTCATCGAGGCCTCCGCAGCGCTCAACAAAGGTGAGAAGGTCGGCCTCGTCGGCCCCAACGGCGCAGGTAAGACAACCCTTTTCCGAATGATCATGGGCCAGGAGCCGCCTGACGAGGGCCAAGTCGTTGTCGAGCGAGGCGTTGCTGTTGGCTACTTCAGCCAAGACGTTGGCGAGATGTCAGGCCGCAGCGCCGTAGCAGAGGTCATGGACGGCGTCGGCCCCGTCAGCGCTCTGGCACTCGAATTGAAAGACCTGGAAACCGCTATGGGCGATCCAGATCAAGCCAACAATATCGAACAGCTGGTCGAACGTTACGGCGAGGTGCAGGGCCGTTTCGAGGAACTCGGCGGCTACGCGCTGGAGGGACAAGCGCGCGAAGTCCTGGCGGGCCTCAGCTTCAGCCCAGAAATGATGGACGGAGACGTCGGCGCGCTGTCCGGTGGCTGGAAGATGCGCGTGGCATTGGCCCGCATCCTCCTCATGCGGCCTGACGCCATGCTGCTTGACGAGCCAAGCAACCATCTCGATCTGGAAAGCATCATCTGGCTCGAAGACTACATTAAAGGCTACGAAGGTGCCTTGCTGATGACCTCGCACGACCGCGAGTTCATGAACCGCCTCGTCACCAAAGTCGTAGAGATTGACGGTGGCGCGTTGACGACATTTTCCGGCAATTACGAATTCTACGAACAGCAGCGCGCACTCAATGAGAAGCAGCAACAAGCGCAATTTGAACGCCAGCAGTCCATGTTGGCCAAAGAAATCAAGTTCATCGAACGCTTCAAAGCGCGCGCCTCTCATGCCGCCCAGGTGCAGAGCCGCGTCAAAAAGCTGGAAAAGATCGACCGCGTCGAGCCGCCCAAACGCCGCCAGACCGTGATGTTCGATTTCCCACCGGCGCCGCGCTCCGGCGAAGATGTGGTCAACTTGAAAAACGTACACAAAGGTTACGGCAAGCGCACAATCTACGAAGGCCTGGATTTCCAGGTGCGCCGCAAAGAGCGCTGGTGCGTAATGGGCATCAACGGCGCAGGCAAATCCACACTGCTGAAGCTGGTCGCTGGTTCCACCAAGCCAGACGACGGAACGGTTGCCTTGGGCGGCAGCGTCAAGATGGGCTATTTCGCTCAGCAAGCCATGGATCTTCTGGACGGCGAGCGCACCGTTTTCCAATCTCTGGAGGACCAATTCCCCCAGGCCGGGCAGGGTTCCTTGCGCTCACTCGCCGGCTGCTTCGGCTTTTCCGGCGACGAAGTAGAAAAAAAATGCCGCGTGCTGTCAGGCGGTGAAAAGGCCCGGCTTGTGATGGCCAAAATGCTCTACGACCCACCGAACTTCCTCGTGCTTGACGAGCCCACAAACCACTTGGACCTGGGCACCAAGGAAATGCTCATAAAAGCGCTCGCGAACTATGAAGGCACCATGTTGTTTGTCTCTCACGACCGGCACTTCCTGGCGGCACTGTCCAATCGCGTGCTCGAGCTGACCCCCGAAGGTATCCACCAATACGGCGGCGGCTATACCGAGTACGTCGCTCGCACCGGCCAAGAAGCCCCCGGCCTTCGAAGCTGAAGTCTCACCAGCCCGAACGCGTGCAAGGTATCGGGCCATGCTTCAATCACATTCGCACCTCAACGCCTCTCTTCCGCCGCGATGATGCCACCCAGGCGCACCAATTCCGCCGCGCCGCCGCCTTGCTGCTCACGGCCAATGCAGGATCGCCTGACCGTTCCGAAGCCGCGCCATGCGGACCGAACGCTGCGGCCCATGCTCGTTCGAGGCCTCTAATGCGGCTACTCCGCCTGCTCTGCTGTGTCCTGCCGGCTTGTGCCGCTGGCGCACCTGTCCTTGCCCAGCAATCGGTTTCGCCGATAACAACCGGCAGACCTGTAACGCCGACGGTTGCGGTCAACTCACCCTTCCGATCAGCCGAGACCATCGGCCGATGGATGAACACCTATCGCGCCAAGCCCGAGCCGCACAAACTGCCACAGTTGTTTCGCGCCATGGCCGACCTTGGCTTACTCGCCGATCAGGACGCCGCCGGCATGTACATCGGCTTTGTCGGCGGCGTGCTGGCTGCAAATCCGGCCAAGGCCCGCGACCTCGTAACCAAAATGTTTCCTTTGCCAACCGAACATCACGCAAGTCTCATCAAAGCCGTCGCGTACTCGGGGCTGCCAGGCTGGCAAGATCTCCTGCGCTCATACTCTGAGCGTATGCCGTCTCGCGTCGTTCTCATTGATCGTCTCGTGACCGGCCGTATGCCCGCGCTCGACGGATTACAGCTCGATGCCGGTCCAATGCCACTCGACATTTTGTGGGGCAACTACTTTGCAACGGGTGCACCCGAGCCCCTGCTCCGCATCATCTCCGTGCTCAAGTGGGCAAAGGACGCCGACGACGTCGAACGTCTGACCATTGGCTCTATGGTGAAGTGGACCCTCGCCACCAATGCCAGCCGCGATATCGCGTTGCTGCGCTTTTTGAAATCCGCACTCACGTTCGAAACAAAAGACGTGCAAGCACAGCTCGCCGATGTGATCCTCGCCGCCGAAACCGGCGAGATCCAAAAAATCCGCAAAGATGCCCTCTCAGCGATCGAGCAACTCAAGGCCAGAGGTCCCGCCAGAACACGCAATGCACAATGGTGGGGGCAAGCCGGACAGATGGCGCTGTCGCTCGGCTGTGTCGCCGCCAGCGCACTGGGTGCCGGCGCCGCAATCGGCATCCCATGCGTTATTGGCGGTGCCGCCTCCACGGCAGCGCTCAAGATGACCGCGCCGCAATAGAGGCCGCCCACCAGACAACCCTGCCATGCAGAGTTCCGCACAGCGTGGCGCCGCCGTCCGGCCTGATGGTATGCGAGGGGGTCGTGTTGGCCATCCATGCGGCCTCCGGTCCGGGGACCCCGATCAAATGCAACGCGCTTTATCCGAGCCCAACGCCACAGGAACGGGCACGTCGCCATCCGCCCCAGTGTTATCGAACCAGCCCATGAAGGGCATCGGACTTATCTGTCTCGCGTTCATCTGTTTTACTGGCAACGACACCGCTGGAAAATACATGATCGTGACCGGTCAGCTCCCCATCGCAGAAGTGGTATGGGTCCGGTTCTTGGGACAATTCCTGGCAATCATCATTGCCTTGGGATTGTTCGCGGTGCCGAGCTTACTGCAGGCGCGTAAGCCCGGCTGGCAGCTGTTGCGCTCCTGTTTTCTGCTGATCTCTACGCTCTTCAACTTTCTGGCTCTCAGGACGCTGCGGCTCGATCAGGTCATGACGATCCAGTTCCTGACGCCGCTGATCGTCGCCCTGCTCGCCGGCCCATTGCTCGGTGAATGGATCGGCTGGCGGCGCATGCTGGCGATCCTCGTTGGCTTTGCCGGTGTCATCGTGGCAGTCCGACCAGATGCCGGGAGTTTCGAACCTGCATTTCTACTCGCGCTCAGCAGCATGCTTGCATACGCCTCATTCTCGCTCTCGACGCGCTATCTCGCCCCGTTCGACGGCGTCCCCGTGACCCTGTTCTATTCTATGTTTGCTGGCGTTGCCCTTGTTGCTCCCTTTGCCCTCAGCGAGTGGGTGTGGCCAGCAACGACCGGCACCTGGATCGCCATGATCACGTGCGGCGTCTGGGCGGCCATTGGGCATGCCCTGTTCATTGCCGCCTTTCGCTATGCACCAGCCTCGACACTGATGCCCTTCACGTACTTGGGACTGCTCACGCATTCGAGCGCGGGCTATCTGGTCTTCTCCCAGACACCGGACGCACAGACTTTGGCAGGCGCGGTGATCGTCGTCGCCTCTGGACTGTATCTGCTCCACCGCGAGCACGTGCGCCAACGCCCACGCCATCAAGCCGAGTAACTATTTTGACGGGTCCAGCCGCTCCAAGCCAACCACGATCAAGCCGGCCAGCAGCCCCCAGAACGCTGCGCCAATCCCGAACAACGTGATCCCAGAGGCCGTCACAACAAACGCAATGCCCGGCGCAAAACGGTCACCACGCCCCGAGAACGCAGTTGATAACGCACCGATCAACGGCCCCGCCAGCGCGACACCCGCCACCGTTTTGATCAAAGCCGAAGGGAGGGTCGCAAACAATGCAACAAGCGACGGGCCCAACGCCGCAAAGATCAGATAACACAGCGCATAGGGCGGTCCCGTAAGCCAACGCCGCGCGGGGTCCTTGTGCGCATCCGGTCCCGTACAGAGGGCAGCGCTGATAGCAGCAAGATTGCTCGTATGCGTACCGAACGGCGCTGTCGCCAACGACGCCAATGCGGTCACCCCAAGGATCGACCGGCTCGGAACATCGCTATATCCAGCCGCCCGCAACACAGCAAACCCGGCCAAGTTTTGAGACGCCATGGTGACAAGAAACAACGGCACGCCGAGGCCGATCATGGCACCAAGCTCGAAGCGTGGCGTGATCCACACCGGCTGAGCCAACTGAAGCGATGGAAATGGCTGGGTCAGTCCCAGAGACCAGGCAAGGGCGACACCAGCCAACAGCACAATGATCACCGCAACAGACGGCAAGATCCGACGCACAACCAAAAACAATGCCAGCAAAGGCAATATCAGCCAGGGTACCGCCGCCACCGCTTCGAACGGCAGCATCACCAGTCGCAGCAAAACACCCGCAAGCATACCCGCGGCCACGCTCGTCGGGATACGCTCGATGAGCTGTAACAAAGGAGCAATCAACGAAGCGATGAGAACCAGCACGGCGGCAACAATAAAGGCACCCACCGCCAATGGCATGTCGAGGCCTGCTGCGGACGCGGTGATCAGCGCCGCCCCCGGCGTCGACCACGCTGTAATAATCGGCAGCCTATGACGCACACTCAAGAGCGCAGTGGAACCAGCAATCGCCAAACAAACAGCCGTGATCCAAGACGCCGTTTCCGCCGGCGTCGCACGCAGGCTTTCTGCCGCTGCCAGCACGATAGCAATCGAACCACCACAGCCGACAATGGCAGCTGTGACAGCCGCAACGAGAGGCGCTAACGACATCAAAGAAGATCCGGGTTGAGACACGCCCGATCCTGATACCAGGATGCGCGGCGGTTGCATCAGTTTATGAGCGTCTCACCGTACCGGCTGAATTCTTTGCTTCGCGTCCGGCCGCTGATCGCTCGACCAGTCGGTAAGCACGTCCGGGGGCTGAGCCCTGGGCGTCGCCGCTGCCGGGCTACGACCCACAGTGGTTGGCCCAGCGCTTGACGCTCGTGCCGCATCAAGTCGTTGCGCCGGCACCGCCGCCACCGAGCAGGGCGTAATCCGGTAACTGTTGGGGGTTAGCTGTTGCGTCTCGCGCAAAATCCCCGGGAGAATACCCGACAACGGATTGATCAGCACTTCCGGGTTTGCCATGGGCCCCATGACGGCAAATGTAATGCCGAAGATCCCCTCGCCTTTTGGACCCGTCAGGAGCTGTCCAATCCCAGGGATAACACCAATCGCACTATTCAGCCCAGACAACGGCACATACGTACCGCCCATCTGTAATCGTTGGGATTTAAAATCAGCTTTGCCGCGCAACGACGCGCCAACCAAAGGCCCCCTGATCTCCATATCGTTCATGACAAACTGACCACACCCAACCGAGAACGGCAGCGTCATCCAGTCGAATTCAATGCGCTCTCGCACGACTTTCCTGCGCCCACTCCCCGCAGGTTTATTGCCATCATTGGTTTGAAACATTTCGCTGACGACAGGGTCACCCAGGACAGCAAAGTATTCTGCCCGCAGAACTCCATTCCGCTCCACCGAGCCCTGACTATCGAGCGTGACCTCAAGCGACATCCGCCCGCCGAGGGCATTTGGATAGAAGCCGATCACTCTGAAGATCTGACCTGCATCCTGCGACGTTGCGACCAGCTTACGCTCGCCAGCACTACGAATAGTTGCTTCAAACGGTTTTCCGGTTTCATGCGTGGCGGTGACTTTGAGCGCCGTTGTCTTTTCGACGCCGTTGTCGACGCGGCGCTGCAAAGTGAGATGTACACCTTTCAGGCTCGTCTCCGAAAATCCAAGAACTGTATCGATATCGGCGGTCAGATCGAGACCAGTCTTGTCTTTCACAATGACTTTAGATTGGTTTTGAACGTTGAAGAGATCACGGAACAGCTCGCGGCCATCAAACGTGGCACCCTTGGCGCGGACCTCCCAGACGTTATCCGGTCTCAAACGTCCCTGCACATCAAGCCGCGTGATCAAATTGATTGAAAAGTCTGGAAAAGCAAGCTCTCGCGCTCGATTGTCAGCGCCAAGTGTAATCATCCCTTCGGCGGCGATGGTATCACCAACAAGTTTGAAGTTCCGCAATTCTGTTCGCCCTTGAGCAGCCTTAGCCGGCGAGAACTGCACGCGCGCGGGAACGCCCGCTGGCTTGCGATAAGCCACCGCGTCGATCATCAACTCAGCTTTTGTCAGATCACCAGTCACATTGGCCTGATAACTGCCTTTCGCATCAGGCCCAATCGTAATTTCGATCGGCACCTCTCCGGCAACAACGTCGTTGATGTCGAGCCCGAGCTGAGCGCGATCAGCGTCATCGAGTTTGAGGTTCAGCCGCAGCGGCGATTGCCGGTCGGGTGTCGTGTTGAGGAAATGCTGTCCAGCGAACTTCACTGGAATGCCCTTCAGCAAAAAGTCACCCCGCGCATCAATCGCGGTCTCACTGACCTCTACATCCAATTTGGCACCCGTCACGTCATGTGACCCTAGCGCCTGCCGAACCCGACCATCAGTCAAGCGAAGGCGCCCCTGAACACGCACGTCAGAGAGTTGTAGATTTTCCGCCAAAGGCAAAATGAGCTTGAATTGTCCATCAAGCCGACCCTCCGGCGCGACGAACGCGATGCCCTTGGATTTGAGCAGTCGGAATGGTTCACGATCTGCAATATCGATCGCCGCCGCCAACGGCCCAAGTAAACGGAAGGCGATTTCGCCGGTTGGCGCGCTGCCATCCGAGGTATCCACGGCGGTAAAGCGCAGCCCCTTCAAGAGCACTCGCTTCCCCTCAACACCCAGACTGGCGTCGGGCACAGTGAGTTCAAGTCCACCGCCTTCAATGCGCAGCGTACCCTTGGGAATATCGAGCGGCGGACCACCCTTAACGGCAAGGATCTCAGTTGCCCCGATATCGAGCGCAAGAGAAACGCGATTCTCGCCACCACTCGAAAATTTGAGGGCACCCCCATTTAACTGGCCCCGCGTGATATGGGTCGCGAGCCAGGTCCGCGCGTCAGGTGCAAGCGTCGATGGCCACAACGCGAACAGCTGCGCCAAGGGCATTGGCGCAATTCTCGCTTCAATCCCTGCCGCACGACTGGCATCTGTTGCAACATCATTGACGCTGCCCTGGGCGGTAACGGACGCGCCACCGGCGTTGAACAACATCTCTTGCACCAGCAGGCGCCCTGCATCTGGTACCGCCTGACCACGAATACGAAAGGTATCAATCGGCACACTGGTCCCATCCGGAGATGCCGGCGCGACAACCCCACCAGTGGAGCTGAACTGGAACACCCACGCTGGGAACCCATCAGCAGATGAAGTGGCCGCACGTGTTATATCACCTGTTACGTCAAGCCGATTGCGATCAATGGAAAGCGAGGCCTCGGCAATTCTGAATGTGCCCGGCGTCGGTTCATAGCTCCCGCGAAGCAGCCCCGCCTCAACCGCAGCGGCGTAGCGATGGGCGGGCCCCGCCAGGAAGCGACCGGGTCGGGCCGCGAGCGCAAATGTTGCCGAACCGACACCGCCCTTGGCGTTCAAGTCCAACCGGGCCTCTCCATCGAGGGGCACATCGAGATGCTCGAAGGCAGCCAGTGCCGGAATTTGGCGTGATAAACCTCGCGGGTTTAATCCGGTCACTTTGGCTTGGATTGACAGCTGTTGCGATACATCAATCTCTGATGTTTGAAAATCGAGCGACCATGGGCCTGTCAGGCTATCAACGACAGCGCGGCCGGAAATGAGGCTGCGGCTTGCTTTGTGACTAAGATCGATACGAACATCTGGCACTTTCCAGATCGTTTTTCGGCGGCCATTGTCGATAATGAGCGTGGCGTGCTGCAGACCAATTTCATGCAGATAAGCCGTCGCATGGGCGCGGCGACGTGCCTGCGCCGAAATGTTGGTGATGGCCTTTACAAAGTCTATTGGACCACTGGTATCCGGCAGTGCCGCCTGCGAATGACCCGGCTGACCGGCTGGCAGCACCCCGCCTGGAAGATTAGGAGACGCGGTCGCATCAATCGGCTGAGCAAATTTAACCGATAACGTTCCGTCTTCGGTGTAGAAAGCCTGCAATCGAGGATTGACCAAAGCGATCCGCCGCAAGGCCAACCGCCCGCGCAGGATCGCCGCGCCGCTCACGCCTGCAATAGCACGCGGTGCCTGCATCAGCTGGGTGCCGTTCGGCTCTGTAACGCGCAAATCAACGAGCAACAGTTCAAGGCCGTCGTCACCCCAGGCCAGCTCGGCATCACGGATATGGACGGTATTCGATCCGATCTCTGTCGTAATGGCGCTTTCCAAGAGCGGCTTGAAGTAAGCCAGTGAAACCGCTCCACGCGACAATCGGAACGCGCAAATTCCCACAAAGCCGCTCAAAATCAACGTCAGCACCAACAGCACGCGCGCGGCAGACAACAACCGTTTACCGCGACTCGTGGGCAACTGCCGTGGTCCAAGTCTCGACGTTTTCCCACCCCTATTTGTGGCAGCCGTCTTCGTTCGCGGCGCACCCGTCTTGGGTACGGCGTCTGGCTCAGAGAGCCCGGTCCGATCTGGTCGATCGTTAGTCTCCACAATCCCTCAGTTTGCCCGAAGCGAGATCCGACGTTGTATCGGACCGCTGGTCACCTACCCGCAAGCCCCAAGTGTCGCAGTAAGGCCACCGCCCACAGAAACAATCAGCACCATTGGCCTATATCGGCAGCCCACCCTGCCTAAGCCCGCGCACTCTGAACCGGAGCATGCGGCGGGGTGCAAAAGCGTAGCCTGTGAGCACCAAACAACAGCCGTCGTCTTGCGCCGCCCCCCCATTCTCGTGCACAACACTCTGACGCATACCCGAGGCTGTAAAAGCGTCCGAACCAAGGCGTTATGACCACTCAGCCAGAGGCACTGCAGTGCGGAACCGTAACGATCCTCCGCGACATTGCAGGCATCACGACACTCTCTCAGGTACTTTAGATGCTCAAAGAAGGTGACAAGGCCCCGGATTTCAGCTTGCCGACCGACACCGGGGCAACGGTGAAAATGTCGAAACTCAAGGGCAAGACGGTCGTTGTGTACTTTTATCCAAAGGACGATACGCCAGGCTGCACAACTGAAGCCAAGGACTTCAGTTGCATGATCAATGACTTCAAGTCTGCTGGTGCAGAGATCATCGGGATCTCCCCCGATCCTGTCGCAAGCAAAGCCAAATTCCGGAAAAAGCACGACCTCTCCGTCCAACTCGCGGCTGACGAAGAGCGCAAAGTCGTCGAGGCCTATGGCGTGTGGGTCGAAAAATCCATGTACGGCAAGAAATACATGGGCGTTGAACGTTCAACATTCCTGATCGACAAGTCCGGCAAGCTTGTACGTATCTGGACCAAAGTGAAGGTTCCCGGGCATGCGGCAGAGGTGCTGGCGGCGGCCAAGGCTCTGTGACCGAGCCAGCGCCTCCAGATGAGCTCACGCAAGCCCAAGAGCCAACCACGCTCCGCGATGCTTCGCGTGCAATCGTCACAGCGTGCGACACCGCCGAGAAAGTGCGACTGGCAAAACTCGCAGCCAAGGCATGGTTTGGTGGCCGACTATCGCTAGGCCCGCAGTCAAACCCGCTTGCTATGCCTGGACGGCCAGGCCGCCCAGAACGCCCGCTCCTGTTGCCGCCACGGGAAATGCCGAAACGCAGCACCGGCGGCCTCAAGGGCCGGATCGCGCTTTTGCACGCATTGGCCCATATCGAACTCAATGCCGTCGACATGACGTGGGACCTGATCGGACGCTTCGTCCATGCTCCAGTCCCCCGCGCTTTTTTTGACGATTGGGTACAAGTGGGCCTGGAAGAAGCGAAACACTTTGAGTTACTTGCCCGCCGCCTCACCGTGCTTGGCGCGGCCTACGGAGATCATCCCGCACACGATGGCTTGTGGCAGGCCGCCCAGGCTACTCAGGAAGACTTGCTCGCGCGCGTGGCCATCGTCCCGCTGGTCCTCGAAGCCCGCGGGCTTGATGTCACGCCTGCCATGCAAGCCAACCTGACAGCTGCCGGCGACATACTATCTGCAGACATCCTCGCAATTATTTACCGAGACGAAAAGCGCCATGTGGCCTTCGGCGCCAAATGGTTCCGCTTCCTTTGCGCCCGCGCCAACCTCGCGCCAGAGCCGACCTTTCACGCGCTTGTTCGTCAATACTTTCGCGGACCAATTAAACCGCCCTTCAATGACAAGGCGCGGTCAGAAGCTGGCTTGACCCCGGGCTTCTACAAGCCTCTCTCGGCGCTCGGCGTCAGCCGGTAACGTGTCGCGGACACCCTCGCCGCCGTTAAACGCTCGATACCATTGCCTAGCACTTTGACGAGGAACCGTTCGCAATTTGCGTGTTCATTCCGGCTGACGCTGTCCTGTGGTTGTGCTAAACAAAAGTCAAAATCTCCTGCGACGGCTATTAGGAAACGAGCGGGAGCGGGGCGTCAGACGAGGCAGCAGCGCTGTCGGACTGAACGTTTGGGGAGGGGAGCGAGATGCGCTTGTAAGAGCATTTCGCCCGTGTTGGAGGAAGTTCAATCATGTTTACCAAAAAGCCAGACGCAGCCGCCAGTGATGCACCAAAAGTGATGCCGCCGCCGCAACCCGTCAACGGCTCCAGGCCCCCAATTCTGGCAGGCTCATTCAGTGCGACAACAAGTGCCGCGTCCGTAATCGGAACCGACTTATCAGTGACCGGCAATCTTCAGTCGAAAGGCGAGATCCAAATCGAGGGTCAAGTGCAGGGCGATTTAGCAGCAGCCCGTGTGGTTGTCGGGCCCAACGCCAAAATCACCGGCGGCATCGTAGCTGATGATATTGAGGTTCAGGGCACTGTTCACGGATCAATTCGGGGCATGCGCGTGACCCTCAAGGCCAATAGCCGCGTAGAAGGCGATGTATTCCATCAATCGCTGGCAATTGAACAGGGTGCCTACTTCGAAGGCAAATCACGTCGTTCTGAGAACCCGAAAGAGGGCACAAAGACCGAAGTCCCCGGGGCTTAGGAACGCCAAAGTTCCTAAGTCGGGCCGGCTAGAAGGCGAGACACCTCAGCGCGTGTATGGCAAGCCATCACGCGCGAGTGCTTCTTGGACAAAATGTCCAAGATCAATTCAGTGCTGCGCCCGTCCCGATGGGGCGCCTGCTGCTTTCTTATCTAATCGAGCCAGCAGTTCTAAACACTTCGGATCCTCTGGCGACAGCAGCAGAGCTTTGTTGACTGCGGCGCGGCTCTCGTCAAACGCACCGATTTCGTGCGCAGCGCGCGCAATGCCTAGGAAGACATCGGCCCTGTCTGGTGCGCGTTTATCAGCTTGGAGCCACGCCTTAAGCGCCTCATCGCTGCGTTTGAGCGCATGCAGCGCTCGGGCATGCAAGACCCATGGCTCTGCGTCTTCAGGATTAGTACCCAACACGCGTTCGCCCAATCTGACCGCTGTCACATAATCACGCTGCCCGAACGCCAAACGCTGCGACCGTTTGATAGCGCGATCAACGCGCGACTGGAGGGAAAGCACCGCCTCGTTGCCCCCCTGCATGTCTGAGGCGACCGCCAGTGCCTCCGCCGCTTTCTCAAAGTCGCCGGCGACATAGTGCGTACGTGCAGCTTTGTAGGCGGAGTGCGCCAGCCGTTCCTGCCCGCGCGCGACACTCTCGGCGTACTGCGGATCGGTGACACGTCCGAACGCTTCGCGCGCAAGACGCGGATCGCCAATCCGGTCACTGCCAATGCCAAGCCGCAGCCATCCCAATTGGTTAGACGGATCCAACGCCGTGACCCGTAACCACAACGGCACAGCCAACGCCCACTCGTCGCGCTGCTCGCGACAGCGCGCAAGCCCGATCAAAGCCGTGTGATTGTCCGGGTCATACGCGAGCGCCTCAGTAAAGACCTCGACCCCTGCCTCCAGATTTTTGGCCTGCAAGGCATCGCGGCCCGCCACCACCAACGGTTTGACGAGA
Source organism: Hyphomicrobiaceae bacterium (assembly GCA_031379035.1). GTDB lineage: Bacteria > Pseudomonadota > Alphaproteobacteria > Rhizobiales > Hyphomicrobiaceae > JABFRJ01. The sequence continues at coordinate 10,636 of JANNEU010000460.1, read as the reverse complement.
CGCGCGAGTTTGCTGCGATAGAGTTCCCCGTTGGCTTTATCGAGGTGCGCCGCCGTCCGCAGATGCTCTGATGCGCGTGCGAAATCGCCAGCATTTTCGAGCGAGTTCGCCCGCTCCGCAAGGTCTTGCGCCAAGCGTAAACGCTCCTGCCGCAGACCATTGTCATCAGGTCGAATGTCACAGCCAGCAGCCACCGCATTTGCAGCATCGACCAGCCGGCCTTGGCTGTCCAATTCGAGCACCATACTGAAGAAACCGGAGATGTCATTCTGCGCGAGGCAGCGCCAGGTCAGGGCCGTCGGCATAATTTTCAACGGCCGCTCGATCGCGCTGGCGGCGAGCTTGAGGATCTCTGGATGGTTCGGCTGCAACTGCAGCACGCGATCACAGGCCGGAAGCACCGCGTCCCAATTGCCTCGGCGCTTCTCCAACCGGGCGATATTGAGGGGCGCTTCCGGCAGGTCTGGAGAGACACGCGCCACCGCCTCCCACGCAGCCTGCGCTTCATCCATCCGCTCAAGATTACCAAGAGCACGGGCCCTCAAACGCAACGCAACTGGCTGCGTACCATCGTCGGCAAGAACCGCATCCGTCAGCTTTAAAGCCTCGGCCCATTGAGCACTGGTGGCCGCCGCTCGCGCTGCAGAAATCATGCTGTCTTTACTTGTACTCATCACTCTGTCCCCAGTCAGTATAGTCCGTCACCGGTTGCCAGCGGGCTCAAGTGATCGCGTCGCAGCAAAACCAGAGTGTCCCTCACCCAACGCACACCAAACACGCGGGCGGCTATCAGGGCCGTCCCGATCAGCCCAAGTCTTGACAGACGCGCAACCGCACCCAATTGCGCAGCGCTGACAACACGGCCAGCGCGCGCCAGACCATAGGCTGCACCCTACTTTCGGCGCAAGCATCCCGCAGAGCAACACTACCGTGCGCAGCCCCAAAAGCACAGTTGCCGAAACAGAGATCCGCGCCCGCATGGCCCGCTGCAGGGCCCACTGCAGGGCCACCATTCTACAACCAGCAGCAGCGTCAACAGTCCTGTCACAGCGCACCAAACAGATAGGCTCACCCTGCCTTGACGAACACGAACGCGCTGTTGCGGGAATTTTTGTGGGGTGCCAACGGCTTCGGTTCTACAAACCCACGACTTCGCAACGACTGATAAAAGCCATCGCGCGTCTCAGGCGTAAGACGGCTGTGAACGAAATGACTGGCATCGATAATCGCCCCGCCATGTCGCTTCAATTCGGCAATCGCGGCAGCTTCAATATCGCCCGATCCCGTGTAGACAAAGTCAACCGCCACCAACAATGACCCAGAGGGGTCCTCTCCCTTCAAAAGCGCTGGCCAAGTGCCAAACCGCAACGACACGTTCTGCGCGATAGCCGGATACGTTTGCTCCAGGCCGGCCTTCAGCGCTTCCATGCACGCAAAACGCTTACGATCAGTCTCGACACAGATGACCTGCCGGCCCCGCACCCCAAGTGCGAGCCCGAGCTGCCCGTAACCCGCACCAATTTCAACAATGCCATCATACGAAAGATAGTCGCTGGCAAGCACCTCCAAAAGCATCCGGTCATCATCACCGAACGCCTTCTGGCTGCGAACACGCCCGGCATAATAGGCACCAAGGCCGCTCTCAATCTCACCCAGCGCCTTCAGTCGGTCCGTCAGAACCGAAACCATCTGGGATTCAAGTATTTCGATAACAGGCACGACGGCAGACGGCAGGGACGCTATCGCCGGTGCGACCGTAAAACGGATGGGCATTGCCTCCGGTTTGGCCAACACGACATCTGGCAGCAATGACCGCGCATCACCACCGACAATCGGACGGCCCAGATGGTGAGCGGCAAATTCAAACATCTTCCGCCCAGCAACCTCAAGGAAGGCTTTGTCGTAGTGATGCGAGTCGCGGCCTTGCTGCGCCAGAACGCGCTCCTGGCCAAATTCAGCAATGAGCGTCTCAGGTGAAAAATGCGGGATCCCCGCAGATACAGCGCCTTGCCGCACCGTTTCAGTGAATGCCTGTCGTCGTGCAATCCGTTTGCCATCGTTGCCGAGGCAGTTAATGTGCGACACCACAAATACGGGCTTACCTGCAAACGCCCGCAGCTTCGTCAGGCCCGCGGCAATATCATCTGGTTGAGTCTCATGGACGCGAATATTTTCCAAAATTTCAATGACTTCCGACGGTACCAACTTACCGCGCACTTTGCCCTCGGCAAGTGCCGCTTCAAGTAAGGGCTTAGCGCTCCTTCCGCCAGTGACGGCGGCCCACCACGAGATCGCGGATGGGCCACCGCCCGCAACGAGATAACGATGCACCTCATTCGTATCCAGGAACAACTCGCCAGAAATTAATTCAACCTGCTCGCAAACCTCAAGCAAAATTGCATCTATGGTGTTGAACCAAGTCTGCCGGCCGCCTGCGAGCGCATCCTGGGCTGGCTTCGGTGCCGTGTATTTTCCCTCTAGAAATATTAACGGCAGCGCAGCCTGCTTCACAGCTGCGGTTCCGCACAAAACTTCGAGAAATTGCAGGTTCGTCGGCACTGTGTGAAAATAGTGCGTATTCGCCAATTGAAGGGCGTCGATCTCAAAGGGAATGCCGACAGCGCGCGAGACCGCCCGAATGGGATCATGCAGGCGGCAAGAACCCAACGTCAGCAGGCGAAGCGAGCGGCTCATCGGGACCATAGACGAAGGCACCACCGCAGGAGCCTGGACTGTACCACCGACCGGCTCTGGACCGACCGAATGCTGTTGAACAATCGAACGCGCGATCACTGGCGCGGATGGATTGAGGACGCTGACCGGCGCGACCGCGTCCCCACCGTCACGCCGTTCAGCAACCTCCACAGCAGCATCCGCAACAGCGGCTTTCCCAACAGCGCGGGATTTTCCAAAGGGCCAACGCAAAGGCATAAACCACATCCCCGGCCGACCGTCCGGCACCCAAAATTCTGCACAACACTCTGACTACGTTCTACAAATTCATAGCATGCGTCAAGCTGCTGACTGCTCGATCGGCGGCTGGTCGCGCCGCTGTCCGACCGAGGGTGGCTTCGCTGCCACAATTCGCACCATTCCAATGTTTACGGGCTCGCGAGATGCGGAGCGCGTCCGTCGTTCCTCGGCCGGCCAATGAGCCCTCCATCGGCACCAAAATTTGCTTCTATTGGATTGCGACGTGCAGGGTACTGAACAGAGCTTTCACGATCCGGCAATTCAGCTTCGCCGATGCACATTGGGCATAGAAATGCATCCACGAGCGCTGTAGAACACACTCGGGTACGCCGGCATCTGCCGATTGCCGTCAACCCCTGGACCTATTCGTTCGCTATGTTTTTGAGATCCATTCATCAATTCGCAAAATCTTGGAGTTTGGCCGTGAGTGCAAAGCCCGCCGAAGCCGTTCAGAATTCGGCTCCAGTTCAAGTTATTCCAACTGACCGGGCCGCACTCGTCAAGGCTGCCCACGACTGGGGATATTCCGGCGGCGCCATCAAGAGCCGGCTCGACCTCTGGCACGGCCGGCGCATCCTCGACGTCGGCATGGGGGCCGGCCCGCACTCCATCGGCTTCATCGAGGGCGGCGCGGCGAGTTACGTGGGCGTCGATCCACTCGTCGGATCAGACCACGTCCGTGATTTTCGCAATCTCAAAGACCCCTCACTGCCAGCCTATCATGCGTTTCCATTCAGCGCGCAGGACATCATGCGCGTCTATCCGAACATCCATCTCTACTCGGGACTACTTGAGGACGTCGCGGCTCAGGTCAAAGCAAACCGTGTCGACATCGCGATGATGGCCGCGGTGACAGAACACCTTGAGCGCCCCCATGACGTGGTCAGATCAATTTGGGAGCTTCTTGAACCCAGCGGTCACCTGTGGATCAGCCACTGCAATTATTATTCTTGGACCGGCCACCACCGCAATCCGCGCAGCGTCGCCTCCTGGAATAGAAGCAACGCCGAAGACAACAAGCACGTCGACTGGCAACATCTTGAACCAACCCACCCAGACTACAGCAATCGCAATTTCAACCGGGTGCGCATGGCCGACCTGCGCGATGTAATCGAGAAGTACTTCGAAATCGTCGAGTGGAAAGTCAGTGTCGAGGGCATCACCCGCTTGACGCCGGAGCTCCGTAAGAAGTGGGCGAAGTACACACTCGAAGAGTTACTCGGTCAGAACATCTACATCACCGGCAAGCGGCGCGACAAACCGCTGAGCACGGACCTGTCCCAACGTCAGTGTCATCATCCAAAGGAAGACTATCTCGCCGGCCAAGACCATTCTGCGGAGCCCATCGGCCCATACACGTTCGCCCACTCGCTGTACTTCACACCAAAAGGCGAAGCATGCAGCCACTCCGACAACGACAGCGCCGGATTGCGCGTCATCGAACGGCTACAGCCGGGCGACAAAGTGACGGCTGTGAAATTCATCAACCGCCTGGCGCTGACAGTCAAAGAAGTCGTTAGAATTGAGGGTGCCGCACCCCGCGTCGCGTTTGTCGAACCGATCCCAGAAAGCGTCTGGAAAACCAGTCGCGATCAATGGACACTGCAGGGCTTCAACACCGACAACGCCAGAGCAGCACCCAGCAGCACGCCCAGCAGCCCACCCAGCAGCGCACCGGCAGTCGTAGCAGCTGTGTCAGCACCGGCATCGACTGCGGCACTCTCAGCAGTCTTGGCCTCCAACGGCAGTCCAGACCTGAAGCGACATCAGGACCGCATCAACGCACTCTTGCTGCCGATTCTTGAAGAGCGAATCAACAAACTCGGCGATCAGGAGTCGGGAGCCTATAATTTCTATGCCACGCGCCTGCAGCGCCGCAATCTGATCGGCGACTACGAAGTCGCGATCACCCAGCAGATCCTCAAGACCGGCGTGGGCTCACAAGGCGTACACGAAATCGGCCCCGGTTACGGCCAGCTGACATTTCTATTGGCCTACGCCGGCCTCACGGCGAGTGCAGTCGAAATTGACCGACGCCGCCACGCCACCGGCGCGATCATGCTCGGAACGATCGGAGCAGCCGACCCCGACGTCGGCAATCGCTGCCGCATATTGTTCGGCGCATTTCCGCTACCAGACTCTGTTTTGGCACCCGGGCAGGCGCTCGCACTCGCCACCAACCTCGTCTTCACCACCGACCGCCCGACACAGCTCAAAATTCTCGGTGCCATGCGGCGCTACAAAACCTGCATCGTCGATGTCGACAGATTGTTTGACCGGCGGACAGACGACGCTGGTCGCGCGTTGACGCACGCTTTGATCAAAGAAGCTGGTTTCGCGCATGTCGAACCATTCCTCGATCTGGGTGAGTCTGGGCGTTACTTCCTGTTGCGCCCCACCGCATAGCCAAGTTCCGCTTGGGCTTTCAACATCTCTTCTCATCACGACGGCGATAGCGCGTCGAACATCATGCAAGGCTCGACGCGATGGGACTATTCACGAAGCTAAAAGAGGACCTCCGCGACCTCTACAAGAGCAGGGGTGTGCGCCGCGTCGTCTATTTTCACTGCGACCACTGGGAGCCGTGGCGGCCGCTACCTGGCCACCAGGCGATCAATGCAATCAACGCCGACGAAATCATGCGCTTTATAGACACGATGAACCGGATCGACTTTGCCCGCAAACAAACGCTTTTCTACAAAGACACTCAAACGTACGTCTATGACCACGACCAGAATACGTCGCCGGGCGTGAAAGCCGACCCAACAGATCAAATCCGCTTTAATGCACGCTTTCCAGAATACCACGAGATTGCGACCAAGGCTCTCCGCTACGTCTCGACGCAGTCCGGGATGGATGTCCAAGTTCACATCCATCACGAGAACGTCACGTTCAACACGGCGCACGAAAAGCCGGAAGTCATCAAGTACATCGGCTCTGACGTAGCGCGCCGCTTTGAGGAAGAGAGGTTTGCACTATTATTGAACTTGTCCCTCCGGAGCATCGAAGAACAAACCGGCAAAAAACTCGACCGCTGGTTCTTCGTGCATGGCCACTGGGGTCTCAACGCGTCCGACCCGGCCGTCTGCCACATGACGCGCGAGATCGCGATCATGATGGATCACGGCTGCCTTGGCGACTTCACAGTCCCGTCTGGCCGGCCAGTGGTGAACCCGCGGCTGGAAGTGCCCTACTTCGCAACGCCCGTCGACGCACCGAAGGGCTACGACCTTCAAGAGTGTGAGCCCGAACTCGCTTATGGCAACAAGACCGCCAAGGATCGCGGCAAGTTTCTGATCTGGTCGTCCGTGATCAAGCATCGCGGCGCATCGTTGGACTACTACGCGCCATGGCTGCGCAAGCGTCTCGACGAACTCGACAAGTTGGCGCGCGAAGTCGTCGAGCAGTCCTATCTAGTAGACGGCACGCTGTTTATCAAAACGCATGCCCATTCCATGCATCCGCAATACTACGAAGACACGCGGCTCGCGATCTTCCCGCACGCCTATCCGCCAATCCAAAATTTGTTCTCGGTCCTGTTCGATGCAGCCGCCAGCGCCGGCGCAGAAGTCTCGTTTCTGACAGCGTCCGAGGTCTACGACCTGCTGACAACATCAGACTACACGCCACCCGGTGGCCACGCCTTGACGATGGCTGGCGAACCGCCCGTCATCGATGGGTGCATACCAGCCGACCGCCGCTATCCGCTGAAAACCGCGATCAAAACACTGAAGGGTGCCCCCAAAATGGGCCCCGCCGCAGGCAGGCCGCAAGCGGCCACGCAACTCGCAGAACCACTGTCGCTCGAAGACCTAGGGCTCATCAGCAACGTCGCGCGCACCATCGTCCTCGATCGTATTGCCACACTCGGCGAGGCGGCATCAGGCGCGGGCGGCTATTACAAGCAACGCGCCGCCGCCGATGACTTTATCGCGCCCTACGAAGTCAAACTCGCGGAGTACTTCATCAATACAGCGAAGCTTGAAGCCTACCATGAGATCGGCTGCGGTTTTGGCGCACTCCCAATCCTGATGGCGGCGAATGGGCTACCGACGGTCGGCATCGACAGTGAGCGCAAACGCATCGACGGGTCGCAATCCATCCTCTTGGAGATCACCCGCAAGTTGGCAGCAGAGAAGCGGCGTTTGACCGCCAGTTGCGAGTTCATCCACGGGGCATTCCCCGCCGTAATCACAGGCCGGAACGTCTCCAAGTCGGTAGCCTTCTTCACCAACGTGACCAGCACGATCACCCAGGACCAGCGCCACAACATCCTCGAAGGGTTGAAGGCCTACGCCGCCGTGATCCTCGACCTGCAACGGTTCCTGGAGCGGCGTACCGCGGTCGCCGAGGAAGACGCTCTTCTTGCCGAATTGGTGAGCAGAGGCCTAGGAAAACCGACCGAAATCCTCAATCTCGGCAGTGCAGGCCGCTATGTCCGTTTCGACCGCCTTTGAGCCTGCGGCATGCTCTCGGCACCATCGCCGGGGCATTGGCACCAAAGAATCCGTCACAGCATAGTCGCGGTGAGAACGAATGAACGCGCATAGCCCAGTGACACAATCCTTCAGCCTGCCGCGCCAGCGGCTTGCAGAGCGCATCCGCAATCGCGGGATTTCGCGCATCGTCTACTTCCACACCGACCACTTCGAGCCGTGTAGAAACTTCGACGGTCGGCCGATCTTCGGTGAGGCAAACGTCAAAGACGTGGAACGCTTCGCCGAAACGATGTCCCGCATCGAGTTCGCACGAAAGCTAACGCTCTTTTACAAACCTCAATTGAACTTCGGTGTCCGCACCGGCAGCGATATGATGTTCGCGAGCCCCGAGGACAAACTCGGCTTTGTACGCCGCACCGACGCGGAGATGGCCACTGCACGGGCCATGATGCAGCCAGTGCTGGCAGGCACCGGCGCTGAAATTCAGCTCCATGTCCATCACGAAAACTACACCGCCAATGCAACCGTCACCACCCACGATACGCCCGTCGGTCATTACCTGTGCACCGCCGATGGCGCATCGCGCGATTCGGCTCGCTTTGAATTCGCCTTGAAACTAAATCTCGCAATTCTGGCCGCCGAAACAGGACGCAACTTTGATCGTTGGTTTTTCGTGCACGGTCATTGGGCCTTGAACGCGTCAGACGACAAGGATTGTCGCATTGTCGATGAAATCGAAATCCTGCATCGCAACGGCTGCCGTGGTGATTTCACGTTCCCGGCGGGCCGCACCCATGTCGATTCGCGGCATGAACTACCCTATCTCTGCCGCCCGGTGAATGTGCCGAAAGGCTACGACACACCAGAGGCCGAGCCCGAGCCAGCCGCCGGAGCCGGATTGATGCGCGGTGACGAACGGTTCCTAATCTGGGGTTCTGTCATCAAGCACGGGGCCACGTCCATCGATCATAACTCGGGCTTCGTGCAGAGGCGCGCCGACAACATCGAGGCAGCCGCTGCAAAAATAATCGACACGAGCTACCTGCACGACGGGACGCTGTACGTGAAGACGCATGCGCATTGTATGCATCCAGCCTACTTTGATGGCAGCGCGCCGGCCTGCTTTCCGCACGAGTTTCCAGCGACACGAGACATGCTATCACTCGTCTTTGACGCTGGCGCAGCGGGTGGCGCGGACATCAGTTTCGATACCGTCAGCGAGGTTTATGATCGCATTCTGACGAGCGCTGTTCGGCCGGCAATCGACATGACCAAAGCTTTTGCGCCGCCACCGCGCCGCCTGGCCATCTTCGGGCGCTCACCAAGCCAATCCAAAAATGCAGCTTCGACAAAGCCCGCCCCAGCAGCGGCCACACATGCCATCACGGATCCAAACATCCGTTACGCGGCGCCGAAGCGGCAAGCGCGCGTCGGTTCATTGCGAAAGCTGGCACGATGGGTCAGGAAGCGGCTGACACGCGATGCAAAGGCCATCAATTAGTTCAAAGTCGGTGAAACGATCACAATGGTCACCGCACAAAGCCGCAATCGAGAGTAGCCTTGAATGACGCAAACCTTCGGCAGTTCCGATACGCCATCTGCCATTCTGGAGGCCGCACGTCTGCAATTGCGCGTGATTGGTGCGCTGGTCTTACGCGAAACCCGAACACGATTTGGTACGTCGCGCCTCGGCTACCTCTGGGCCCTCAGCGAGCCCATCGTGCATGTCATGGTCTTGAACATCGTGTACATTGCGATGCTACGCCGTCCACCGACGGGGACCAGCCTCGCCCTGTTCTTCATAACCGGTATCTTGCCATATTTCGTGTTCGACAAAACCGCAACGCGGCTGTCAGGCGCGATATCGGCAAACCGCGCTCTGCTTCAACTCGCCTTGGTCAAGAACGTCGACGTCATCGTGGGGCGGGCCCTCCTCGAGCTCGGCACCGTCATCATCGTCTTTCTAATCCTCATGACCGGGCTTTATGCTTTGGGTCATTTGGATAGCAACGTCGTGCTCCAGCCACTCATTATGGCGCAGGCCATCGGCCTTGGCTGGTTGCTGGGCCTCGGCATCGGCTCAATCAACGCCGTTATGAGCGCCGTCATCAAGTCCTGGGACATGGTCTACCGAATGGTCACGCGACCGCTTTATCTGCTGTCGGGCGTGTTCTTCATGGTTGAGCGCATACCTCAGCCGTTCAGCACTTATCTGCGTTACAATCCCGTACTCCATGCAATCGAGATGTTCCGCTCCGCCTTCTACCCCAGTTATGGCCAGTATTCGATCGACGTACCCTACCTTGCCGCATGGAGCTTCGGCACCGTCGCACTTGGGTTTTCTCTCGAGCGTCTGCTCCGTCGGCGCTTGTCTGCCGCCGTCTGAGCGCCACAGACCTGCAACCTCACTGCGTATAGATCCGCACGGTGGACTCCAACATTTGGTCCACACTGAAATTGCCCTCGACCCACTGACGGGCCGCTACCTCGAAAGCACTGCGTTTGTCTTTGTTTGACCGCAGCAGGAGCAACGCATCCGCAACCACGCGTGGATCGAGCGCATCTCCGTCATCGAGTATAAGGCCCGTTTCGCCTCGCAGGACGGTCTCAGCGGCACCTCCCGCAGGCGTCGAGACGACAGGGACGCCTGCGTATTGCGCTTCAATAAGCACGTTAGGCAAGCCTTCAAAACGGGATAGCAAAAGGAACGCGTCAAACTGTTTGAGCCAAAAGCCAACCGAATTGGATTGCCCGACAAAGAGAACACGGGACGCAATACCCAAGACCTCAGCATACTGTTTGGCAGTCGTAAGCAAGGGACCATCACCGACGAGAATAAACCGCGCCGTTGGCGTCTCAGCGAGTAAAGCCGCCGCACAGTCCAACCACTGGTAAGGACGCTTGTTTTCGTCAAACCGCATGACCGAGCCCACGGTAAAGTCGTGATCGGTCGCTGTTGTATTAAATCTACGAAGCAACTCGAAATCCGCCGGCTGACCTGCCTCCGGCAGCCGATGCAGTCCGTTGTGCACGACCGGGATCGTCGCGGGGTCAACCGACAACCAGTCTGCATAGCGACGCGCTGCATAGTAAGAATTCGCGCTCAAGATCACGCCCGGCATCCTCAAGAGCGCAGGGTAGAGTACTTCGTATTGTGGCTTCATGCGGGAGGGCCGATCAATCGGCGGCACGGTCCGCACACTCAGCACGATGCGCGGAACACC
>JANNEU010000435.1:0-3357 GCA_031379035.1 Hyphomicrobiaceae bacterium | reverse complement strand
CATCATTGGACGAACGCACGCTTTCCCACAGCGCCATATCAGCCGGCGTTGTCGGCTCGCCCGTCAGATATACGCGCCGCGTCAGGCCGTTGTTCTCCCAGGGGTGCTGCACGCCACCCGTCGTCGTGATCACCGCCTCTTTCACGTTCTGGAATAGATTGAGGTGATCAAGTCCCTGCCGGCCAAGCTCTTTGGCGAGTGCCGCCGCATAGGGCCCACTCGTCTCACCGCGATCCGACGCCGTCCGCCCCGGTGCGCTTGCGTAGGCGACGAAGAATCCCTGCTGCTCGGCGACTGGCACCAGCCCTTTCGACGTATCACGCGTCGGCAGTTGCAGTTCATTGCGGCACGCATCGAACACCACGAACTTGACTGCGCCACGTGCCTGATCGAGCAGCTTCATCACGTCATCGAGTTTCACGCTGTCGTCCCAGAACGACGCGGAACCGGGGTCTTTCGCGTCGACCGGAATGAGATAGTTGACGTTGGTGTCTTTCTCGGCCGCGCCATGGCCCGAGTAATAAAGAAACCCGACAGCACCGGGCCCTGCCGCTCTAAGCCGTCCCGCCAGATCACGCACCGCCCCCAGAATGGCGCTGCGTCGCGCATCTTTGACGTGTGGCAGAATTTCAAAGCCTTGGTCGGCCAGCGCCTTAGCCACCATGGCTATGTCGTTGTGCGGGTTCTTGAGCACGCCGACGGACGCATCGTAAGCCTGATTGCCGATCAACAGCGCAATGCGCTTCTCCGCGCCTTGCGCTTGGCTCTCAATGGTCCAAGCAAAAACCATCAAAATAATGGCACCGAGCCGAAGGGAAAGACTGTCCCGCATGGCCTTACTCTCACTCAAAATAGAGCTTCTTCAGTGAAAAGCCTATCACACATCACCAGTCATCGGGAAGACAACTCAGCAATCACGTTGCCCACCACCGTGCCTCGTCCCGCCATGATCGCGCGGCACAATGCGCAGACCCCGAGTGCAATAAGAGATCGCCCATGGCCATTATCCCCCTCAAGGGCCTCTTTGAAACACATCTCACCGTTTCGAACATCGACGCCTCTGTCGCGTTTTATCGCGACGTCATCGGCCTTCATCCGGCACACACCGTGCCCCACCGCCACGCCGTGTTCTTCTGGATCGGTGCTCCCGGGAAGAGCCTGCTCGGCCTCTGGTCCATCCACTCATCGCCCATCAGCATGCGTCTCCATCTCGCGTTCGACGCAACCCTGGATAATGTCATTGCATCGATCACACGCCTTCGTGACGCCGGCATCACCCCGCGCCACGGCGTCGGCCGCACGCCCATCCACGAGCCTGTTGTTATCTCTTGGATGCCTGCCGCCAGTGTCTATTTCGACGATCCCGATGGCCATTCCCTGGAATACATCGCCATGCTGGATGGCCCCTCCCAACCGGATTGGGGGTGGCTGCCGCTCTCCGAATGGCAGCAACGAACCGCGTAAGAAAGCGCCGGAAATTCCAAGATGCACGACGAGACTGAGCATCCTATAAGTCAGGGACCAAAACTTCACCGAGAGACGATCCGCATGCTAAGCGTCCGGCCCACATGGATTGCCATTGTCACAGTTCTGCAGCTGAGCCTCTCGCTCACGTCGGCGTTGGCCCAGGCCGAGAAACCAAAACAGAGAGTAAAACAACCCACCGCGACTGCGCCGTCTAATGTGCCCGATTGTTCAAAATTCCAAGACTGGAGTTTTGGCCAGCAGTGCCGCCGCAACGATGGCAAAACCTGCCAGGTGATGGGCCAGCGCGCCGATCCAAGCGAACTCAAATACTGCAAATGAACCGACTGCACACAAGAGACCTGGCGTGCCGCACTTCTCCGGTCCTCTCCCCCCGCCGCAGCTCAACATGGCCGCCTACGCCATCGGCCGGACTGCGCGTGAAACGCCAGACAAGATTGCCCTGCTCGTCATCGAGCATGTCGGAACCACCCCTTCAGAAACTTGGACGTTCGCCGACCTTGAAGCCGCCATCCTGGCCATCGCCCACAGCCTCACGGCGCGCGGCTTAGTACGCGGCGACCGCCTGCTGATCCGCCTCGACAACACCAGCGCCTACGCACTGTTGTTCTTTGGCGCTATCGCAGCCGGCCTCGTGCCCATCCCCGCATCCACTCAGCTCACAGAGGAAGAGGCCGCGTTCCTGCTGGCAAACAGCGGCGCACGCGGCATCGCCCTTGCCGACGCGCACGGCACGGCGCAACTGCCACCGATGACCATCCGTCTCACGGCGACCGACATTGCTGCCGCCATCGCCAATCGCCAGGTGTCTCTCAGCCCAGCCTATGCCGATACGGCGGCGAACGATCCCGCCTATATGCTCTACACCTCCGGCACCACGTCGCGCCCCAAAGGGGTGCTCCACGCCCACCGTGCAGCATGGGGGCGCCAGCCCATATACAAAGGCTGGTATGGTATCACAGCCGACGACCGCGTCCTCCACGCGGGCGCATTCAACTGGAGTTACACCCTCGGCGTCGGCCTCACCGACCCGTGGGCGAACGGCGCCACAGCCATTGTCTACACCGGCAACAAAACGCCGGCGTACTGGCCCAAACTCATTGCCGAAACCAACGCCACCATCTTCGCCGCCGTCCCCAGCCTCTACCGCCAGATATTAAAGTACGCCGCCCCCACGCGCGCCGATCTCGGTCAACTCCGCCACGGCCTCATTGCCGGCGAACCACCACCCGCCACACTGTTCGAAGCGTGGCATCAAGCGACCGGCACGCATCTCTACGAAGCGTTCGGCATGACCGAAGTTTCCACGTACATTTCAACTTCGCCATCGACACCGCGCAAACCAGGTTTCATCGGCCGTGTGCAGCGCGGCCGTGCTGTTGCGATTCTGCCAGTCGATGGCGGCACGGAGCCGCTACCACCCGGCGAGGAAGGCTTGATCGCCGTCCACCGCTCCGATCCGAGCCTGATGCTCGGCTATTGGCAACGCCCGGACGAAGACGCCGAAGTCACACGCGGCGACTGGTTTATCGGCGGCGATCTCGGCGTCATGGATGCGGACGGCTACGTCGCCCATCGCGGGCGCGCCAATGACATCATGAAAGCACTCGGCTATCGCGTCGCGCCACAGGAGATCGAGGCGGTACTCGCGCAGGTACCGGGCGTGGCAGAGGTGGCGTGTGCCGAGGTCCGTGTCCGCGCCGATGTCTCCGTGATCGGCGCGTTTATCGTGCGGACGGTGGGTGCCTCGCTGACGGCCGAGGCGGTACTGACGTATGCACAGCAGCATCTCGCCACTTACAAGGTGCCCCGCGAGGTGGTGTTCGTAGAGGCACTGCCGCGGACGGCGAATGGGAAGCTGCGCCGGAAGGA
>JANNEU010000312.1:0-18028 GCA_031379035.1 Hyphomicrobiaceae bacterium | reverse complement strand
GACGTGGCCAAACTTCATTCGAGAAGTGCGGCGAGCACACAAAATTCAAGAACGGGTTCCATTTACATCGTCAAGCCGAAGATGCACGGGCCGGCCGAGGTTGCTTTTGCGAGCGAGTTGTTTGGCGCTGTGGAAGACGCGCTGGGCCTGGCGCGCAATACCTTGAAAATGGGCATTATGGACGAGGAGCGGCGCACCACCGTCAACCTCAAGGAATGCATCCGCGCGGCCAGGAGCCGCGTGTTTTTCATCAACACCGGCTTCCTTGATCGCACCGGCGACGAGATGCACACGTCGATGGAAGCCGGCCCGATGATCCGTAAGGCGGAGATGCGGCAGACGGCGTGGATCAAGGCGTATGAGGATTCCAACGTCGATATTGGTCTGGCGTGTGGGCTGCCGGGTCACGCGCAGATCGGCAAGGGCATGTGGGCCATGCCGGACCTGATGGCGGCGATGCTGGAGCAGAAAATCGGCCATCCGTTGGCTGGCGCGAACACTGCGTGGGTGCCCTCGCCGACCGCGGCCACGCTGCATGCGCTGCATTATCACAAGGTCAATGTGGCAGCGCGGCAGGCGGAATTGATGTCGCGCCCGCGCGCACCGCTGGATGCGATCTTGACGTTGCCGGTTGCCGATCGCGTCAACTGGAGCCCAGCGGATGTGCAGGCCGAACTCGACAACAACGCGCAAGGCATTCTCGGCTATGTGGTGCGTTGGATCGATCAGGGTGTCGGCTGCTCGAAGGTGCCGGACATCAACAACGTCGGGCTGATGGAAGATCGCGCGACTCTGCGCATTTCAGCACAGCACATGGCCAACTGGCTGAAGCACGGCATCACCACCGAAGCGCAGATCGTCGAGACGATGAAACGCATGGCAGCCGTGGTCGATGGCCAGAATGCCGGCGATGCCGCCTACACGCCGATGGCACCGACGTTCGACGGCGTGGCGTTTGCTGCCGCCTGCGACCTCGTTCTGAAGGGCGCGGTCCAGCCGAGCGGCTACACCGAGCCGATTTTGCATGCCCGACGGCGCGAGGCGAAGGCCAAGCAACGCGGGTAAGCTTAACAGTGGCGCGGGCTGCGCGGACTGCGTTTGGTGCCGATTTGGCAGCGAGTTTGGTTAAAGCTACTGGGTTGGCAAGACTTGCGCGCCAGCCAGGAATTTGACCGAGGCTCGCCGCAGGGAAGGGGTCTAGAAACGCGTTAGGAGCCTCGTGGAGGGCTTCGTGGGCAGGGTGGCTAGGGTGGGTGCGCAAACGTACAAAAACGCATGAAAACAGCTGCAAAGTGGCCTAGCGTCGATTAACTCTGTTGGCGGATGATTATGAACGGAATCGACCTTAATTGGTGAACGAACCAACCCGGAGCCTGCGACCCATGCCGATCACCGTTGCAAGCCTGCATGCCTATCCCGTTAAGAGCCTGCGCGGGCACGACCTGCTGCGTGCAGATGTCCGCCATGAAGGTCTCGCTGGGGATCGCCGCTGGCTGATTGTGGATGCCAACAATCGCTTTCTCACGCAGCGTGAGGTGCGGGCCATGGCGACGCTGGATGTGGCGCAGACGGCAGGTGGAATCGAGATCGCACATGCGGATGCGGGACGCATGGCTGTTGCGGAGCCTGGTGCCGATGCGCCGGTCAGCGACGTTGTCGTCTGGCGCGACACCGTGAAGGCACGGCATGCATCGCTTGCTGTGGACGCCTGGCTCTCAGGCGTGCTCGGGCGGACCGTGCGCCTCGTCCATATGCACGATGGTACGGCGCGGCCGAGTTCGTCGTCGTCGGCATTACCGGGTGAGCATGTCAGTTTCGCTGATGGCTTTCCGATGCTGGTGGCGAGCACGTCGTCGCTCGACAATCTGAATGCGCGCGGCATGAGCGGGCACATCATGCGACAGTTCCGGCCGAACATTGTGGTGTCGGGTGCCGAGCCGTGGGCAGAGGACACGTGGCGCACCATCCGCATCGGGGCCGTGACACTGCGCATTGCTAAACCGTGTGCGCGCTGTGTCGTCACCACGCTTGATCCGGAGACGGGCGTGCAGCTGTCGCCGAACGAACCGTTGCAAACTTTGAGCGCCTTTCATCGCGCTGCGGATGGCGGGATTATCTTCGGGCAGAATGCGGTCGCGCTGGGGCTGGGGCTCGGCGTGATTGCGGTGGGTGATCCGGTAGAAATTTTGGCAATCGGACCGTCCAACGTCGCCGGCTCATCACGCGAACGCGATCCGTTCACGCGTTGAGGGTGCGCCGTTTGCGCCCAAAGGTGGCGCGGCCACCGGCGATGCCGAGCGCGCCGGCTGGCGTTGCCATGGGATCCGAGGGGATAGCGGTCTTCGCTGGTGCCCGCCGTGGGGGCTGCACCATCCGCCCGCCGCCATACTGCCGCAGCGCCATCACGCGCGTCTCGATGGGTGGGTGCGTCGCGAACATGCCGTCGAAGCGCGACGAGATCATCATGGCGCGCACGTTGGCATTGAGGCCCGGGATATGGTCGTTGCCAGTAATCTTGTTGAGCGCCGCAATCAGCGCATCGGGGTTCTTGGTCAGCTCGATGGCGCCGGCGTCGGCCATGAATTCGCGTGCGCGTGAGATGGCAAACTGGATGAGCAGCGACAGCACGTGTGCTAACGCGAAGAAAATAACGGCGATCAGCAGCGAGACCATCACGGCCACTGGAGAAGTGGCTTCGACCTCGATCAGGGCGACGGCTGCCGCCTCGCGTCCGTTCTCCTGTGGCTCGTCGGTATGGTCGCGTTGATAGGTGTAGTGGAGTTGGTCGTAATTGGTCTGCGGCGGGAACAGCAGCCGTGAGACGCCGTTGCCGAGCAAGGTCAGCCCGCCAGCAAAACACGTAGCAACCACCATCAGCCGCACGTCGTAGTTTTTGATGTGCGTCATCTCGTGGGCGAGCACGGCTTCCAGCTCATCGTCGCTCAGGGCGCGCAATAGTCCGCGCGAGACGGCGATGACGGCATCGTCAGGTCCGAGCCCACTGGCATAAGCATTGAGTGCGCCGGTGTGGATGATTTCCACGCGCGGCATCGGCAGCCCTGCGGTGATCGCAAGGTTTTCGATCATGTTGTAGAGCTTCGGTTGTTCCTTGCGTGTAACGGGCCGTGCGCCGGTGGCCAGCCGGATCATGTCGGCGTGCACCATGAAGGCAACCAGGAACCACAGGGCGGACAGCAGCAGCGGCACCCACCAGCGGAACAGCGCGGTGTCGAGTGCCTTGTCGAAGATGTCGAGCAGCTGGGCAAAGTCAAAGTCGGCGTGTTGCTTGTGGTAGCGCTTGCCCTTCAGCAGATGCGGCCACCAGACATGCACAACGGCCGAGTAGACAATGCACCACGCGTACCACGACAGGCAGATGAGCCCGACGAAGCCCGACATCAGGCCCGCCGACTTCATCGCGTTGTGACGGATATGACCGTAAAGGCCTTGAACGCCGAGCATGGCAGTTCCCCAATAAAGCTATGGGGTCAGACGCATGGGTCTGCCCCCACTTGCAATGCTCAGAACTTGACCGCGGGCGCTGCGTCGATGGTGCCGCGCTGGTCTTTGGTGATGACGCCGGTGGCGCGGTTGGCGAAGCCGAACACGCTGGCCACCATGTTGGCTGGAAACACTTCGGTCGTTGTGTTGTATTCGTTCGTCGCGCTGTTGAGGTAGCGGCGGGCGGCGGCGATTTTGTTTTCCGTGTCGCCGATTTCCATTTGCAACTCGGAGAACTGGTTTGACGCCTTGAGGTCCGGATAGGCTTCGGCCACGGTCATCAGGCGGCTCAACGCGCCAGCGAGGGCTGCTTCAGCACCAGCGGACGGCACCGCAACGGCGGTGTTGCGCGCTTTCATGACGGCTTCGAGCGTGCCGCGCTCATGGCCGGCATAGCCCTTGACGGTTTCGACGAGGTTCGGAATGAGATCGTGCCGCTGTTTCAGCTGGACGTCGATGTCGGCTTCGGCCTGTTCGCAGCGCCGGTTGAGCGCGATGAGGCGGTTGTACATGGCGGCGGTGGCGAGCAGCACCACAAGCAGTGTGGCACCAAAAGCGACAGTGAGAATGGTCGTTGTCATTGGTTGATCCTCCCGAAAAGTAAGTGGGAGAATGCCGCAGAGGTTTAAAGATCGGCTCTAGAAACGCGGTGAATGCGGGGTTAATGGGTGTGTCGGCCGCGTGGGCGGCAACTGAAGCGTTTTTTGCCTCGTTTCAAGTTTGCCAGAACCATTTCGCACATTCGCACTGCCGTTCGGCGTCGGTGCGGCCGATATCGGCGAGCAGGCGCGTGTCGAGGGTTTTGAGCGCGCGCCGCGTGCGGCTGCGGCGTCGCCAGAGGCGGAGGATCGCTGCGGGGCGCACCGTCTGCCGCTGGCGGCTGCTCGCCGCGTGCCAAATTTCTGGAGTGATGACGGGCGAGGTGCTCATAAACGCACTTTGCAACACTGCGCATTCGCACGTTACGGTCAGCGCCGAAGTATGGGCGCGGTCATTCGGATAGGGTGGCTTTGTGCTTGAGGAGATCGACCCGTGTCCACCAACGCCCTGTTCGCCGAGATTGCAGCGCTGTCCGGCGATCCGGCGCGGGCATCGATGCTGCAGGCCTTGATGGACGGCCGCGCACTGACGGCGACGGAACTGGCCAAGGCCGCCGGCATCACACCACAAACCGCAAGCGGCCATCTCAACCGCATGACGACGGCTGGCCTGCTCAGCGTCGAGCAGCAGGGCCGTCACCGCTATCATCGCCTCGCCACGCCGTCGGTGGCACAGATGTTGGAGAGCATCATGCAGGTGGCGGCCGAGCTGGCACCGCCGCGCCCACGGCTGACAGTGGGTCCGCGTGACGCCGCGCTGCGCCGGGCTCGCACGTGCTATGATCATTTCGCCGGCCACCTCGGCGTTGCACTCGCCGACGCGCTGATCCGTCTGGGCCATGTCGAGCTGACCAGCGATGCCGGTCTGCTGACTGAAACGGGTGTGACTTTTCTGGGCGCGCTCGGCATGGATGTCGAGCCGATGCTGGCCCGGCGCACCAAGCGCTCCGGCCGCGTGTTGTGCCGCCCGTGCCTTGATTGGAGCGAGCGGCGGCTGCATCTCGGTGGTGCGCTTGGCGCAGCGATCTGCACCCACAGTCTCGATAACGGCTGGACGCGGCGTCTGGACGGCACCCGCGCGATCCACATCACGCCGAAAGGCGCACGCATCTTTCGCGAACGCTTCGGTGCCATGCTCGGGTGAGGGCTTCAGCCAAAGCAACCGTCACTTCGCCATCACCTTCTTCTTCCACAGATCCCACGGCCGCGCCGAGATCACCTCGTTGACTTTGTCGGCCTTGACGCCCTCTTCCGGCTCCAGCGTCGTGTATGTGCCGCCCAGTTGAATGGCCTGCAACTGCATGCGCGCGTTGACTTCCGTGTAGACAGCGCGGAACACCGCAATCGGTAATGTCGGGCCGGTCATCACCGCGCCATGCCCGCGCATCAGCACCACCGGTTTGTCGGCAAGACTGGTGGCCAGCGCCTTGCCAAGCGTCCCATTGCCCACCAGCATGTCCGTCATCGCTGGCGCACCGGTTCCCGTTTTACGGATCTCGAACACCGGCACGCCCTGGGCGAGGAACGCCGAGTTGTGGAACATCGCTTTCATCGGCACCGTTGAAACCGAGAACGGGATGAGGGATGCCGCATGCCCGTGCACGATGGCCTTCACATCCGGCCGCGCGCGATAGATCTCCGCGTGGATGAAGCGCTCCAGAAACAACGTGCGTCCGTTCGCCGTGATGCCTTGGCCATCGAGATCGTGCTCGACGATATCGGCAGCGGTGACCAGTGCGGGGGCCAGCGAGCGCGACATCAAAAAGCGATCCGGGCTGGTCGGATGCCGCATGCTGACATGGCCAAATCCGTCGAGCACGCCCTGGTCCACCAGAATGCGGCCGGCCGCCACGAGATCGTCGATAAGCCCGGGGTCCGTTGGACCAGCCGATGGCGGCAGGTTGGCTGGTAGTGCAACGGCAGGCGCGGCGACTGGGCCGGGCTGAGGGCCAGCGGGTGGGCTCGTCTGGGCGAAGACGGTACCAAGCATCCCCAGCCCGACCGCACTTGCAAGCATGCTTAACGACGCCTGCTTGATCCTGAAACTGCTCATATCGGCACCCCGTGGCCGTCCGAACGACGGTCCGGAAACCTACGCTTGCCCTGGTCGGCACGGAAGCGTCATTTCGCCTGTCACCAGGGGTGCCGTGCTCCCTGCCTTTCGCAGACCGTGGTTTGGCTGCGATTTATGGGCTACGGGAAACGGGATCGAAACGCTCCCGCCCCCGAGGATCCTCATGCGCAGACGCTTTGCTTTCTTTCCTTCAACGGTCGCTGCCCTGGCGATTGCCACTGCGATAGCCTTCCCGTCCACCGCCCGAGCGCTCCAATGCGGCGACAGCGCGGGCGGGTTTGACACTTGGCTCGTGGCCTTCAAGGGCGACGCCGCTAAACTCGGCATCAGCGCCTCCGCCATTAATACCGGATTGGCCGGTGTCAGCTACGACGCCAACGTCGTGCGCCTGGATCGCTCGCAGCGGTCATTCAAACTCAGCTTTGACCAGTTCTACGCGCGCCGTGTCAGCGCGTCGTTGATCAATCGCGGCCGCAGCCTGATGCAGACACATGCCGCCACGTTGGCGCGTATGGAAAAGCAGTTTGGTGTGCCGAAGGAAATTGTCATCGCCATCTGGGGCCTCGAAACCAACTACGGCGCGGATAGCAGTGGCAAGCATTCCATCGTTCGCTCGCTGGCGACATTGTCTTACGACTGTCGCCGCTCGGCGTTCTTCACCGGCCATCTGCTCGACGCGCTGCGCATCATCCAGCGTGGCGACATGAGCGCCGGCGACATGCGTGGCGGTTGGGCTGGCGAAATTGGACAAACACAGTTTCTGCCGACGCCGTATGTGAAGTATGCCGTCGACTTCGACGGTGACGGCCGCCGCGATCTGGTCCGCAGCGTGCCCGACATCCTCGCCTCGACCGCCAATTTCCTCAAAGGCCACGGCTGGCGCGCCGGACAAGGCTGGGAGCCCGGCTCGGCCAACTACAACGTGCTGGCCGACTGGAACCGGGCCGAGGTCTACCAACGCACGATCGGCGTCATGGCCGGCAAGCTCAAAGGCGGTTGATAGCCGCTGCGATAGTCTTGCCGTGCGACGGGAAGTTGCCTCAGTCTCCGTTTACCGCCTGTCGGGCCGATGGATGCTCTCGTAACGGGGGCAGCCATCGCCTGAAGTCGTCAACACCGTCCCCATCGGGAGAGAACGAATGCGTAATGCTCTGCTCGCCGTCGCCGCAGTTGGAACACTGGCCGCATCGCTGGCTGTCGAAGCTCAGGCCGTGCCAGCCCCTCGCATCGTCCGCCAGGACGACGCGTCTATGGCCACCGTCGTCCGTGACGGCTGCGGCTTCCGCCGGCACTTCAGCCGCCGCTTCGGCCGCTGTGTCTGGGACGGCCGCGGGTATTGATGCGGCAGATATTTGATCAGAATTGTGCTGAAGCCTAAGCAGTCGCGTCCCTCATCCGCGTTGTCGGATGAGGGATTTTTTGTACATGCCACAAGTGGCAGCGGCCGCTGGTTTCAGTTGATTTTGGTCACAGCGCCGCGCGGCGGGATGGCTGCACCTGGCTCCAGCATGGAGCTGGGGCCCGGAATAGCGGGTTGATTGCCATTCATGGAGCCGGCGGGTTGATCGATTACGGCGGCACCGAATTTCTGCACTTCCAGCACGGCCAGTGCGCGGTCGGTGACGCCATCGCTCATCAGGCGGAACAGGCCGTCCACGCCGTTAAAGCCGCTAGCGCGCGTCAACGCGGAGGGAATAAAGCGTGCACCGTCAGGTCCGGTCGCCAGTGCCGCCGTCAGGCTGGCTGCGTCATAAGCCAGGGTTGCGATGCGCGGCGGACTGCGGCCATAGGCCTTCACGAAGCGTTCGGAGAAATCCTTGAAGCCGCGCGGATCGGGCGCTGCGAACCAGGCACCGACGAACGTGTCGTCGCGGCCGGCGTTGGGCGTATCGAGCGCACCGGTGCCAATGACCTTGATGCGTTTGGTGTCGATGTCGGCCTGTTTCAACAGGGGGCCGAGCAGCTGGACGGTTTCCTCGCCGCCCGGAATGAAAATGGCATCGACCGGCTCGCCATGTTCTTCAATGCCACGGATTTCTTCTTTCAAGGCTTTGACGACAGCGAGCAGGCCGGCCACGCGCCCACCGGTATCGGCTGGATAGTTGTGTGAGGCCACAACCACGCCGCCATGGCGCGCCACCGCCTCTTTGAAACTTGGCTCGACGAGCTTGCCATAGGCATCGTCGGGAATCAGCGCCACATACCGCCGCTTCCCTTTTTGCGCTGCATACGACACCACGCGTGTCACCTCTGGCCCGGCGAGGAAGCTCAGCAGATGCGTCGAGGAACTGGCGACCTGTTTGTCATTGGAAAACGCAATCACGGGCGCATTTTTACTGCGCGCAATCGCCGACACTGTCGACACCGAACGGGCATAGAGCGGCCCGAGAATAATCTCTGCGCCATCATTGATGACATCGGTTGCCGCAGCCATGGCCCCTTCCGGCGTGCCCTTGTCGTCACGGATGACGAGCTGCACGTGCTTGGCCTGCACATCCTTCAGCGCTAACTCCGCCGCCATTTTCATGCTCTCGGCAACGATGCCGGCCTGGCCAGCGCCGGTCAGCGGTAAGATAAGTCCAACTTTCACGGGCGCGCGTGGCGGTGCGCCGGGTTCGCCAACGGGTGTCGATGGCGTGTTCAGTGCGAGGCTGCCGTTGTCGGTGTCGCCGGGGGCTGGTGCGGGGACGGCTCTGGCGGACTTCGGTCCGACGGTGGCGGCGGGCGCGTTGGTCAATGCCGAGTTGGAAACACTGCAGCCTTGTGTTGCTGCCGCGATCAGCAGGGCCAGCACCAGACCGCTCCGTGCGCCGACGCTGCGCCGGGGAACGATCCATGGTGATCCGTTGATGGCACTTGGCGCGTGCATCGTTGGGTGTATCCGGGTGTGAGATCGTTGGAACATGACATGACCCTAGAGGAAGTCGCCCCCGGGGCCAATCCACACAGTCTGGAACAGCAGTCATATGTGGGGATTTGTGGGCAGCCTGCACCAGGTGACGATACGGCGCGGCTACTGCGGCGGAAAAGCTACAACAGCGTGGCGCGCACGGCATTGATTGCCAACGCCATGAGGCACAGCGTAGAGAGAATGAACAACCCAAACCGCACCGGGATGGTGTTGACGAGGCCCTGCCACAGGCTGTGCAGAATGCGGATCACCGCGTAGCCCCAAGCCAGCTGGGCGTTCAGGCCGTCACCCTGCCCGACCAGCGCCAGGATCATCACCACGGCATAGAACAGCGTCGGCTGCTCCATAAGATGGGTGTAATTGTGCGACACCCAGTTGGCACTCTGCGGCAGCACCTTCTGCAGATCTTCGCCGCGCCCGCCAACGCGTGGCAATTCGCGCATCTTTTCTCGTGAGACGGTTTTGAGGCCGCTGCCGCGTGTCGCCGCCATCCAGAGCAGCACCACCAGTGACCAGAGCACCAGAATGGCCGCCGGTGCCAGAATAGCTTTAGACATGAATGCTCCCCTATCGTCCCGAGTGCCACGAGCTTGCTGATTGCGCGCGCACGGTCAACCATTGATCGCGGCCGCGTCGACGCTGCTAACAAGTTGCGCTGTCAACGTTCGCCCTTCGTTCGCCACGGTTGATTGCTACGCCCAGCACGGTCACTAACGGTCCATTAACCCTGCTCTCGCACTGTCGCGGCGGCGGGCGCTTGCCGCGGGCAAGACGATGGCCGAGGGTATACGTGCCCCGACGGGGTGTGTTTTGCGTGGAGTTGGCGTCAATGCGTGGTCTGAAGCAGCTGAGCAGCAAAAAATCGTCCGTTCGTGCAACGGTTCCTCCTCCGCAGCCGCTCACCACCAACCGCATCTTGCACGGCGACTGCCTCGCCCAATTGGCCAAACTGCCCGACGCCAGCGTCGATCTGGTGTTCGCCGATCCGCCCTACAACTTGCAGCTCGCCGGCGATCTGTTGCGCCCCAACGACACCCGCGTTGATGGCGTCGATCAGGCCTGGGACAAGTTCGCGTCCTTCGCTGAATACGACACATTCTCGCGTGCCTGGCTCGCCGAAGCGCAGCGCGTGCTCAAACCCAACGGTGCCCTGTGGGTCATCGGCAGCTATCACAACATCTTCCGCGTTGGTGCCGCGCTGCAGGATCTCGGCTTCTGGATTCAGAACGACGTCATCTGGCGCAAGACGAACCCGATGCCGAATTTCCGCGGCAAGCGTTTCACCAATGCCCATGAGACAATGATCTGGGCTGCGCGTGACCAGAAGGCCAAGCCCACGTTCAACTACGAAGCCATGAAAGCGTTCAACGACGACCTGCAGATGCGCTCCGACTGGCTGATCCCCATATGCTCAGGTCCCGAGCGCTTGAAAGATGACGGCGGCCGCAAGGCGCACCCCACGCAAAAGCCGGAAGCGCTGCTGCATCGTGTCATTCTCGCCTCCACCAAGCCCGGCGACATCGTGCTCGATCCCTTTTTCGGCACCGGCACCACAGGGGCCGTCGCCAAGCGCCTCGGCCGTCAGTGGATCGGCATCGAACGCGATCCGGACTATGTGGCCGCTGCCACCGAGCGTCTTGCGCGCGTGCAGCCGCTGGCCCCTGATGCGCTGGAAACCGCGCGATCCAAACGCACCGAACCCCGCGTTCCCTTCGGGCAGATTATCGAACTTGGCATTCTCGAACCCGGCACCAAGCTGTGGGACGAGCGCGGCCGCGTCTGGGCTGAAGTGCGCGCCGACGGCACGTTGCTGCTCGAGACGGTGGCTGCGAAATCGCGCGCCGAGAGCGGCGCGCAGTCGGGTTCCATTCATCGCCTTGGCGCAGAAGTGCAGGGAAAAACCGCCTGCAATGGCTGGACCTTCTGGCACTTCCAGGTCGATGGCAAACTCAAGCCCATCGACATCCTGCGCGATCAGGCCAAGCGGCAGCTGGGCATTGGTCGGGCGTGAATGCGCCACCATCGCTGAAGTCATTGATCGATGGAACAAGCGAGGTTGCGTGCGTGCAGAGAGTGAACTCATGGCGCTTGCTGGCGATGGCAACGAGCGTCGTTTTGCTCGCGACACCTTGCGCAGTCATCGCCACGGAGCCGCCGAAAACTTCTGAAAAATCTGCTACAAAAGGCACGAAATCCGACACCGCTCTGCGGCCGCTGCAAGCCGCCGGCAGCCGTGTTGTGATGGATCTGCCGAAGGCGTTTCAGACCGCGCCGCGGTTCGTCGGCTTCTTCGATGAGAAGCGTGAGATCTCGTTCGTCATCAGCGATATGCCCGCCGAAGCCTTCGACAAAATGAGCGAAGGCTTCACGTCAGCACTGCTCAAAGAGCGCGGCTTCCTCGATCCCCGCGATGGGACACTGGAGCGGCAAGACCGCTATCTCTACCGGCGGTTCGCGCAGTCGTCGCCCAACGGGCTCGTGCAGAAGTTTGTCATGATCTTCGCTACAGCCGAGGCGACGGGGATGGTGTCCGGTAACGTGCCGACCCAACTCCTCAGCTCCGGTGCTGTGACTGAGCGCGAGATCAAGACCATGCTCGCGTCGGCGCGTCTGGTGTCTGCGAAGGCGGAACTGCCGCTGGTCGCGACGCTGGGTGATACGGCGTCTTTGAAACTGTCGCTGACTTATGGACAGACGCAGATCTGGACCGTTGACGGCAAAACAGGTGAGCAGGGTACGTTGTCGCCGGCGATTATCCTGGCGGCTTCCGTGTCCTACGATGCCGTGGCAAAGCCCGCTCAAATTGCCGCTGCCAGCCTCAGCAGTCTGGCCGGCCACCGCAACATTGCGTTGGTGGGTCGCGCCACAGTCACCACCATCGGCGCGCATAAGGGTATCGAGTTGACGGCGCTTGCCGACGCCGACAAAACCGGTGAGCTGCGCGCGCTCTATCAGTTTCTCATCCCGCAAGCCTCGGGCGGCTATGTGCGCTTCATCGGGATCGCCCCGCGCGCCGACAAAGACTTATGGTTCGTCAGCTTTCGCCAGAGCATCAAGTCGCTCAAGTTGAAAGACTGATCAGTCCCACATCAGTCCCACAGGGAGCACCGTATGACGAACAGACGCCGCATTTCATGGGCGCTGGCGCTTGGCCTTCCGGTCTTGCTTGTCAGCGAAGCGTCGGCACAAGACAAAGTCGGCATTCCAGTCTGTGATGCGTTTCTGGTGAAGTACGATGCGTGCATCGCGTCGATCGAGCGTCCTGAACGCCGCGCTCGATTGCAGGAAACCGCCGCGCAGTTGCGCACGACGTGGATCGCGGCGGCGGCCGACAAGTCGGGTAGCGCGAACTTGGAACAGCTCTGTCTCAAAGTTGCCGAAGGGACCAAACAGAACGCGACGATGTCGAAGTGTCAGTGGTAGCGGGTCGGCTGCAAAAAATATTTGTACTACGAGTACTTTCGCATCGTAGCCCCAAAACGCACAACTCCCGCCCGAGTTCTGTGGCTCGATCCTGGCGTTACCACCAGGGACGAGCTTCAGTCACTCAGTGCGGGAGCCTGTGTAATTGGCGTTCACTACGCGGTCCGTCGGTACGCCTACATCCCAGAACCATTCGAACGCTGATACGCACACAACGTCACTCTGTGTACCCGATGACAACGCGACCTGCCAGATCTGCGGCGATCAACTGATTCGGCCTGTGCACAACTAGGGCGGGAATTCCCGCTGCAGTGCACAAAACAGTCCCTCCGCCTCGGCGAAGTGCCGGCATTCTTATGGGATGGCACGCCACCCAATCCCGCCGCGATCCGAGCGCAATAGCGCCGGAATGCCCCCGTAATCAGGCTCAGCGGCGCAGTGGCGTTTACCGTTTCTTTACCAACCCTCCGGCATCCTCATTCCATGCGTGTGTATCGGTATGCGTTGATCGTTGCGGCCATCGTGCCCGTCCTTGTGGCGGCGTGCACCAGTGGACCCACGTTCATTGCCAAGGATGAGCCATGGCGCGCGCAAGCCGAACGCGCCTGCCTCGATAGCACCAATCTCGCCAAATCGCCGTTCCTCACGGCGCGTGCCGCGCTCGGCGGTCCGAGCGTGTGCGGTGCTATCAAACCCTATGACATGACCGGTACGATCTCTGGCCGCGTGCGCCTCGCGCCGGCGGCCACCCTGCAATGTCAGATGATCCCAAACGTTGATCGTTGGGTCACCGAAGTCGTCGAACCCGCCGCACAGCGCTATCTGTTGACGCCACTCGTTGAACTGAAGGTCGCTGCCTCTTACGCGTGCCGGCCCATGAACGGCGTTTCCGGTTCCAAGCTCTCCGAACACGGCCACGCCAACGCCCTCGATATTTCAGGCTTCCATCTGGCCGATGGTCGCTTGCTGACTGTGAAAAGCGGCTGGCATGGCGGCGAAGGCGAGCGGGCGTTCCTTCGCGCCGTCCATCGCGGTGCCTGCGAGATATTCACCACTGTGCTCGGCCCTAACGCCAACAGCTTTCACGCCGATCATTTTCATCTCGATCTGGCGCGGCACGGCAAAGACGGCACACACAAGGTGTGCGAGTAGGCAGGCGTCCGGTCAGTGTGCGCAGCTCAGGCGCGCCACGCGTAGAGCATCACCTGCGCTGCGTCTTGCGCTTCGACGGTGTAGCCTCTGGCCCGCAGCAGGGCTGCCAGCTGTTCGCGCGTATGCCCAAGCGTCTCGACGTATTCCGCCTCCAGAATGATGTTGCGGACTTTAGAAAAATCCGCCGGCGCGATGCCTTCGAGCACCTCCATGAAGTGCCCTTCCACATCGATCTTGAGCAGATCGACTGAAGCGAGCCCGCGCGTCGCGATCTCGTGCGAGATCGTCGTGCTTTGCACTTTGTGGGTATAAAGCTCATTTTTGGCGCGCAACTCGTCGATCCACGGCAACGTCTTGCCGTCGAGAATGGTGCTGAGACCCGCGACCCACGGTGGCTGGTGCAGGGTCAACTCGCGACCGGCCTCGCGCGACACGGCAAGATTGATCGAGGTTGTCTTCGTGCCGGTCTTTGCCGCATCGATATTGCGGGCGACGTTCTCAACCAGGCATTCGTGCGTCGTCGGGCTCGCCTCGTAGGCCAGAATGGTCCGCGGACGCCACTCGCGCGCGGCCCAGATGGCGAACAGTCCGATGTTCGCACCAACGTCGATGATGGTCGCGTTGGCGGGCACTTTGACGTTTGGATGAGCGTACGTGCGGCCCTCAAAGATCTCATCGTAGATGTACTGCGTCGTGCGTTCGAGTGGATCGGTGACGTCGAGATCCAGACCACCAACCTTGATGCGGCTTTTGACGAGTGCGACTGATTGATTGACCGGCACGGCTTTACTCCTCAGTGGCTGCAACGCGGCGGCAGCGCCTCGCACACTCCCCTACACATCCTCACCGTCCAGCATCAAACATCTTTTCCAAGCCCTGCCAGCAATCCGCATACTCCGGCTGCAAGGTCGGTAGTTCGGCGGCGTAGCGCGTCACGCGCTGCGGAAAACGCGTCTCGAACATGAAGGCCAGCGTGTTGGTCAGCTTGTGCGGCTTCAGCTCTGTGTTTGTTGCCTTATCGAACGCCTCGGCATCCGGTCCGTGCGGCAGCATGCAGTTGTGCAAGCTCATGCCGCCCGGTGTGAAGCCTTGGGGCTTGGCATCATACTGCCCGTAGATCAGCCCCATGAACTCGCTCATGATGTTGCGATGATACCAGGGTGGCCGAAAGGTATTTTCAGCCACCGCCCACCGCTCGGGGAAAATGACGAAGTCGACGTTGTTGGAGCCGGGCGTCTCAGATGGTGCCGACAGCACCGAGAAAATCGACGGATCGGGGTGATCAAAGCTGATCGCACCGACCGGTGAATAACGACGCATATCGTATTTGTAGGGCGCGTAATTGCCGTGCCAGGCGACCACATCGAGCGGCGAGGCCGCGAGTTCGGTTTGCCAAAACCCGCCGCACCACTTCACCGTCAGCTGCGTCTTGCGGTCGAGGTTTTCATAGGCCGCAACGGGTGACAGAAAGTCGCGCGCGTTTGCCAGACAGTTGGCACCAATCGGCCCGCGCTCCGGCAGTGTAAACGCCCCGCCGTAATTCTCGCAGATGTAACCGCGCGCCTGGCCATCCAACAGCTCGGCGCGAAACTTCACACCGCGCGGGATCACGACGAGTTCCGCCGGTGCTGCATCAATAATGCCGAACTCCGTCACAAACCGGACGCGGCCTTCCTGCGGCAGGATCAGCAACTCGCCGTCGGCGTTCCAGAACACTTCGTCCGTCATGGACCGCGTCGCCACGTAGATGTGCGCTGCCATACCGGTTTGCGTGGCCGCGTCCCCGCATGTGGTCATGGTGTGGATGCCCTCGATAAATGAGGTGGACACGGCCGGATAGGGCGTCGGCGACCAGCGCATCTGTCCAATCGGCGGTTCGATCTCGACGCACGGTCCGGTGCGCCATAACCGCTTATGGGCAGCCTTGAAGTGTCCCGAATGCTTCACCGATGGCCGGATGCGATACAACCATGAGCGCTCGTTGGTCGCGCGCGGCGCGGTAAACGGCGAGCCGGACAGTTGCTCGGCATAAAGCCCGTAGCGGCATTTCTGCGGACTGTTGCGGCCGACGGGCAGCGCGCCGGCCAGCGCCTCGGTCTCAAAGCTGTTGCCGAAGCCGGACATATAAGCCGTGGCTGCACCCGTTGCGGAGGGCGTTTGGTCAGCCACAACCGGCTGCACACTGGGAACGGTATCCTGGGCCATGACCAACTCCTGCGACGATCGTGTGCGCGGCTTAGGCCGGCGCACCTCATGCGTCAGGATCGCACGGCAGCGGCACGGGCGGCAATCCCGCCGCAACTCCTGCCGCAACTCCGGCGTTCAGCTTCCGGCTCACCTCGCGCCACAACTCGGCGGCGATTGGCTGCGTCAGGCGCGCATCAGACCGAGCTCAAAGGTCAACCCAGAGAGCGTTTCGCCGTTGCCTGCGGCCAGATACAGCGCCAGCTGCGCCACATCCGCCTCACGGCCCGATGCGGGCTTGGACACGATGCTCAGCACGTCCGGCGCCACCGCATTGAAGCGGATGCCCTGATCGGCCCATGCTTCGGCTTCGCGACGCGTCATGGCCGCGAGCGTCGACCGCACCACCTGTGCAAACGCACGCTCGGTGGCTGTCGCGTCGCTGGTCAGCGTCGCGACGGTCAGCACCACGCCGTCTGTCATCATCATGCGCATGCGATTGGCCGCCACGCGCGATATGAGGCACGCCTTCAACAGCACGTCCGACACGCGCGTTTCGATTTCGGTCAGTTGCGCGGAGGCCTTCGGCGCGTGCCCGTCAAGCGCCACCACGTTGACGACCATATCCAGGCCGCCGAACTCGGCTGCTGCATCACGGGCGAAGGCAACGATTGCGTCAGCTGATTTCAGCGTAACGGTATGGACCGACAGCTCGACCGCGACCGGGGCCAGCATTGTTGCCAGCGCCTCAACGGCGGGGCTCGCGTCGTTGCACTGAAGAATGAGCCGCGCACCCGCATCGGCGAAGCTACGGGCGATGTCGATGCCACCGGCCGCGCTCACGCCCGTCACCAGCACGCGCTTGCCCGCCAACGCGCCCAGCGGCGCGTCCAGTTCATGGCCGAATTCGAAAGCACCGGTCTCGGAAATCAGCATGTCTCAGCCCCTTGGGACGCAAACCCTACGCCGGCGTTTCGGGCCAGTGGGCGCATCCAATCTCGATGCACTCATCTGGTCTCGATTCGCCTAACAAGACCTTTATGCGCAGCCGATTCGGGCAAGCGACCGCCCCAAAAGCGGCAGGCCTGTGTGAGCACAGGGCAGCATTGTGGCAGGGCGCACGGAACGTGGGAAGGGGGCGCGATTGGGGGGGCTTTCGCAGCAACAGGGAACTCAAGGTCCGAGATTAAACCGGTCGATCGCGCGGGGTTCAAGCGCCACTACCACAGCGCTGTCGCTGCCAACAACGCACCCGATACTCTCCCTTTTCGTCTTGGCCGCGGAGGCGGCCATGACGGTTGAGAGGGGGGTGCGAAGTCACAAGCAAACAATGTCGTTGCAACGTCGCTCGCGCCCTACGTCCCCACCCCACCATCCGCACTCGCCTGAAACACGGCCAGTGCGGCTTTCGTCGCGGCCACGTCGTGCACGCGCACAATCTGTGTGCCTTGTGCCACCGCCGCCAGCGCTGCGCCCACCGAGCCGTGCACGCGCTCACCGGCGGCCTCAACGCCCGTCAGCGTGCCGATGAAGCGTTTGCGCGAGGCTCCGACGAGAATCGGCAAACCCAGGCCGTGGAAGACCGACAGCCCCGCCATCAAACTGAGATTGTGCTCCAGCGTCTTGCCGAAACCGATGCCGGGATCGACGATCAGATGCTCACGCGGAATGCCGGCCCGCACGCACGCCTCCACCCGCGCTTCAAGGAAATCGAACACGTCGAGCACCACGTCGCCATAGACCGGCGCGTCCTGCATCGTGCGCGGATCGCCCTGCGCATGCATGAGAATAACCGGTACACCGAGATCGGCAGCTGTCTCCAGTGACAGCGGATCATGCATCAGCGCCGACACATCGTTGATGATATCCGCACCCGCCGACACCGCCTCGCGCATCACCGCCGCCTTGCGCGTGTCGATGGAGACGCGCACGTCGGTCTTCGCCCGCAACGCCGCAATCACTGGCACGATGCGCCGGATCTCTTCGGCCTCGTCAACGGGTGCCGCACCGGGCCGCGTCGATTCCCCGCCCACGTCGAGAATATCAGCGCCCTCCGCCACCAGCTGCTCGCCATGCGCCACCGCGCGCGCCGCGTCGAAATGCTGACCACCATCGGAGAAGCTATCGGGCGTCACGTTGACGATGCCCATCAGGCGCGGCCGGTCGAGCGCCAGCCCGGCGAGC
>JANNEU010000410.1:0-9989 GCA_031379035.1 Hyphomicrobiaceae bacterium | reverse complement strand
GGCGCTGTTGTTTGCCGGTTGTTGGGTGCAGGAAAAATCGAACGAGGTAGTGGCTCAAATTGGAATACCTTCCTCTGTATGCACCTATTGCGGTAGCGGCCCCAACATCGATCTCACGAAGAGGGTCGCCGGTGCGACGTTCATGCAGGGTTATAGGGACAATTTTTGGCCGGGTCAGCCTTGATATGACAGGCTTGCTGGCGCAGTGATTGGAGCAGCGCCGCAGCGTCTGGGTGCTGCGGGCGCGTTTGGAAATTGAGGGCAACCACAATTTCGGCCATCGGTCACCCGAAAAGGTGGCTGTCCCCATTTTCGCTCGCTATAACGCGGCCATGAGCGACACACCCAAAGTTTCCAATGCGGGCGCACGTGCACCGCAGACCTCCATTCCAGACGGCGAGGCCGTGCCGGTGGGTAAGGGCAGCCATGTGTATCTGATCGATGGCTCGGGGTTTATCTTCCGCGCGTTCCATGCGTTGCCGCCGTTGACGCGGCCGTCGGACGGACTGCCGGTGGGGGCCGTGCAGGGCTTCTGCAACATGTTGTGGAAGTTCGTGCAGGAGAGCCGCGGTTCTAAGGGGCCGACGCACCTGGCGGTGATTTTTGATGCCGGCTCGAAGACGTTCCGGAACGACATTTATCCCGAGTACAAGGCGCACCGGCCGCCACTGCCAGAGGAGCTGATCCCGCAGTTCCCGCTGATCCGCAATGCTGTGACGGCGTTCAACATCGCCAGTATCGAGCAGGATGGTTATGAGGCCGACGACATTATCGCGACCTATGCCGTGCAGGCGCAGGCGGCGGGTGCGGATGTGACGATTGTTTCGTCAGACAAAGATTTGATGCAGTTGGTCGGCTCTGGCGTCGGCATGCTGGACACGATGAAGAACAAGGTCATCGGCCCCGATGAGGTGGTGGAAAAGTTCGGCGTGTTGCCGGACCGTGTCGTCGATGTGCAGTCGCTGGCAGGCGATAGCAGCGACAACGTGCCGGGCGTGCCGGGCATCGGCATCAAGACGGCGGCTGAGCTGATCAAAGAGTATGGCGATCTTGATACGTTGCTGGCGCGAGCGGGTGAGATCAAGCAACCCAAGCGGCGCGAGAAGCTGATCGAGTTTGCCGATCAGGCGCGGATCTCGCGAGATCTCGTGAGGCTCAAGCAGGACGTTCCGGTTGTTGTGGCGCTGGATCGGCTGGGTGTGCAGGTAACAGGCGCGGAGCAGATGCTCGCGTTCCTGCGGCTGATGGAATTCAACACACTGACCAAGCGCGTGGCCGATACGTTGGGTGTCGATGCGCCACCGCCATCGGTTCGCCCGGCGGCACCGGCCGCGAAGCCGGAGAGTGTGGTGGGAAGCGGCGGCACTGGTGATGCTGGAGGGCCAACAGCTGCCGTACTCGCCGCCCGTGAGGCCGCACGCGGGCCGAAGATCGACGCTGCAAGTTACGAGTGCGTGCGCGATCTTGCGCGGCTCGAAAGCTGGATTGCCGAAGCGACGGCCGCGCGGCGGGTGGCGTTTGATACGGAGACGACAAGCCTGGATGCGATGGCCGCCGATCTGGTGGGTTTTTCGCTAGCAACCGCGCCGGGCAAGGCCTGCTATGTGCCGCTCGGGCACACGAGCGGTGCGGGCGATTTGTTCGGCGGCGGGGGCAGGGCTGATGGGCAAATGGATATCAAGGCGGCGTTGGCCGCGTTGAAGCCGTTGCTCGAAGACGCCAGCGTGCTCAAAGTCGGACAGAACCTGAAATACGACGCGCTGGTGTTGAGCCGTTACAACATCGCTATCCGCTCCATCGATGACACGATGCTGCTGTCCTATGTGCTCGACGGCGGACGCGGCAGCCACGGCATGGATGCGCTGAGCGAGCGGCATCTGGGGCATACGCCGATCTCGTTCGACACGGTGATTGCGCACGCGCCGGGCGCCAAGAAGGCCGACAAGACGTTTGCGGGTGTGCCGATCAACAAGGCGACGGAGTACGCCGCCGAAGACGCCGATGTCACGTTGCGGTTGTGGATGGTGCTGAAGCCGCGCCTCGTGGCCGAGCGCATGACGACAGTGTACGAAACCTTGGAGCGGCCGCTGCTGCCTATTGTGGTGAGCATGGAAGGCGCGGGCATCAAGGTGGACCGCTCGATCCTGTCGCGGTTGTCGTCCACATTTGCGCAGCGCATCGCGCAGCTGGACGAAGAGGTTCAGGCGCTGGTCTCGCCGGCGACGGGCGGCCAACGGTTCAACCTTGGTTCGCCAAAGCAACTCGGCGAGTTGCTGTTCGATACGCTGCAGCTGCCGGGTGGCAAGCGCACCAAGTCCGGCCAATGGGAGACGCGGGCTGGCTTGCTTGATGATCTCGCCGGCAACGAAGAACTGCCCGATGACGCGCGCAAGCTGGTCAACACGATGATGGAGTGGCGGCAGCTGTCCAAGCTGCGGTCGACTTACACGGATGCCTTGCCGGAGTTCATCCAGCCGGGTGGGCGCGAGCGGATCCACACGTCGTATGCGCTGGCGTCGACGACAACGGGTCGCCTCTCGTCGTCTGATCCCAACCTGCAGAACATTCCCGTGCGCACAAAAGAGGGCCGTGAGATACGCACGGCCTTTATTGCGGACAAGGGCGCGCGCCTCGTGTCGGCCGACTACAGCCAGATCGAGTTGCGCGTGCTGGCGCACATCGCCGACATTCCGCAGTTGAAAAAAGCCTTCGCAGATGGGCTCGACATTCATGCGATGACGGCGAGCGAGATGTTCGGGGTGCCGGTGAAGGACATGCCATCTGAGGTGCGGCGGCGCGCCAAGGCGATCAACTTCGGCATCATTTATGGCATTTCGGCCTTTGGCCTCGCGGCGCAACTCGGCATCACCAAGCAGGAGGCGGCGGAGTACATCACGACGTACTTCAAACGCTTCCCCGGCATCCGCGCCTACATGGACGCCACCAAGGCTTATGCGCACGACAAGGGTTATGTGGAGACGATCTTCGGTCGTCGGATCCATTATCCGGAGATCAACACCAAGAACCCGTCCATGCGTGGTTTCCTCGAACGTGCGGCCATCAACGCACCGATCCAGGGTTCTGCCGCCGACATCATTCGACGCGCCATGATCCGGATGCCGGGTGCGCTGGAAACAGCGAAGCTCGAGTACACGACCATGCTGCTACAGGTGCACGACGAACTGATCTTCGAAGTGCGCGACGCCGAAGTGGAGCGCGCCATCAAAACCGTCCGCGCCACCATGGAAGGCAGCGCGGAACCGGCCGTGAAGCTATCCGTGCCGATCCAAGTCGATGCGAAAGCGGCGGATAACTGGGAAGCGGCGCATTGACGGGGTTTCACACTTCTCGCCTCGGTATTGTGGTGGTTGTTTGGATGAACCATATATGGTACGGCGTCATTAGGTTCAGCGGGTGGAGGCGACCGCCTCGATGACTCCGCTTGTTTTTTACTCGACCCGCACCGGCACAGAGCCCGTGAGGGAGTGGCCGAAAGCGATGCCAGTGGATGACAGGCACGCGGTTGGTCAGGATCTTATGCGCGTGCAATGGCGCTGGCCCGTTGGCATGCCGCTGTGCAGAAGCCTGGGGCATGGGCTTTGGGAAGTGCGCAGCACGTTACCTAGCAAGCGGATCAGTCGCGTATTATTTTGTCTGCATGACAGGGAATTAGTTGCTCTGCACGGCTTCATCAAGAAGTCTCAGAAGACACCGAAAGACGACATCAACGTCGCGATGAAACGCCTGAAGGAAATCGTTTGATGGCGACCAAGCCCAAGAAACGGCATCCGAGCCACGGAACAACACTCGATGCATTCCTTAAGACAGAGGGCGTGCTGGAAAAATTCCAGGCCACCGCCATCAAGGAAGTGATTGCCTGGCAATTGCAACAGGCCATGGCCGAGCGCAAGATGTCCAAGAACAAGATGGCCGAACTGATGCGTACCAGTCGCGCCCAATTGGATCGGCTGCTCGATCCGTCGGCGGGCAATGTGACACTCGAGAGCCTGCAGCGCGCAGCGAATGTCCTTGGCCGTGAAATACGGTTAGAGCTGGTTTGAAGTGTCCGTTTGGCGACTGCGTGCACTTAAGTCGCATCACCGGGTGGCCGTCAGCATATAGGAAACCATACCATGATCTACGAACTCCGCATTTATGACTGCGTACCTGGCCGGTTGCCGGCGTTGTTGAAGCGGTTTGAGAACGTGACGCTGAAGCTGTGGGAGCAGCACGGCATCCGCCAAGTGGGCTTCTGGACGACGTTGATCGGGCCATCGAGCCACCGGCTGACCTACCTGATTGCCTGGGAAAACTTGGCCGAGCGTGAACAGAAGTGGGATAAGTTCCAAGCCGATCCAGCCTGGATTACGGCGCGCACCGCGAGTGAAGTGGATGGCGGGCCGATCTTGAAGAACGTTGAGAGTTCGTTCCTTACACCGACCGCATTCTCGAAGCTGCGCTGATTGCGCCCGGGCACATCAGTGCCGTTCCACCTCAGGCAAGCGGCACGGCGGCCTTTATTCGTTCGATCTGAACCGTTAGAAGTCCGCAACCCGGCCCGTTACGAGCCGGCTCGTGCTGTTCTGATGAGGCCACTGTCTATGCGTGCAACCCGGTTGCTTGCCGTTCTCAGCCTTGCGCTCCTTTGCTTGCCAGGGGCAGCCGACGCCCAACGCCGGCTGCCGCCGCCGAGCAAAGAGGCGGCGATGTTCTCGTTCGCGCCGGTGGCCAAGAAGGCGGCACCCGCAGTCGTCAACGTCTATGTGCGCGGCCGGCAAGCACCCACCCGCACGCAACGCGCCGAGGATGAGTTTTTCCGGCGGTTTTTCGGGGAACGCTTCGGGATGCCGCAGGAGCGGGTGCAGAACTCGCTGGGCTCAGGCGTGATCGTCCATCCGGATGGCTTGGTGGTGACCAATACGCATGTCGTGAAGGTCGGCGGCAACGCCGAAATCAAAGTTGTGCTGACGGACAAGCGCGAGTTCGATGCGCGCGTCGTCATGCAAGATGAAAAATCGGACATCGCGATTTTGAAACTTGAAGCCGGCACGCAGAAATTTGAATTCCTCGAATTTGCTGACAGCGACGATCTTGAGGTCGGCGATCTCGTGCTGGCCATCGGCAATCCGTTCGGGGTTGGCCAGACGGTTACACAGGGTATTGTTTCGGCTCTCGCACGAACGGAAATCGGGCAATCGGAAGCGCAGGTGTTTATCCAGACCGACGCGGCGATCAATCCCGGCAACTCCGGTGGCGCGCTGGTCGACATGACGGGACGTCTCGCCGGCATCAACACAGCGATCTACTCGCAATCGGGTGGGAGCCACGGGATCGGCTTCGCGATCCCGGCGAACCTTGTGAAGCTGTTCGTCGAAAGTGCAATCTCGGGCCGCAAGGTTGCGCGGCCGTGGCTCGGTGCGAAGGTCGAACCGGTGACGCGTGATATTGCGGACGCGCTTGGCATTGAGCGCGCCGCTGGTGCGGTCATCACACGTGTCACCCCGCGCAGTGCGGCGGCGGAGGCCGGTCTGGTTGTTGGGGACGTGATCACAAACGTTGACGGCACCGCCGTCGATGATCCGCGCGCGCTCATCTACCGGCTGACCACGCGGGGTATTGGGGCGCGCGCTAAGCTCGAGTTTATCCGTAAGAATCGCCGGCAAACGGCGGAGCTGGTGCTCCGCGCGGCGCCCGAGCCCAACAAGGACGAGGTGCGCAATCTGTCAGGCAATCATCCGTTTGACGGTGCACGCGTCTCAACAATCGTGCCGGCGCTGGCCGATGAGCTTGGGCTCGACGAAGAGCAAGGCGTGGTGATCCTGTCGGTGCGCCCGGGCTCGGTGGCAGCCAACCTCGGCTTCTCTCCGGGCGATATCGTGTTGGCAGTGGGGGGCACGCCGACGGACAACGCCGCCACGCTCGAGGAGCAGTTCAAGAAGCGGCAGACGATCTGGCAAGTGGATGTGAAGCGGCAGGGGCGGGTGGTTAATCTGCAGATTCGAGGTTAACGGTTGAAGGGACGCGCCGAGGCCGAATTCGGACGGCCTGCAAGCCAGTGTGAAGCGGGGGCTCGGTGGGCATCTGGAAGCGCCGTAGGGCCGCCTAGCAAGGCCGCTGAGTGGCCTCGACGGTCTGGCCGCTAGGGTGGTAGCCGAGACGAACAAAAACGCGCCAAATCGCAAAATTAGCGCGGGAAATGCGTTTACTTTGTTCGTTTCAAAAGAAACTATAATGGCGCATCTTCGTTGCGTGGCGGCCGTTAATCTTACCGGCTCAAGCAGAATGCCGTGGGTGAGAGTAGGGGGCAACACGCCGATGGGTTTTTATTTTGAGGATTTCGAGCCGGGCAAAGTGATCGTCACGCGTGGCCGCACCGTGGGCGAGGGCGACATCACACTGTTCGCCGGCCTCTCTGGTGATTTCAATCCGCTGCACGTTGACGACGCGTTCTGCCAGGAGACACCCTACAAGGGCCGCATCGCGCACGGGCCGCTGACTTTGGCGATGGCCATTGGCCTCATGTCGCAGCAGAACCTGATCGATGGAACGACAACCGGACTGCTGGGCCTGACGTGGACGTTCTCGGCACCCGTGGCGATCGGCGATACGATCCACGCGCTGGTCTCGCTCAAGAGCAAACGGCCAACGCGCGATATCACGCGTGGCGTCGTGGTGTTGCAGCTTGATGTCCGCAATCAGCACGACCGGACCGTGCAGCTCGGCGAGATAACGTTGATGATGAGGATGCGGCCGACATAGAGCGTAAGAGGTGTGGTTTCCGCGCCGCTCGATCAATGGCGCGGAGACCAACGTGGGGAGAGCACAGCCTCCCGCTCACCCAGCCTTCTTGACCTCGTCGGTAATCTTTTTCGCGGCGTCGGCGAGGTTGTCCGCACCGGTGATCTTCAAACCGCTTTCGGCCATGATCTTCTTGCCGAGTTCGACGTTGGTGCCTTCGAGGCGGACGACCAGCGGCACTTTCACGCCGAGTTCGCGGGCTGCAGCGACCACGCCCTCAGCGATGATATCGCAACGCATGATACCGCCGAAGATGTTGACCAGAATGCCCTTCACGTTTGGATCGTTGAGAATGATCTTGAAGGCAGCGGCCACTTTTTCCTTCGACGCCGAACCGCCGACATCGAGGAAGTTCGCCGGCTCCATGCCATAGAGCTTGATGATGTCCATGGTCGCCATCGCAAGCCCGGCGCCGTTGACGAGACAGCCGATCTGGCCGTCGAGCTTCACGTAGGAAAGATCATACTTCGACGCTTCGACTTCGGCGGGATCTTCTTCCGTCAGATCGCGGAGCGCGACGATGTCCTTGTGGCGGAACAGCGCGTTGCCATCAAAATCCATCTTGCCGTCGAGACAGATGAGATTGCCGTCCTTGGTGACGACCAGCGGGTTGATCTCCAGCATGCTCATGTCTTTCTCCACCACCATTCGGTAGAGATTGCCAATCATGGCGACGCACTGGTTGACCTGATCGCCCTTGAGGCCAAGCGCGAACGCGATCTTGCGGCCGTACATGGGGAAGTAGCCGGCTGCCGGGTCGATCGACATGGTGTGGATACGATCGGGCGTGTCGTGCGCGACTTTTTCGATGTCCATGCCGCCTTCTGTGGAGACGATGAAGGCCACACGGCTAGTCTCGCGATCTATGATCGCTGAGAGATACAACTCGCGATCGATCTGCGAGCCGTCTTCGATGTAGAGCCGCTGAACCTTTTTGCCCTCGGGGCCGGTCTGCGCCGTCACCAGCGTGTTGCCGAGCATCTCGGTCGCGTACTGTTTCACTTCGGCAATCGACTTGGCGAGGCGCACGCCGCCCTTGTCGCCAGCGGCCGCTTCCTTGAACTTGCCCTTGCCGCGGCCGCCCGCGTGGATCTGCGATTTGACCACCCATACCGGCCCCGGCAATTGCTCGGCAGCCTTCACGGCTTCATCCACTGAAAAAGCCGGGACACCTTGGGGCGTGGGCACGCCATAGGCGCGATAGAGTTCCTTGGCCTGATATTCGTGGATGTTCATGGAAGGTTCCTGCCGATGGTCCGGACATTCAAAAGTCGGCGAACCGATAGCCGGAAGTGCGGGACGGCACAACTAGCCGCTCGGCCAATGCCGACAGCGCCTCGTCAATACAACCGGCCGCCGTTCGGCACGGCACGCTCAGGCGCGAGTAACACGACTTCGCCGTCGCTCGAAGGAAACCCCAACGTCAGCACTTCGCTCATGAATTTGCCGATCTGGCGCGGCGGGAAGTTGACGACGGCGGCGACCTGCCGGCCGATCAGTGTTTCAGGCGTATAGTATTCGGTGATCTGTGCGGCGCTGCGCTTGATCCCGATGGCGGGACCAAAATCGATTCTGAGCTTGAAGGACGGCTTGCGCGCCTCCGGGTACGGTTCGACCTCAACAATCGTACCGACGCGAATATCGATTTTAAGAAACGCATCGAACGTGATCTCGGGCGCGCGCGTTCCGGTCGTGTCGAGATGCATGGAGCGATCCTGCCGCGATGTCGCGCTCTCTAGTAATGCTGCTTGGTTACGCTGCGTCCGGCTTGCCGC
The DNA here is from genome assembly GCA_031379035.1 of Hyphomicrobiaceae bacterium. Taxonomy (GTDB): domain Bacteria; phylum Pseudomonadota; class Alphaproteobacteria; order Rhizobiales; family Hyphomicrobiaceae; genus JABFRJ01. The sequence continues at coordinate 1,416 of JANNEU010000410.1, read as the reverse complement.
GATCGGCTGTGTTGGCATTCGCGGCTCCCGGCCGTCGCTTGAAAATCGAGCCGAGCGTTTCCGACAGCACATTCGGCAGATCCGTTGCAATGCGCGTCACGCCAGCGACGGCGCTATCAAACGATTTGATGGTGTTCTCGCCGCGCCGCAGGCGCCGGTCGAGGGCCGCCATGGTTCGCGCCATGCCGGGGTCGTCGTCATCAAGCCAGGTACGGAATACGGACGTGTAGACCGAGGCCAGCCCCGTCGTGCGGACCAGCCCCGACGGGCCATCCGCATCAATACCGGCGGCGGTCAGCATCCAGCGTTGAGCATTGAGATAGGGCATGATCAGTGACGTATCGGTGGGCATCGATTTGGTGATCGATTTGAGCGCTGCCTTGTAAGGGGCCAACACGTCGAAGCGGCTCATGATGACTTCGAACAGAGCATCGCGCCGAACATTATCTGCAACCTTTGTGGGCGCTCGTTTCAGTATCTCATCGTCGACCATCCGCATGAACGCGCCAACGATCTGGCTCTTCGAGCCCACAGCGCGGCGGACGTCATCGAGCGGCAGTTGCGCCGCGTCCGCAATGTCGAGCAGCGATATCTCGCCCCAGGGCCGCGTTTCAGCCAGCTTCAGGGCAGCAGCAACGAGCTTGCCGCGAGGTGTTGTGGTGTCAATCATCGGCGGGAGCCTCCGGACCCTATGTAGGCACGTTCCTGCCAAACCGGAAGGGGTGAGCGGTGTGTCTCATCGCCCCGTCGTCAATGCGAACCAAAAGGCAATGGCCACGAGCGTCAGAGCGAGGAACTGACGCGTGCGGCGGATGCGCGCCGGATCTGTCAGGACTGATTGCATGGTGCCGGCCAATGTGACGATGGATGCGTGAACGCCGGTGGCAATCGCCACATGCAAGAGCGACAACGTGATCGATTGTCCGAGCGTGGCGCGGCTTGCGTCGATGAACGTTGGCAGCAGGCTGACATAGAAGATGGCGGCTTTGGGATTGAGTAGGTTTGTCCACAGGCCACGGTTGAAGTAAACGCGCACACCCTCCGCATTTGCAGGACTTTGCGCAACCGCCTCGGTGCTGGCTTGCCAGGCTTCCCAGGCGAGCCAGAGCAAGTAGGCAATACCGCACCAGCGGAGTGTGGCGAAAGCCAACGGTGAGGCAGCGATCACTCCCGCCAGACCAGCGGCCGCGGCGAGTCCCAACAGCGTCAGCCCGAGTGCGATACCAGCCGTTGCTGCATACCCTGCACGACGCCCGGCGGTGGCACTGAGTACAGCTAGTGGCCTGAATCTCCTAAAGTGCGGGATACAGGCTCTTCAGCTTTACACGCGCGTCGGTTGAGGTGAAGTGCCAGTTGGCCTTGGCGTTGTGGGTATTGCGGCGCTTGCCCCATGCAGTGACTTCGCCTGCGAGCATC
>JANNEU010000305.1:0-13217 GCA_031379035.1 Hyphomicrobiaceae bacterium | reverse complement strand
TGTCGGCCAGCGCGGTGCCGGTGAGAACTTCTGCTTGAGCGGTGCCGGTGATGATAGCCATGATACTGTCTCCTGGGGCTTTGGGTTGGGGTGATGAAAGTGCCTAATTTAAGGGGCTTTCCGAGTGTCGCCCGTGCCTGGAATTGAGGCTTAAGCCGGTGTCTCGGAAGGCGGGTTGCGAGGGGGTCGCGTTCGTGTTGTGCGCTGTCCTCGTGACCTGCCGTGACAATGCTGGATGTGGAGCGACCGCGCTGTTTCGGCGGGAACAGGGTGGAGAAAATGTGAGAAAAATCGACGGTCGATACTGAAGGGTTGAATTGGCTTCTTATAATCGGGTGTCAAAAGAACAGGCTTTAATGGATGATTTGATGCACGATCGCCCGACCGCGACCTCGCAGAAGTGCTCACAGACTCTCTGCGTCTAAACGGTACCGGTGCCGGTGGTTGTCTAAAATGTGCGCTGTCGGGCGCGGTCGGCCTCAATACTTCTGCCTCAATACTTCTGCCATGAGTTACCGGGGAAACAGCGGTGCAGCGCAGGGTGCGCAATAACCGGCTCACGACTTGAACATCTTCAGAAAGATTATCCCATGACCGTTGCCACGCTCACCGCCGCGTCATCCGTTAAGGATAGCTCGCGCGATGTCCGCTCGTTGCTCATGGTCGGATACGGAGCCATCGCTCTGACCTTCGGAGCCTTCGGCGGCTGGGCCGCAATTGCCCCCCTCGACAGCGCAGCAATTGCCAACGCACAGGTCGCGGTCAGCTCAAACCGCAAACCGATCCAACATCTCGAAGGCGGCATGCTGCGCGAAGTTCTGATCACTGAAACGCAACGTGTTGAGGCCGGTCAGGTCCTCTTCCGTTTGCAGCCCGTGCAAGCACAAGCAAGCGCTGACATGGTGCGCAAGTCTTTGGACGGGTCGCTCGCACAAGAAGCGCGCTTGCTCGCTGAGCGCGATCAGAAAGCACAGATTACCTGGCCTGAGCCCCTCGCTGTGCGCCGCATGCAAACCGAGATTGCTGCCGTGCTCTCAGATCAGGATAAGCAATTCGCCGAGCGCCGCCGGTCGATCGAAGGGCAAACCGCCATTCACGCGTCGCGCATCGAGCAGACAAGCCGCGACATTGGTGGCAAGCGCAGCCGCGAACGCGCACTGACACAACAGATCGACAGCCTGCAGACCGACGTCGGGAAATTCAAGACGCTCGCTGACAAGGGGTACTTTGCGGTCAGCAAGCTGTCGGCAATGCAGCGCGACCTGTGGCGCATGGAAGGTGATCGCGAGGGGCTGCGCGGCGATATCGCGCGGGCGGAGGAAACAATCGCTGAATCGCGGCAGCAAATCAAAGTTGTGCAGCAGGCGCGTGTCGAAGAAGCGGCCCAACAGCTGGCGGACGTGCGCGGCAAACTTTCCGATTTGCGGGAGAAGACATCGGTGACGTCTGACGTGCTGGCCCGTCTGGAAGTGCGAGCCCCGCGTGCCGGCATCGTACAAAGCATCAAGGTCAACACGGTGGGTGAAATTATCAAGCCAGGCGATACGCTCGCGGAGCTGGTGACACCCGAAGAGGGATTGATCATGACGGCGCAGGTGCAGCCGTCGGACATCGACAGCGTGCGGCCAGGTGCCAAGACCGAGATTCGTTTCCCAGCCTTTGCTGCCCGCCAACGGACGCCGACCCGCGGCAAGGTCGAAACGATTGCTTCAGACCTGACCTTCGATCCGAACACCAAGCTGAGCTACTATGCAGCGCGCGTTTCAATCGATGGTGAAACGCTGCCCACCGAATTGAAGGGTAAGCTGATCCCAGGCATGCCGGCGAGCGTGCTCATCACCACGGGCGAACGCACGATGCTCTCCTATCTCATCGGCCCGCTGCTGGACCGTGTCAGCCTGACAATGCGTGAGCGGTGAGCTGCGGCGGCGAGACGAGCGATAGCGGTGGTGCGAGTGCACCGCCGCTATTGTGTATTGTGATCGTCGGCGTCTATCGCGACGAGAGCTTTTGCGGTGCTGGACCGACGGCAAGAGCGGCGAGGCGCCAATGGCCGCCGACGGGTTCGAAAACCATATCGAAAGCGATGGGCTTGGGTTCATCCGGCACGTAGCCCGAGAGGTGGAGTCGCTTTTCAGGCGTGATGGCAGGGGGCTGGGAGAGGAGTGGCGTGCGGAGCGCAATGGCGCTGAGATCGAGCGTGGTGCGGATGTTGTGGAAAGCGAGCGCGAGATCGGCAGCTGAGTTGGACTGCTGGAAGACGGGTGCTGCGGCATCGCGGAGAACGGAGTAGTTGCCGGTGCGATTGGCGGCCTCGAGGGTCAAGAGTGTGGTGCGGATCAGATAGAGGTGCTGGGGCGTAGGTTCGCGTGCGGGTTTGGCGATGAGCGACGCGGGGCGCTGGCCCAGCAGCGCGGGTCGTGGCTGCGTGACGGGTGGCTTGGGTTCGTCACCCGCAAAGGCGGTAACGAGCGTGGCGGAGGCAAGCGCGGTAACGACAAACGCGGTGGGAAGGAGACGTTGGACCATGGGCTGGCTCTTGGTTTTGAGGGGACGTTGCGGAGGTTGGGCAGGGCGCACGTTCACGCCGTAACCCAACATCTTGGCTTAGGTGCTGAAAGAGATGCTGAACCGCAGCGCGTGGCTTGTTGGGTTACGCTGCTGAAGCGCAGCGAACCCAACCTACGGCATGACCGGCGCTGCGATGAGGGCAGCCGCATGGGTCTGACCCCCACAGACCTACCGCCATGTCAGCTGGGCACCGAGGCGGCCACCGAGCGTGCCTTTGGAGGTGCCGGCACCGATGCCACCGCCGATCGAGAAGGTTTCGCCGTTGCCGAAGAGGTTGCGATCGAGCACACCGAGCACCGAAACACCGAACGCGGTTTGCCCATTGAACAGACCAACGCCACCTTTGATGCCGAAGACATCACCAGCCGAGAGCACGGGATCCGACAGCGCGAGCGCGACCGCGACGCCTTCCATGGCCTGGTTGGACTTGAGATCCAGATCATCAATACGGCGGTGGGCGCGGTTGGTTTCCGACAGCGCGGTGTTGGCCGTTGAGAGCGCGGACGAGGCGCTCTGTTCAGCACCCGCGATACGCGTGTCGAAGCCGGAGACGGTTTGCGACAGGGAGGCAACGTCGCGGCGGGTTGACGCAATGGCAGAGGTGTTGGTCGTGGTTTGTGCTTCGACAGTTGCGACTTTGCTTTCGACCGTACCGACGCGGGTGTTCAGGGTGCCGATAGAGTTGGTATTGCTGGTGATGCGGCTATCGAAGCCGGCGACGGTCGTCTCGACTGCGCCGACGCGGGAGTTGAGTTGACCGGTGGTCGTTTCGACGGTGGTCATGCGGTTTTCGACGCCGCTGATGCGGCCATTAAAGCCCCCAACAGTGGTCTCGACGCTCGACATGCGGGTGCCGAGGCCGGTGATGGCGGTGGTGTTGGACACGGTCTGGGATTGAACCGTGGCGAGGCCGGTTTCCACCGTGCCGACACGGCCACCTAAAGTGTTGATGGCACCGGTATTGGCTGCGGTCTGTGTCTCGACCGCGCCGACCCGGCCGCTAAGGGTGGAGATGGCACCCGTGTTGGTGGCGGTCTGCGTTTGCAAGGTGCCGATCGCCGAGACGTTGGCCGCTGTTTGTGTTTGTAGCGTTGAGACCGAGGTCTGGAGCCCGGTGACGTTGGTTTCGACAGCGCTCATACGCGTTCCAAGGCCGGTGATCGCCGCGGTGTTGGCCGTGGTCTGGGTCTGGAGACCCGTGACCGAGGTTTGCAGGCCGGAAATGCTGGTTTCGGCGGTTCCCATGCGGGTGCCAAGCCCAGTGATGTTGGCTGAGTTGGTTGAGACTTGGGTTTGCAGCGCGCCGCCATCGCCGGCAATGTTGCCCTGGGCATCAGTCGTGAGAACTTGCGTGGCACCGGACTGGGTGGCGCGGCTCGCAGCAGAGGCGATGCCGGCCAGCGTATAGGTGGCAGTGGCAGAGCCGATAGCAACTTGGCCGGCGCGTTGCGTGGCGCTGCCGGACCCGATCGCGACGGCGTCGGCGTGGGTGGTCGAGGCCCCGTTGCCGAGCGCGACCGAGCGAGTGCCGGAGGCTGTTGTGCCTGATCCAAGAGCGGTAGCGCTGAGGCCGCTGGCATTGGCATTGGCTCCGAAGGCCGACGCGTTGGCACCGAGCGCCTGGGCGCTGAAGCCGACGGCGCTGGAGTAATCGTCCTGCGCGCGGGCGATGGCCCCGAGCGTGGTGGTGCCGAGACCGCTGGCGCGCGCGCCTCGGCCGATGGCCGTCGCATTTTCAGATTGCGCAACCGACGAACTTCCCACAGCCGTCGTGTTGAGCGCCTGGCCTTGAGCGGCCGAACCGATGGCGGTGCTGTTGGTGCCCTGGCCTTGTGCAGCCGCGCCCAAAGCCGTGGCGTTCGTCGCTTGGGCCTGGGCCGACATGCCAATGGCGGTGGAGGTGGCGCCAAAAGCGTAGGACGAGGTGCCGACTGCGACCGCGTTGGCACCGTCGGCCTGAGCGGAGGTGCCAAGAGCCGTCGAATTCTCGCCGGCGGCGCGGGAGAGGGCCCCATAGGCTGAGGACGACGTGCCGCTGGCCTGGGCTTGCGGACCAGTGGCGGTGGCGCTCGAGCCATTGGCGTTGGCATTGGGACCACAGGAGAAAGCCAGTCCTGCGGCGAAGGCACCGCCGCCGGTGCCGCCGTACTGCTGGCAGACAAACTGCGCGGAAGCGGGTGTGGCGAGGAGGCCAGTGACGACAGCGACGCAGAGCATCGTGGTCAAAACGGCCAACAACGGCGGTCGATGGCGGACTGGGAGGCAGAGCAGACGCATGAACAGGTGAGGCATGGGGTGGGCTCCTGACGCAAAACAAAACAGGTCCCAGGTTGTCCGGTTGCTGCTGAAGCCGCTCACCCCTAAGCTTCAACAGGAAGGATACCTGAGTTGTTTCGATATCACCAGAGGTTGCTTAATTAACAATTAACACACCCTCTGATTGTGGTATCTGGATACCATCCGCGTCAAAGAACGTCGGGCATCAGGCTTGCCAAGGTCCACGGTGACGGCTTGACGGTTGGCGGCAAGTTCAGCAAAACCAGCGAGATACCGCTATTCGGGCCGCCATTCCGGCGCGGGGCCGGCGCGGGCGAGGATTGCAAGACATGTTCGATTTGACAGGCAAAACGGCACTGGTGACGGGCGCAACGGGCGGCATCGGTGGTGCCCTGGCGAAAGCGCTGCATGGCCGGGGTGCGACAGTGGCGATTTCCGGCCGTCAGGTCGATAAGCTCGAGGCTCTGAAAGCCGAGCTCGGCGGCGAACGAGTGGTGATCACGCCCTGCGACCTAGCCAACAAGGAGCAGGTGGGCAAACTGATCGATGAGGCTGTCAAAGCGCTGGGCGGTCGGCTGGATATCCTGGTCAACAATGCCGGACTGACCAAGGACAATCTGTTCATGGTCATGAAGGACGAGCAGTGGGACGACGTGATCGCCGTCAACCTGACATCGACCTTTATGCTGATGCGAGCGGCCAGCCGCCACATGATGCGCAGTAAGACAGGCTATGGCCGGATCATCAATATTTCGTCTGTTTCAGGGATCATCGGTAATCCAGGACAGGCCAACTACGCCGCCTCGAAGGCTGGGATGATCGGCATGACCAAAAGCCTCGCCCGGGAGGTCGCCTCGCGCGGGATTACAGCGAATTGCATCGCACCCGGCTTCATTGCGACGCCAATGACCAATGCGCTCAATGAAAAACAGGTCGCAACCATTAAAGAGGCAATCCCGGCGCAGACGTTCGGCACGCCAGACGACATTGCCGCAGCGGCGATCTACCTGGCGAGCCAGGAAGCACGCTACGTCACTGGCGTGACGCTGCACGTCAACGGCGGGATGGTGATGATCTGAACGGCGGTCAAACTGGTGCGACACCTGTTCCGCCAAGCCAGTTGGCAAAAGAAAACGAAGTGTGTTACCAGCCGCTTCGGTTTTGTCGTGGAGACAACTCGACCGCGGGGCAGCGGTAACCCGGCTATGACCTTGGCAGCGCAGTCTTGCGTGGTCCAAGTTTATCGGCCGGATAAGGTCTGAGTTTTCCACCACGCATCGCGGACCGGCCTCATCGCCGTGCGAACGGTGTGTAACTTACACGACGTGTCGGCCGGTGCTGTCGCCGGTGACGCGAATCAAACACACGACAGTGATCAATATAGTTTCCTCAAGGGGATCAAGATGAGCGACGTTTCTAACCGGGTGAAGAAGATTGTCATTGAGCACCTGGGCGTTGAGGCCGAAAAGGTGACGGAAGCCGCGAGCTTTATCGATGATCTGGGTGCCGACAGCCTCGACACCGTGGAACTTGTCATGGCCTTTGAAGAAGAATTCGGCTGTGAGATCCCAGATGATGCTGCCGAAAAGATTCAGACCGTCGGCGATGCCGTGAAGTTTCTTGAAAAAGCGGCCAGCGCGGCCTGACGCGCGCCACGCGCTGCCGGGTGTGCTCAGCGGAATAGGTGGGCGTTGATGCTCGGGGCTGAGGACGCGCCTGCTGACACTGCATAAATTTGGCCCAGAGTTGCCAGAGTTGGGTACAGTTGTTGGCAAAATTTTTGGCGCAGGGCGCGGTGGTAGCGGAAGGGTTGGGGAGCGGAAGGGTTTGGCATGATGCGACGTGTCGTCGTCACGGGGCTGGGGCTTGTTACGCCGCTCGGGTGTGGGGTCGAGGCGTCTTGGTCTCGGCTCATTGCTGGTCAGAACGCGGCCCGCCGCATCGAAGAGTTCAAGGTCGATGACATCGCCGCCCAGATCGCGTGTTTCGTCCCACGCGGTGCACTGGCTGATGGCAAGTTCAATCCCGATGATTGGATGGAGCCAAAGGAAGTTCGCAAGGTCGATGACTTTATCGTCTATGCGATGGCAGCCGCCGATCAAGCGCTGAAAGATGCCGGTTGGGTCGCTGATACGCAGGACAAGCAGGAAACAACCGGCGTGCTTGTTGGGTCCGGCATTGGCGGGTTGTCGGGGATCGCCGACACCGCGCTGCTGCTGCAGGAAAAAGGCCCGCGACGGGTCAGTCCGTTTTTCATTCCTGGGCGACTGATCAATCTTGCTGGTGGTCAGATCTCTATCCGGCACCAACTCAAGGGTCCCAACCACGCGGTGGTGACGGCCTGTTCCACGGGTGCCCACGCGATTGGCGATGCGGCGCGGTTGGTCGCGCTCGGGGATGCCGAGGTGATGGTGGCGGGTGGCGCTGAGAGCCCGATCTGCCGCATTTCCATGGCCGGCTTTGCCGCATGCCGCGCGCTGGCAACCGAATTTAATGACCGGCCACAGATGGCCTCGCGGCCCTACGACCGGGATCGCGATGGCTTTGTCATGGGTGAAGGCGCGGGCATAGTCGTGCTCGAAAGCCTGGAGCATGCCAAGGCGCGCGGTGCCAAGATTTATGGCGAGGTGGTGGGATACGGGATGTCGGGCGACGCGTTCCACATCACGGCTCCATCCGAGGATGGCGATGGAGCGTTCCGGTGCATGCGCGCGGCGCTGAAACGCGCGGGGCTGCAGGCCAAAGACATCGACTATGTCAACGCGCACGGGACCTCGACAATGGCCGATGCCATCGAACTCAAAGCCGTGGAGCGGCTGTTTGGCGATGCCGGTGCCAAGCTCGCGATGTCATCAACCAAGTCTGCCATTGGCCACTTGCTCGGCGCTGCCGGCGCTGTGGAAGCCATTTTCTGCCTGCTGGCCATGCGCGATGGGATTGTCCCGCCGACGCTTAATCTCGACAATCCATCCGTGGAAACCGCGATTGATCTGCTGGCGCATAAGGCCAAGAAGCGTAAGGTCGATGTTGCGTTGTCAAATTCTTTCGGTTTTGGCGGCACCAACGCATCGGTGATCTTCCGGCGCGTGTGATCTTCCGGAGCATGGTCCCGGCGTTTTGCCATATTCTGCTGTAAGCTTTGCGTCGCGAGACTGATTGATCGCGAATCCCAGCCTGAGGGCTGTGGCGACGCGAAGCTGAGGAGCAGATGTGCGATGACGGAGCGCCGCGTTCCCGAAGGCGGGGGCAAGCCTGCGGCGGAGCCAAAGGGTGCGCGCGGGGATGGCGGCCACATGGCAGATGAGACACCTGCGGCTCCCAAGCGACGTAAACGTAAGTCAGCGGCCGCTTCGATTGCCGCAGACGCGGTGCCTGCGCTTGCCAGTATGCGGCCAGGTGAAAGCATGCGGCCAGGCGAAAGCGTGCGGCCAGGTGAAAGTGTGCGGCCAGGCGAAAGTGTGCGGACAGTGTCGGCCGCCAACGGGCCAAGGACAGTGCCGCGGCGGCCGCGCGGTGGACGTGCGGATGCCTATGAGGCAGAAGGCAAAAGAGGCAGGCCGGTGCTAAAGCTTTTGAACGGTTTCCTGACCTTTTTCGCCGTGGTGCTGCTCGCCCTCGGGGGAGTAGCCTACTATCTGGTCGCCGCAGTGGATGCCGATGGCCCGCTCAAAGAGCCCAGGCTGCTTGTCGTGCCGCGCAATGACGGTACCCAGCAGATTGCCGAACGACTCGAAAAAGACGGCATGGTTGGCGATAAACGGATGTTCCTGGCGGGGCTCTATGGCCTGCGGCTGGCGTCGATGGTGCCGGGCGGGCGCACGATCAACCTGAAGGCCGGTGAGTACGAAATTAAACCCGGTGCATCGATCCGCGCTATTGTCGATACCATGTCTGAAGGGCGATCCGTGCTGATGCGCGTGACCGTGCCGGAAGGACTGACCAGTTATCAGATCATTGAGCGGCTCAAGAGCGATGCGTCGCTGACCGGGGATGTCCGCGAAGTGCCGGCGGAAGGCTCACTTCTGCCCGAGACTTATTCGCTACCGCGCGGATCGTCACGCCAGACCTTGATCGAGATGATGCAGGCCGCGCAGAAGAAACTGATCGATCAGCTGTGGTCTGAGCGGCAGGAAAACCTGCCGCTCAAATCGCCGGCTGAGGCGCTGGTGCTGGCCTCCGTGATTGAGAAGGAAACCGGACGCAATGATGAGCGTGAACGTGTCGCCGCCGTCTTCGTCAACCGGCTGCGCAAGGGCATGAAGCTCCAGTCAGACCCGACCATTCTGTATGGTCTCGCACTCGGAAAAGTGCAGTGGGGCAAGACGATCTTTCAATCTGAAATCCAATCGCGGACCGCCCACAATACGTACGTGATCCCGGCACTGCCGCCGACGCCGATCTGCAACCCAGGCCGTGCGACGATCGAGGCGACGCTGAAACCCGCGGCGACCAACGAGCTGTTCTTTGTCGCTGATGGCCGTGGCGGACACGTTTTTGCCGAGACCAACAAACAGCATGAGGCCAACGTCGCCAAGTGGCGTCAGGTCGAGCGCGAGCGGGCCGGCGCGGCAGCAGCCGCAAGTGCGGCGGCACCAGCGCCTGCTGCCCCCGCTGCCGTCACCACCATCAACTCGCCATCGTCAAAGGCTGGCGCGTCGAGCTTGGCACCCGGGTCTCAGAAGAAGTAGGGCTGCTGGGAAGTGTGTCCTGCGCGGCCCAGGCGTCGGGTCTGTGTACGCTGTCGCAACAGCCTCATTGTTCGGAGTGTGGGGGCACCAACCCAGTCACGGTAAAAACCGGTATTGGTTGCAAGAGAGTGATGTTGGCCAATCGTAAGGCACCCTCGCCCTGCGTCCCTCCACCCCGCTTGAGCCCCTCGACAAATATGCTACTCAGTGCCTTTGAGATCGACGCCCCAAAGATCCGTCCAAAGAGACCGTTCATGGCCCTGCACGACCGCGATCGCATTTTCCGTAACATCTACGGCGTCCATGACGTGGGTCTCGCCGGTGCGCAGAAGCGCGGCGCGTGGGACGGCACGGCTGCCTTCATCAAGCGCGGGCACGACTGGATCATCAATGAAGTCAAAGCCTCGGGTTTGCGCGGGCGCGGTGGCGCTGGCTTCCCGACTGGCCTCAAATGGTCGTTCATGCCCAAGGCCGATCCACGGCCTTCATACCTCGTCATCAACGCCGACGAGAGCGAACCCGGCTCCTGCAAAGACCGCGAAATCATGCGGCACGATCCGCACTTGCTGGTTGAAGGCGCACTGCTGGCATCGTATGCGATGCGCGCGCACGTCTGTTACATCTACGTGCGCGGCGAATTCATCCGCGAGCGCGAGGCGCTGCAGCGTGCGGTCGACGAAGCGTACGCCGCCAAGCTGATCGGCAAGAACAACGCCAATGGCTGGGACTTCGACGTCGTCGTCCACCATGGCGCGGGTGCTTACATCTGCGGCGAAGAAACCGCCATGCTCGAGAGCCTGGAAGGCAAAAAAGGCCAGCCGCGCATGAAGCCGCCGTTCCCAGCCAACGTCGGGCTTTATGGCGCGCCGACGACGGTCAATAATGTCGAAAGCATTGCCGTGACGGGTGAAATACTGCGCCGTGGTGCGGTGTGGTTTTCATCTCTCGGCAAGCCCAATAACACCGGCACCAAACTGTTTCAGATCTCCGGCCACGTGGAAAAACCCTGCGTGGTGGAGGAGGAAATGGGCATTCCGCTGAAAGAACTTCTGGAGCGCCATTGTGGCGGCGTCCGCGGCGGCTGGTCGAACCTGATGGCCGTGATCCCCGGCGGGTCATCCATGCCCGTCATCGCCGAAGCCGAGTGCCAGACTTTAACCATGGACTTCGACACGCTGTCCAAGCTCAAGAGCGGCATGGGCACGGCCGCGATCATCGTCATGGACAAGTCGACCGACATCATCGCCGCGTTCCGCCGCCTCGCCTACTTCTACAAACACGAGAGTTGCGGCCAGTGCACACCCTGCCGCGAGGGTACCGGCTGGCTGTGGCGCATCCTCCAACGCATGGAAAAGGGCCAGTCCACCCACGCCGAAATCGATATGCTGTGGGACGTCACCAAGCAGATCGAAGGCCACACCATTTGCGCGCTGGGAGAGGCGGCGGCGTGGCCGGTGCAGGGTCTCATCCGCAATTTCCGCCCCGTCATCGAAGCGCGGATCGACCAGTACACGGCAGCACAGAAGGCGGCGGCGGAGTAAGCCGTGTGGGATCACGTAGGCCCTATCGCTGATGCAGTCTCCGCCGCCCCATTTGGCATTGTTTTGGCAATCGTTAGTAGCTTCGTGGGTTGGACGCTGTTTGGGACCCTGGGAGCTGGCTTCGGTATGATTGTGGGTCTAGTAGGCGGGCTCTGGCTCGATTACAGCAACAGCCATGCAGCAAAAACGCTGCGGCTTCCGATCAGTGTCGCTGCAGTTTTGGCTCTGATCATTGCTCTTTTCAGATGAATTTCGGCCCTGCAGTCATTCTCAGCGCCAAAAACCCACAGAAATTGCGCGTTAGACCGCATGTCTGGCACGCAGATGCAACATGATACCTTGACAATTGACGGGCGGAGGGCGACCTACGCGTCATCGAGCAACTGGAGACCCGACGTCCCACATGAGCGCTTTTAAAACCCCCGATTTCAATGATCGTCAGTCGGCCGCCGTGAAGGCCCGCCTCGCCGCCCTCGAAAAGTTCAAGGCCAAGCCTGGACCCGGTCATCCGGAATTCGAGCGTAAGCAGGCCGAGCGCATTGCGCTTGAGATCGCGCGCAAAGAGCGCGAAGAAATTCGACGCGTCGAGAAAGAGAAGCGCGACGCCGAAGAGGCGATTGCACGTGCTGCTGCTGAGGACGAAAGACGCAAGTCTGAGTTGGCCGCGCACCTGGCCTCCATCGCGACCAAGGCAGAGCTGGAGGCGTCGCAAAAGGCGGCCCGTGATGCACGCTATGCCGCGCGCAAGGCTGCCAAGAAGGCCCGCAAGGCTGGTTGATCACGCGGGACATTGGTGGTTCCGTCGTCGGCTCAAATCAGCGCGTGAGCTACAGTTGCGAGCGACCAGACGCTCGATAGTCAACGGACATCAATCCTCACGCGCACGGCCCCCATCGGTAGATTGACCAAAGCGCCCGTCAATCGCCCAGCGTGAAGTCCGCTCCGCGAAGTCCGTCCTGCGATGGACAATGCGCCGTGTCGGTTGCTAGACTGTTGACCAGTCGCCGCCGGTCCAAATGAGTGAGCGACCTTTACGGGAGGACGCCCAATGCTCACTTCAACCCGTCGCCAGTTCATCGGTGGCAGCGCGGTCGCAATTGCGGCAGCCTCGACATTGGGCCGTGGCTCAGCACACGCCCAAACCGCCACGCGGCTGCGCGCGTTCTGGTGGGGCAACCCTGATCGTGATAAACGCACAAAGGCCGCACTGGAGGCCTACAAGGCCAAGTTCGGAACCGATATCGCGGCCGAGTCCCTCGGCTGGGGCGACTACTGGACCAAGCTCAGCACCCAGACCGCCGGCGGCAACGCGCCCGATCTGATCCAGATGGACTACCGCTATCTGTTCGAATACGCCCGCCGCGAAACCTTGCTGGCACTCGATGGCCAGATCCCCAAGCCGCTCGATCTGACGACGTTTGGCGATGCCGCGCGCAATTCCGGCAAGGTCGATGGCAAGCTTTACGGCGTCGCCATGGGCACCAACTCCAAATCGATGGTCTACGACACGACGATGTTCGAGAAAGTCGGCGTCAAAGCACTCGATCCCGCTTGGACATGGGACGACTTCGCCCGCATCGCCGGTGAAATCTCCAAAATTAATCCCGGCAAGTACTGGGGCTCCGGCGACAACAGCCGCTGGGAGCAGGGCTTCGAGCACTATCTGAACCAGCGCGGCAAGCTGATGTACTCAGTTGACGGCAAAGCCGCCTTCACCAAAGACGATGTCACGGCCTGGTTCGATCTTTGGGACAAGTTGCGCAAATCCGGAGCCGTGGCCCCAGCCGAGGTCGGCGCTGGCAACACCGGTGCCATCGATCAATACGAAGTCAGCCGTGGCACTGCTGCCATGAGCTTCGCCAACTCCAACCAAGTTGTGGCCTTCCAGGCCATCGCTAAGAACAAGCTCGGTATCAGCGTATTCCCCAACGAGAAGGGCCAGCCCTCCGGCCACTATCTCAAGCCGTCGATGCTGATGAGCGTTTCGTCAAAGTCGAAATCGCCCGAGGAAGCCGCTAAAGTCATCCAGTATCTCGTTAACGACGCGGACGGCGTGAAAGCTCTCGGCATCGAACGCGGCGTGCCACCGTCGAGCACAGCCCAAGCGTTGCTGTCACCCGAACTGGATGATCTCGGCAAG
>JANNEU010000292.1:0-20645 GCA_031379035.1 Hyphomicrobiaceae bacterium | reverse complement strand
GCGGTGACGCGCCCGCCTTGTTCGTGACGCGCGCGTTCAGATTGGCTAGGACTTTGTCCATCCGTTGCGCATAGGGCCGCGCGGCTTGGGCCGCCTCCTGGGCTTTGCGCAGTTTTGCGGCCGCCACCATCTGCATGGCTTTGGTAATCTTACGTGTCGCCTTCACCGAAGCGATCCGCGTCCGCATTTCTTTGAGAGAGGCCATGTCTTCAATCCGTAGGTTGGGTTAGGCCGCCATTCGCGGCCGTAACCCAACGGGCCTGGCACACGCGTCTGTTAGGTTACGCGCCGACGGGGCGCTAACCCAACCTACGAGGTGCTTACATAAATTGCTTCTGCACCGTCTCGACGACGGCCTTCAGCTTGGCCGCCGTGGCGTCGGTCAGGTCCGTGGTGGTGCGGATATCGTCGAGGATGGCGATGTTGGGGCCGCGCAGATTAGCGAGTAACGCGTCTTCGAACGGCTTGATCTTGTTGACCGGCAGTGCATCAAGAAAACCGTTCACGCCGCAATAGATCGAGCAGACTTGCTCTTCCATCTTGAGCGGCTGGAACTGGCCTTGCTTGAGAAGTTCAGTGAGGCGCGCGCCGCGGTTCAGAAGGCGCTGCGTTGCCGCATCGAGATCCGAGCCGAACTGAGCGAAGGCGGCCATTTCGCGATACTGCGCAAGCTCACCCTTGATCTTGCCAGCGACTTTTTTCATGGCCTTGGTCTGAGCGGACGAGCCGACGCGGCTGACCGAGAGGCCGACGTTCACGGCGGGACGGATACCCTGATAGAAGAGGTCCGTTTCCAAGAAAATCTGGCCGTCGGTGATCGAGATCACATTGGTCGGAATGAAGGCCGACACGTCGTTGCCCTGGGTTTCGATGACCGGCAGCGCGGTCAGCGAGCCTTTCCCCGCAGCGTCACCGAGCTTAGCGGCGCGCTCGAGCAGGCGCGAATGGAGATAGAACACGTCGCCGGGATAGGCTTCGCGACCTGGTGGGCGGCGCAGCAACAGCGACATCTGGCGGTAAGCAACGGCTTGCTTGGAGAGATCGTCATAGACGATGACGGCGTGCATACCGTTATCGCGGAAGAATTCGCCCATGGCACAACCGGTGAAGGGTGCGAGGAACTGCATGGGGGCTGGGTCGGACGCAGTGGCGGCGACAACGATCGTGTATTCAAGCGCGCCGTTTTCTTCCAGCACCTTCACGAACTGGGCAACTGTCGAGCGCTTCTGGCCGATGGCAACATAGACGCAATAGAGCTTCTTGCTCTCGTCGGTGCCCTTGTTGAGGGCCTTCTGGTTGAGGATCGTGTCGTGGGCGACCGCGGTTTTGCCGGTCTGACGGTCGCCGATGATCAGCTCGCGCTGGCCGCGACCGACAGGGATGAGCGCGTCGATGGCCTTGAGACCGGTGGCCATGGGCTCATGGACGGATTTGCGTGGGATGATGCCGGGCGCCTTGACGTCGACGCGGGATTTTTTGTCGGCCTTAATAGGGCCCTTGCCGTCGATCGGGTTGCCGAGGCCATCGACCACGCGGCCAAGCAGGCCTTTGCCGACGGGGACTTCCACGATGGCACCGGTGCGCTTGACCGTGTCGCCCTCTTTAATAGAGCGGTCGTCGCCAAAGATCACAACGCCAACGTTGTCGGTCTCAAGGTTAAGGGCCATCCCACGGATATTGCCGGGGAATTCGACCATTTCGCCGGCCTGAACCTTGTCGAGGCCATAAACACGGGCGATACCGTCACCGACCGAGAGAACCTGACCGATTTCGGAGACTTTGGCCTCCTGGCCGAAATTCTTGATCTGATCCTTGAGGATCGAGGTGATTTCAGCGGCGCGGATATCCATCAGCCGGTTCCTTTCATAGCAACTTTGAGCTGGTCGAGTTTTGTTCTGAGTGAGCTGTCGATCATCTTGCTGCCGACCTTGACGACAAGGCCTCCGAGCAGATTGGGATCGACTTTTGCGGTGATGGTAACGTCTTTGCCGACGCTGCCTTTCAATTGATCTTTCAATGCCTGCAACTGCGCGTCGGTAAGCGGCTGGGCCGATGAGACTTCGGCCGAGACTTCACCGCGGTCGCGAGCGGCGATAACGCGATAGGCCTTGACCATGTCACTGGCAGCGAACAATCGGCGGTTGGAGGCCAAGACTTTCAAGAAGTTAGCGGTCAAACCGCTGATGCCAGCCTTCTGCGCAACGGCGGCGACGGCCTTGCCTTGAACATCTGAAGAAAACACTGGGCTGGTCACGAGGTGCCGCAGATCTTCGCTTTGATCGAGCAGAACTTGAAACTTGACCAGATCCTGTTCGACTTGGGCCTGACTGCCCTGATCTTTTGCGAGCTCGAACAAGGCGGAGGCGTAGCGTTCTGCAACGCCCGTAGTTGTTTGATCGCTAGCCACGTGGGATCGTCTCGACCGGAATTTGGGGTGTTACGCGCCGCTTGGAAACGGTTCCGCGCCTCACCACGAGG
Organism: Hyphomicrobiaceae bacterium; assembly: GCA_031379035.1. Taxonomy (GTDB): domain Bacteria; phylum Pseudomonadota; class Alphaproteobacteria; order Rhizobiales; family Hyphomicrobiaceae; genus JABFRJ01. The sequence continues at coordinate 18,167 of JANNEU010000292.1, read as the reverse complement.
TGGAAGGCCAAGCCCTGCCGGAGAACTAACCGAGAAGCCTGGAAGAAAGCCGCAGGCGAACATTGCGCGCAAGCTACCTCGCTGCACCCCGCCCTCTAACTTCCGCGTGCCTTACCACGCTCATGAGGGCCGTTCAACGGGCACGCGATGTACGATTTGCCGCATGACACGGTCGCAGTCGCGGCCCACGCAACAGACGAACAAGCAGCCGCTCAATCGGCTTCACAGACCTGACATTCTGGCCCAAGATGAATGGCAGCTGCACGACCAATTCAAGACGGCTTCAGATCAACGCTGATACAGACCTCGTAACGTTCAATTTCGGATGGCGCGCGATCACACCGTGTCACCAGTCCGATTGGACACCAAACAAAGAACTATTCGCGGACAAGCAATGATCTATCAGTGTTCCGGACGCACGTTCGGAGCTGCGCACGCAGACAGGACGGGGGCTACCATGACAAGTATATGTGGAATTGTATCACGGGCAGCATCGGTGGTGGTAGCGGCCAGTCTCGTCGCCAGTCAGTTGATTTCAGCCGCGTCAGCCGCTGAACCAAAGCCTGGCGATCCAAACTATCGCGGGCACCGCGGCGGTGGGCAGCCACGCCAGGCCGCACCCACACCGCAAGCGCGGCCGACTCCACCACCTCAGGCAGCACGCCCGGCACCCCCGCCACAAGCCGCTCGTCCGGCTCCGCCGCCAGCGGTTTTCGCACGTCCCGCACCCCCGCCCGTTATGCGGTCCGGGCCACCACCCGTTTTCAGCGCCCCGCCCCCACGTGCCCGCTATGAAGCGGATCGCCGCCACGGACGTGATCGCCGCTATGACCGCGGCATCGCCATTGGCGTCGGTGCGGCCATCATCGGTGCAACGTTGGGATATCGCTACTATCGCGGGCCGAACCGAGAGTCGGTCTACGACCGCTGTGACCGCAATTTCTCTGAATTCGACTACGATACCGGCACGTTCACGAACGAAGACGGCGACCGGGAATTGTGCCCGTATCTGAGGCCGTACATCGACTGAGACAAACGACAGCTTGCGTCATTTGCCGGCCGGACCCAGCGATGGGCCCGGCCGTTGTCGTGACGCGCCATGAGACGACACGGTTGCGATTGCTGACGATGACAGCCAAAACAGGGGCCACACTGTCCCTGACGCCCTCTGGTTGACCCATGCAGCGCCGCTCCAAAGACACGACCGCGCCCGACGAGCCAACGCCTGACGCGCCGGGCATGCCACCGACAGGTGTTGTGGCCGGCACCGGGGTAACGCCGTCAATGGCGCAGTTCCTCGAGATCAAAGCGGCCAATCCCGATTGCATCCTTTGGTATCGGATGGGTGATTTTTACGAACTCTTCTTTGAGGATGCCGTCACCGCCTCTGCCGTACTCGGGATCGTACTGACCAAGCGCGGCAAACACTTGGGCGACGACATTCCCATGTGCGGCGTGCCAATCCATCGGGCCGATGAGTATCTGCAGCGTCTGATCCGCAAGGGCTTCCGCGTGGCGGTTTGCGAGCAGCTGGAAGATCCAGCGGAAGCGCGCAAGCGGGGTGCCAAGGCCATCGTGCGCCGCGACGTCGTCCGTTTGGTAACGCCCGGAACCCTGACCGAAGATAGCCTGCTTGAAGCCAACACGCGCAACTTTCTGACCGCCATTTTCAAGGCCCCGCCAGTGCAAGGTGCGTCACCTGGCTTTGCACTAGCGTCCCTGGATATTTCGACCGGCGAGTTCGAGATCGGCGAGATCGCAGCGCCTGATTTGTCTGGCGAACTGGCGCGGCTAGCACCAGGCGAAGTGTTGGCAGCAGATACGTTGTTGGGCGAGCCCAGCTTCAAGACGATGCTCGCCGAAGCCAAATGCGCCGTAACGCCTGTGCCGTCACCCTCGTTTGATAGTTTTGCCGGTGAGCGGCTGCTCAAATCGCATCTCGGTGTGGCAGACTTGGCCGGCCACGGGAACTTCTCTCGGGCCGAACTCGCAGCCGTCGGCGCACTTCTGAAGTACGTCGAACTGACCCAGCTCGGCCGCCGGCCCGTGGTCTTGCCACCAAGGCGCGGCGGCAGTGCTGAGATCATGGTGATCGATGCCGCCACACGCGCGTCGCTGGAGTTGGTGCGCTCGGTCTCCGGCGAGCGCAGCGGGAGCCTGCTGGCGTCGATTGATCGAACGGTAACCGGACCAGGTGCACGTCAGCTGGCAGAACGGTTGGCGAGCCCCTCCCGCGACATGACACTAATCGCACGGCGGCTCGATGCCGTCGGCTACTTCACCGGTGAAGAACGCCTCCGCGAAGATCTGCGCGAGGCCTTGCGGCGCGCACCGGATATGGCGCGCTCGGTGGCGCGGCTCGCATTTCAACGGGGGGGGCCGCGCGATCTGGCAGCAGTGCGCGATGCATTGGCAGCAGCGGCAGCGGCAGCGCGGCTTCTTAAACACCAAGCAGCACCCATTGGATTGCCTGCTGAAATCGAGAACATCGCAGCGAAGCTGGCACCTAAAGGCTTTGATCTGCAGCCCAAGCTCGCCGCAGCACTCGTCGAAGAACCACCACCGTTCCGGCGTGACGGTGGCTTCGTCCAAGCGGGTTATTCGGCCGACATCGATCTGGCACGGAGCCTGCGCGAGGACAGCCGCAAGGTGATGGCGGCACTCGAAGCGCGCTACGTCGAGCAGACGGCCGTCAAATCGCTGAAGATCCGGCACAACAACATACTCGGCTACTACATCGAAGTATCAGCGGGGAATGCCAAGCCTCTCACCGAAGCACCACTTTCTGAAACGTTCAAGCATCGCCAGACGATGGCGAGCGCCATGCGGTTTACCACACCGGAGCTTGTCGACATCGAGGGCCGCATTGCCTCCGCAGGCGAGCGCGCACTCGGCCTCGAACAAGATCTTTTCAACACGTTGGCCGACGAGATCGCAAAACATGAGCGCACACTGGGCGAGGTGGCGGCAAGCCTAGCCTCCCTCGATTGCCATTTGAGCTTGGCCGAAATCGCAGTTGAGCAGGGATATGTGCGGCCTGTGTTAGGCACCCATACAGATCTGGCAATCATCGGCGGGCGACATCCCGTCGTCGAGCAAGCCCTGAAGTCACAGCATGCTGGACCCTTTGTCGAGAACGATTGCATACTCGGACCGGCACCCATTCACGCCGATACGGTCGACATGAAGCAATCGAGCAGGCCTGCGGGCTTCCCCGGCTTCGACGATACCGGCGACGGCCGCATCTGGCTCGTTACCGGCCCCAACATGGCCGGAAAATCCACCTTCCTCCGGCAGAACGCGCTGATCGTTGTGCTGGCGCAGATGGGCTCGTTCGTACCAGCGCGAAGCGCAACAATCGGCCTCTGCGATAGACTATTCTCCCGCGTCGGCGCGTCCGATGACCTTGCCCGCGGCCGCTCCACGTTCATGGTCGAGATGGTGGAGACAGCAGGCATTCTCAATCAGGCCACAGCACAGAGCCTGGTCATTCTCGACGAGATTGGGCGCGGCACCGCGACATTTGACGGGCTCTCCATTGCCTGGGCAACCGTCGAGTACTTGCACGAGGTCTCCAAGTGCCGCGCGCTGTTCGCGACCCACTACCACGAGATGACTGCCCTGGCGGGACGTCTGAAAGACGTCTCCAACGTCACCATCGACGTGAAGGAATGGCAGGACGAAATCGTCTTTCTGCACAAACTCAAAAAGGGCGCGGCGGATCGCTCCTACGGCATTCAAGTCGCCAAGCTGGCAGGCCTGCCGGCAGCAGTGATTAAGCGAGCGGGCGAAGTGTTAAAGACGCTGGAAGCCAGCGATCGGCGCGGGAAAGGTGCAAAGGCCAGTGGCCCGGCACTGCTTGACGACTTGCCCCTGTTTGCGGCCGTGCGGCCAAGCGGACATGTACCGGGTGCTGCAGCCGCGGCGCGGGCAAGCGTCGCAAAGTCTGAGATCGAAGCCGCCCTGGCGGCCATTAATCCAGACGAGCTCACGCCAAAGGCCGCACTGGAGGCAGTCTACCGGTTGAAGGGGTTGCTAACCAAACAATGAGTGCTCGTTGTGCTCAGGACGGTATAGAGACACCGCCTGCTTTCTCCATCAACCCGCGCTTCTTCAACAATCCTTCCACCTTCGGCGCGCGGCCGCGGAAGGCTTGATACGCCGCCTCTTCCTCGCGCAACCCGCCGGCCGAATAAACGAACGTCGCCAGCTTCTCTGCCGTCGCCCCATCAAACACATCGCCCGTTTCTTCGAATGCGGCGAAGGCGTCGGCATCCAGCACCTCCGACCACAGATAGCTGTAGTACCCCGACGAATAGCCATCGCCTGAAAACACATGGCTGAAATGCGGCGTCGCATGCCGCATCACAATCTCGCGCGGCATGCCGATGCGCGCCAAAGTCGCCGCCTGCCGTTCCATCGGATCGCGCGCAGCCTCGGCACCCGTCGCCGCGTGGAAATCGATATCCACAATGGCCGACGCCAGAAACTCCGTCGTCGCAAAGCCCTGGTTGAACGTCCGCGCCGCATTAAGCTTGTCGATCAGCACGGCCGGCATCGGCGCACCCGTCTCGTAATGGCGCGCAAACTCTGCCAGCACCGCACGCGTACCAAGCCAGTGCTCAAAAAGCTGCGACGGCAGTTCCACGAAATCGCGAGCCACCGCCGTCCCCGACAGCGAAGGATAGGTGACATTCGACATCAAACCATGCAGCCCATGCCCGAACTCGTGGAACAACGTCCGCGCATCATCCATCGACAACAACGCCGCCCCGCCGGCCGCCGGCTTCGCAAAGTTGCAGACGTTGACAATAATCGGCCGGATCTCACCCTTCAGCTTTTGTTGGCTGCGGAACGCGCTCATCCACGCCCCGCTTCGTTTCGATGGCCGATTGAAGTAATCGCCCAGAAACAGCCCCACGGGCTTCCCCTCTTTGTCAGTCACTTCAAACGCGCGCACATCAGCATGATAGAGTGAGAGATCTTTGACCTCGCGGAATTGCAAGCCAAAGAGGCGTGTCGCGGTGGCAAATGCTGCAGCAATAATCTGGTCAAGCGAGAGATACGCTTTGACCTCCGCTTCATCGATGCCGTAATCCACCGCCCGCACGCGCTCCGCATAGTGCCGCCAGTCCCAGGGTTCGATGACGATATTCGCGCCTTCTGACTGCGCCAGCGCCGCCAGCCGTGCGCGCTCGCGCTCAGCCTGAACCTTCGCCGGACCCCACACCGTCTCCAGCAGTTCCCGCACTCGAGGTGCCGTCTTCGCCATAGTGTCTTCGAGCTTGAAATCGGCGAACGTCGAATAACCGAGCAACTGCGCCCGCTCGTGCCGCAGTGCCAGCGTCTCAGCGACAATCTTGCGATTGTCGGTCGCCCCACCGGTCTCGCCACGCTTCACCCAGGCTTTGAACGCTGTCTCGCGCAAGTCCCGCCGCGTCGAACTCGTCAGGAACGGTTCGATCAGCGACCGTGACAGCGTGATCACATGGCTGGCAGCCGACCCGCGCGTGCGCGCTGCCTCAGCCGCAGCCGCCACCAGTGACGCTGGCAGCCCCGCGCGATCGGCTTCCGTCGCCAACGGCAGCTCGAACGCCTTTTCATCGGCCAGCACATTCTGCGAGAATTGCGTGCCGAGCGCCGCCAGTCGCTGCTTGATCGCGCCCATACGCTCCTTCTGCGCCGGCACCAGCTTGGCACCCGCCCGCACGAAGCCCAGATGCGCCCGCTCAAGAACGCGCAGCTGTTCCGCCGTCAGCCCCAGCGATGCGCGGCTGACGTAAAGATCAGCGATCCGTTTGAACAACGCCGCATTCGACGTGATCGCATTCCCGTGCTGCGCCATGCGCGGGGCCATTTCCCGCTCAATCGCCTGCCGCGCTTCATTACTGTCAGCACCCGCAAGGTTCCAAAACACTGCACTCACTTGCGTCAGATCGGCACCGGCCAGCTCCAACGCTTCGACCGTATTTGCAAACGTCGCCGGTGCGCCGCTACCTGCAATCGCCTCGATCTCCGAGAGATGCCGCGCCATCGCTATCTCGAACGCCGGTAGAAAATCTGCATCTGTTATCTTGTCGAACGGCACAATCCCGAACGGCGTGGTCCACGTTGCAATCAAGATGTTATCGGCGGTCATGTGGGGCTCCACAGAAAGAGATCGTTGGTAGTTGGTAGGTTTTGTTAGGCGCCCTCGCGCCGCAACCCAACAACCACAAGTGAAGGCCTTGCCGACGACAGTTTCTGCGATGCCGCCGGTAGGTGTTGGGAAACGCTGCTACAACGCCGCCACCTTCTGCCGCGCCAGCATCTCATTCGTCGCCATGAAATCGACCTTACCGGACGCCAGCACCGGGATCGCATCAACAACCATGATGGACCGCGGCACCCACAGCTCCGGCACACCCTGAGCCCGCGCCGCCGTCAGCAATGCCGTCCGGTCAGCGCCGACCTTGTCCGTCACCAACACCAATTGCTCACCTTTCCGATCATCCGGCACAGACAGCACAACCGCATTGTTCTCCGGCCAAATGTCAGCCACCATGGCTTCTACCGCCGCCAGCGACACCATCTCACCGCCGATCTTGGCAAACCGCTTGGCGCGACCCTTAATAAAGACAAGGCCATCGGCGTCGATTTCAACAATGTCGCCAGTGTCGTGCCAACCGTCACGCGCCGGCACCAGGACACCTGGCTTATCAGGCAGCAGATAGCCCGCCATCACATTCGGCCCTCGCACGACCAGCCGGCCGCCACCCTCAATGCCAGGCACCGGTTCCAGTCGCGCTTCAATGCCCGGCAGCAACGTGCCGACCGAGCCCGGCTTAGTTTGCGTAGGCAGATTGCACGTTAACACTGGCGCGCACTCCGTCGCCCCATAGCCTTCAAGAATTGTGGTCCCGTACTTGGCCCACATTACTCGCGTCTGATCTTTGATCTTCTCCGCCCCAGCGATGATGAACTTAACGCTCCCCAGATCGCCCGCATCCGCACCCCGGGCGTAGCCCTGCAAAAAGGTGTCGGTCGCAAATAGGACTGTCGCCTTCGTCGCGCCGATGAGCTTGGGAACCTCTTTGTAGTGCAGCGGGCTGGGATATAGCACGACCTTCATGCCCGTCAGCAACGGCATCAGCGTCGCTGCGGTCAAACCATAGCTGTGGAACATCGGCAGCGGGTTCATCACGGTTTCATCATGCGTGAGAAGTCCCTCGGCGTGCGCAAAAATCTGTCGCGCATTGGCGACGAGATTGGCATTCGTCAGCACAACACCCTTCGGGGCGCCTTCCGTGCCTGACGTAAACAGCACCACCGCCGGCTGGCTCGGTGCCAGCGCATGCTTGCGATGGACCGCCCGTGCGAACTTCGCGCGAACCGCGCCCTGGACCTTATCCTTGAGACCGATCCCCTTCCGCACGTCCTCCAGGTAGGTGATGGCTAACCGCTTGCCCGGTGCAATTTCCATGGCCGCCAAAGCATCGACCACCTCTCCCAGGTTCGACATCGCCACGAACCGCCGCGATGTCACCACGCGCCGGATCACGCCCGTCGAAATCGCGCTCTTGAGGTTCTTCAGCCCCGCCGAAAAATTCAGCAGCGCCGGCACACGCCCGAAAGCATTGAGCCCAAACACCAGTACCGCCAGCCCCGCCACATTCGGTAGCAGCACCCCCACCGTCTCGCTCCGCCGCGTGTCCCGCGCCAGCGCCTGACCGAGCACCAACGCCCCCAGCACCAGCCGCCCGTAGGTCATCGGTTGCCGCTCGACGTCCTCCAGCGCCACCCGCTGCGCGCCGTGCGCCGCAACCGTGTCAAGGAGCGCACCGAACAGAGTCGTATGAATGGAAGCGGGGTCAAAGGCACGCGAAGCGGAAGGAACGGCAGCCATAGTGGGCATGTCCTGAAAAGGGAGTGCAGGACCGCAGAATGGCCGAGGACGACCGCATAACCAAGCGAAACATCCAAAATCACACAGCGCCGAAAACCGAACGCGCATGATACCCCTACGATGGCAACCGCTTGTTACCGGGCACCAGGTCCAGGCCGGCCAATCCGATCACCCTTGTCGCGCAGATCGCACGTCCAAACGCACAGTCATGGACAATCACGCAGCAAGAACAATTTCTAATCCAGCATCGGCAATAGCACGCCTTAAAAATCGAAAACCGGAGCATCGCAATAAGCGATCTCCGGCCTCGATAGTTCTAACACGAACTTTCGTCGTTCGGTGGGTTCTTCGCTTCTGCCCGTTGGCCCCGGTGCCCAGCCGAGATCAAAGGGCGGAAGCGCTCAACCCGACCCGTTCAACGGCGCTTCGCAGCAGCCTTCTTGGCCGGAGCCTTCTTGGCAACCTTCTTAGCGGCGACTTTCTTCTTTGCAGCGGCCTTAGCCATGGGATGTCCCTCTCTGAGAAATCGTTCGAGTGATTTCGAACAAGTCAACTATGCACTTTTTTTATTCTGGTGTTGACAACAAAAAGCGATTTGCACGCTGGTTTTTGGATTGGATCGCAGAAGTGTTGCATTCAATCCACAAATTCACATGAGAAACCAGTGTTTTAGATCAGGATGGGTGAATTGAAAGTTGAGTTCATCGCTCTATCCGTTCGTTTCAAAGCCAAAAAACAGAAAAGAATCACATCAATCATGCGAATCAGGCTGCAAAGTTCGCGACAATGATTCGTGCGAAGGGCGCGACGTCGATGCTCGCGCGGCCCGAACACCGCAGACACCATCGCATCAGCAAGCATCGCCGAGACAAAGCGCACGCCACGACATCAGCGCACAGGACAACGCGTTCTCAGGACTTGCTGCACAACACAAACAAGAGAGCTATCACGCGTCGTTCGACGATGAGTATGATCGATGACAGCCGTGTCACCGACAATAAGTCGACGGACTCTGAGCGGCAGACTTGCGCGGTCAATCTCACCCCCCAAAAAAGCGCTCGGCCGGCGACCACGTTTCACGTGGCCCCGGCCGGGTGATCCTTGGCGGGGTTTTGCCCAAACCCGCCGTGTCTCATCACCCCGGAAAATCCGGGGCGCGCAAGTCAGGCCTTCTTCACAGCCTTACGAACGGCCTTACGAGCGACTGGCTTGCGCACGGCCTTCTTCTTGGTCGAGCGGCGAGCAGCGCCAGCGCGCTTCACGCTAGCAACGGCCTTCACTTTACGCTTCGCAGGAGCCTTCTTTGCTTTTGTCTTCACAACGGTCTTCGCCATGGGAGTTTTCCTTTCAGGTTGCCCAATACGTCAGACCGGGTCCGATTCAGGAACGGCTGACACATAAACGGTTGGCTTGATGTGGTTAACTTGAGGTTAACAGTTGCAAGCGGCTCGATAATGCAAACCATTGTCAGATAATATTTTTATTGTTTTTGCAGACCTGTTGCAAAACGCACACGGCAGTGCCCGCTGTCAGCCTTAAGCAGGCCGGAAAGCAAACTACACGGCGATGACCATGCAGCGCCACGCGATGTCGAACGATCGTTGGTTGAGGAGTGCGACACTTTCGCCGCAACGCCGTCAGCAGCGCTCACACCGGGTAGGCTTGTCACTACAGAAATTGGAGGCACGCAACCGTGCATGCATTAATCGTTGGCGGCACTGGCGGCGTCGGGTCCGCACTCGCGGCACGGCTCATGACCGATACAGCCGTTACGCGCCTCACAGTTTGGCAACGCCGTGCTGGGAATGACGGTCTAGCCACGGATGGCAAGCGCGCGACTTTCGTGGTCGATCTACTTGATGAAGCGACAATCGCGGGCTGCGCTGAGGCCCTTGGTGAGGTCGATGTCGTTATCGTTGCGACGGGCGTTTTGCACGATGACGCGGCTGGTGTCCGCCCGGAGAAGACGTGGCGCGCAATCAATGCCGACACCATGCGCCGCAGTTTCGAGATTAACACAATTGGCCCGGCGCTGATCGCCAAGCACGTCCTACCGTTGCTGCCACGCGACCGTCGCGCAGTATTCGCCGTCCTGTCTGCACGCGTCGGCAGCATCAGCGACAATCGCCTCGGCGGCTGGCACAGCTATCGCGCCTCAAAAGCCGCGCTGAACCAGATCATCCGCTGCTTGGCAATCGAGCTCGCAACCAAGCGGCCGCAAGCGATCTGCGTCGGCCTCCATCCCGGCACCGTCGATACGGCGCTGTCCAAGCCGTTTCAAAGCAACGTTGCCGATGACCGCCTCTTCACGACGGATCAGTCCGCAGCATACCTGCTGGGAGTCCTCGCAGCTCTGACACCGGCGCAGTCCGGACGGCTGTTCGACTGGGCCGGGCAGGAGATTGCACCATGACGGCAAGTCCGTTTCCGCCGACCCGCCAAGCGGCCCTCACGCGTCTCGAAGCCTTTCTGCCCAGCGCCGGACAGCACTATACCTCGCACCGCAACCACGATCTTGGCCCCGCCAACCGCACCAACGTGTCATGTCTTTCGCCGTATATTCGCCATCGGCTGATCACCGAGCAGGAAATTGTGGCTGCCGTGCTGGACAGACATGGACCCGCCGCTGCCGAAAAGTTCATCCAGGAGATTGTCTGGCGTACCTACTGGAGAGGTTGGCTCGAGCAACGCCCCCAGGTATGGGGCCGCTTCGTCGCCGACGTGAGCGCTCTGCAGAGCACAGCCACGGTCGAACAGTTCCAACGGCTCAATACAGCGATGCGCGGCAACACTGGCATCGACTGTTTCGACGCCTGGGCGCATGAACTCATCGGCACAGGTTATCTGCATAATCATGCGCGCATGTGGTTCGCGAGCATTTGGATTTTCACGCTGAACTTGCCATGGCAGCTTGGAGCAGACTTCTTCCTGCGCCATCTCCTCGATGGCGATGCAGCGTCCAACACGCTGTCCTGGCGGTGGGTGGGCGGCCTACACACACAAGGCAAGACTTATTTGGCGCGTCCAGACAACATCGCAACTTACACGGGCGGCCGCTTCGACGACGCTCGCAACCTCGCGAACGATGCCAGACCGTTACCGCCCGATGAGAGTGGGCCACGGCGAACGCTGGTGCCGCGCCCGACGACACCGCCACTAGGCCCCTACACCCTCGTCGTCACAGACGATGATCTCGGCGTTGAAACGTGGCCACTAGACTGGAAACTTCTCCAGTCCGTCATCCTTATCGACAACGCAGCCAGCTGTCCCGCCATCAGCACGGCCGTTGCGGCCTACAAGCGCGGCGCGTTAGTCGATACCGCTGCGCGCATCAGCGCGCGTCTGTCGGGAGAAGTGCCGTTGACGACTCTTGGACCCACACAGGCTCCGGCGATAGTCCAGGCTTGGCCGACGCCGAAAAATGTCGTGATGCATGAGATACAGATCGGTCCATCGCGCACTGCCTTTGAGCCGTTCGGCACTGCCCTTGAGAAAGGTGGACATTCGCTTCACATGATCCGTCGCACCTGGGACGCTGCGTTCTGGCCGCACGCGACCGCCGGCTTCTTCAAAGTAAAAGACCGGATCCCAACCGTTCTGCGAGAATTGGGGTTCGCCCTCTGAGACCAAAATCGCCGCCCTGCTGGCTGTCTTAGCCACCGGCGATAGCAGTCGCTTATCCCTGACGGCGCGGAAGTCATGGACATCGCTGAGCGGAGAGAGGCTTGATCCGGACCGAGGAGAGATCTCGGAGAAATCTGAACAAGGGAACCGGTCTGGGGGACCGGATCGGAGAGATCGGCGGGCCGGATCAAGCACTCGATGATTCTTATGCCAATCCATTGCGGCGTACCGAGGATCGAATTGGGGCGGCGATGCGACGGGAAACATCAGTGAGACGCAAGAGAGTTGCCGCCCGCCACCGTCTGTCCGTAGAGTGCGCCGCCAACCAATGCTGCGGAGCGTACGCATGCCAGCTACCTTCAACGACCTGATCGACCCCGCTCGCGTTATCGGCGATCTCACGCACCTGCGCCGCATGGGTGCCTTCAAAACCGGCGTGCACCGGCCGACGCTCTCCAAAGAGCACATCCAATCCCTCGACTGGCTGGCCGCAGAACTTCCCAAAGCCGGCCTCACGCCCACCATCGACGGCATCGGGAATGTCTTTGGCGTGTCCAATAAACCCGGCCCCAAGCTGCTCGCCGGCTCCCACCTCGAAAGCCAAAACGAAGCCGGTTGGCTCGATGGCCCGCTCGGCGTCGTCTATGCCCTCGAAGCCGCCCGCGTGCTCAACACTGCACCCGGCTTTACTGGCACCGTCGAAGTCGCCGCCTGGTGCGACGAGGAAGGTCACTTCGGCAACTTCCTCGGGAGCGGCAGCTACGTTGGCGATGTCGGTGACGTCGAACTCGACAAGGCTGTCGACCGCACACTCGGCCGTACTTTGCGCGGTGCCCTTGCTGAGGCAGGCTATACAGGACGGCCGCGTGTCACCGTCGAAAAAGGCCGCCATATCGGTTACTTCGAAGCCCACATCGAGCAGGGCGATTGGCTCGAAGCCAACAACCTCAAGATCGGCGTCGTCACCTCCATCGTCGGCATCTGGCAGTTCAAGATCATCATTACCGGCACCCAGAACCACGCCGGCACCACCCGCATGGCCATTCGCCGTGACGCTGGTCTCGCGGCCGTCAAACTGCTGCTGGCCCTCGACGAGGCATTCACGAAAAACGGTGGCCCACGCACGGTCAGAACCACCGGCCGCATCGCACTTGAGCCTGGCGCACCCAGTATCATTCCCGGCCGCGCTGAAATCCTGTTCCAGTTCCGCGACGACGATCCGGTCCTGCTCGCCCGCCTCGAAGCCATGCTGCGAGAGATCGCTGCCAACCACGCCGAAACCGGCCCCTGCCCCATTGAAGTGATTAAACTCCGTGGCAGCACCCCGGCCCGCATGGATGAGGGCTTCCAATCCGCCATCGAGAGGGCCGCGAAAGAGCACGCCGGGGGCAAGTCCGTCCGCATACCCAGCGGTGCCGGCCATGACGCACAGGTGCTCTCGGCCGTCATGCCCTCGGCCATGCTGTTCGTCCCCTCTATTGGCGGCATCAGCCACCATTGGACCGAAAACACCTCCGACGAAGACATCATCACCGGCGCGCAGGTCTTCACCAGCACATGCGCGGAGATCCTCATGCGCGCGCGTTAGCACCAGACGGCTTACGCGGCAGATCACGCCACTGACGTAACGCCACTGTTGCTGCACTGGACTTGATGGGGCAATTTGTCGGAAAGCTTAGAGGCGCGCGGCCGATAGCCATCGTGGCGCTTCTGGAACCCTGCAAACTCATGCCAATGCAACCAACAATCGCCGTTTCACGTGCGCACGTCACGCCTACGTTATCCCTCGTCACCATGACGGGGATGCCGGATTATGCACTGCTCGACAGTGGGCACGGCCGCAAACTGGAGCGCTTCGGCACCTACACCTTCGACCGCCCCGAGCCGCAGGCCATGTGGAAGCAGCACCTCGTGCCCGGTGCCTGGCTCCGCGCCGATGCGGCCTTCAAAGCCGGGCCGGCCAAGGACAGCCCCAACGCCGGCGAAGATGACGACGGCGAGGGCGGCCGTTGGCGCTTTGCCAAGCCCTTGCCCGCCGCTTGGCCCGTTGAGGTCATGGGCGTTACGTTGCAGTGCCGTTTGATGAATTTCCGCCATCTCGGCCTGTTCCCTGAGCAAGCACCCCACTGGGCCTGGATGCTGGAGCACTTGAAGACTGTGCGCGGCGAGCAACCCCGCGTGCTGAACCTGTTCGCCTATACCGGTGCCGCGTCCCTCATTGCTGCCCGTGCCGGTGCTGACGTCACCCACGTCGACGCCTCCAAGAAAGCCATCGGCTGGGCCAAGGAAAACCAGGGCGCGTCCAGGCTCGGTGAAAAACCGCTGCGCTGGATTTTGGAAGATGCCCGCAAGTTCGTCGCCCGCGAAGTCCGGCGCGGCAAAACCTATCACGTCATCCTGGTCGACCCGCCCAAGTTCGGCCGCGGCCCGGATGGCGAAGTCTGGGACTTTTTCACCCACATGCCGGCGCTCTTGCGTGACTGCGAAAAACTGCTGGCCCCCAAATACGCTGCCTTGATCGTCACCTCTTATGCCATCCGTGCCTCAGCCCTCGCCATTGATGGCCTCGTCCGCGAATGCCTTGAGGCCCGCCCCGGCAACTACGAAACCGGCGAGCTTGCCCTTGTTGAAACGGGCGCGCAGCGCATCCTGCCCACATCGCTGTTCACACGCTGGAGCGCGCTGTGAGCGTACAATCGATCACCTCACTGACCAACGACCGGATCAAGCTCATCAAGAGCTTGGAGTTGCGCAAAGCACGCAAAGAAACCGGCCTGTTCGTCGCCGAAGGCGCGTCGATCCTCATTACCGCCGCCGAACACGGCATCCACCCCGAGACGCTCATCGTCCGAGCCGACGCCGCGCAAACAGGGCCAACGCGCGACTTGGTCGAGAACGCAGTGCGCCGACGCACGGACGTGCTGGAAGTGACACCAGCCATCCTTGAAAAACTCTCCGCCAAAGACAACCCGCAAACCATGCTGGGCGTCTTCCGCCAGAGCTGGGCCGAGCCACCTGATTCCAAGGCCGTGGCCACCGATGCGACCTGGCTCGCACTTGAAGAGATCCGCGATCCCGGCAACCTTGGCACGATCATCCGCACCGCCGACGCTGTAGGCTGCGCCGGCATCATTCTTGCGGGTACCTGTTGTGATCCCTGGAGCCGCGAGTGCGTCCGCGCCACTATGGGGTCCATCTTCGCGATCCCGCTGGTCCGCCTCGAACGCCCCGCGCTTCACACACTCATGGCCACCTGGCGCGGCGACACGGTCGGCACGCACCTTTCCGCCAGTGATGATTTTCGCAAAATCTCTTATCGCCCGCCGACCCTGCTCGTTATGGGCGGCGAAGGCCCCGGCCTGTCGCCAGAGACCACCGCCGCCTGCAAGCGCCGCGTCAAAATCCCCATGTCCGGCCGCCTCGACAGCCTCAATTTAGCCATCGCCACGGCGCTGGCACTCTACCAGATTCAGGGACCCCACCTTGCCCTCGATACCTGATCGGCGCTGCGCTACGCTTGAAGCGCAGGTCAGGCCCATGGCCGAACCTATTGCGCCTGACCAAGCCAGTTTTCACGGCCATTGAGTGCTGGCGGCGGAATTGCCGGCACCAATGATTTGGCCGTTGCCGCCATTGCGGGTTCTTCAGAGACGACGGCATTCGTATCACTGTTGATCGTGCCCGACATATAGCCGCCCATGGCAACCGCCAGCTTACCATACGACAATTCGCCTTCCACTTGGCCGGTGGAACGTACGTCGAGAAGCTCTTCGACAATAAGTTTGCCCTGAAAGACGCCGTGAACTTCGGCAGTCGCCGCCTTCACATCACCTTTGACGACACCACCTTCGCGGATAACAAGCGCGTCGGCCACGATGTTACCTTCGACCATGCCCTCGATCTCCAGCTTCGCGCAGTCATAGATCTGCCCGGAGATCTTTGTGCCTTTGCCGATCACGACGACACCGCCATCGTCAGCCGCGCCCGCCGTACGTACTGGAACAGCGGTTGCTTGTGGCGGCGCAGCGGCGGCGGCCTGCGCAGCACTCCCGTTGATGCGGGGAGCGGCCGTCGAAGCGGCACCGCTGATGTCTTGCGGCCCATTTGGTTTGCGAGTGAACACGAACGACTCCTTGTGTGCGGAAAAGATGCAGCAATAGCGTCGCCGCGCACGCGCTCAGCGCCAGCGGACGCACAGCATCCGCTGGACAACGCGCGGTCCGAAACCGGCGAGACTGTTGAAACTACGGTTAACGCGCGGCAAAGTTTCACGATCGCTTGCGCTAGCGCCGAACGTCCAACGGATAACTCTTATCCAACGTTCCGGTGGTCCAGCCGAAGCCGCTGTGACTTGCTCCATTTCGGTACAATCCGGAAAAGTTCCCTTAACCATTTGCTGTCACAACAATTACGCAAGTGTTGAATTTCACCGGTGCTGCGATGCTGATCGCACCCGGCTGAACCGGTTCCGGGATCCCCCATGTCCGTTGTAAACCTCGAGGAGCTGCAGACCCGCACCGCTTTCGTGCGTGAGGTCGCGGCCCAGGGACAAGCCTATGCCGTCGAAGGCACTGAAGGGCTGGCCCGTGTGCACTCGCCACGGCGCAAGCGGCAACTGGTCGAACTGATGTGGTCATCCCATACCGAAGCAGCCCGCTGGGCTGATGTGCTGGTGGCTGCGCCGCGCGTCTTCACACTTCCAATCGAAGCCCTGCTGACGCGCCACCTGCCCAAGCTCGCCGCCGAAAATCATCTCGTTGGCACCGACTGGTCCGACCGCCCAGCCGAACCCGAACTCGCCGCGGCTGACCTTGATCAACACCTGCGCCGCGCCCTGCTCGACCAGTTTGTCGGCACCGCCGCCAAAACCCGGCAAGTCTGGCTCCTGAAAGCCGGCGACGCGCCCGCCACGCTGTTAACCCGCCACCCCGCCGGCGGCGAAGCGCTGCCCGTCTTTGCTGACCGCCAGAGCGCCGAGCAGGCCATTGACGGTCCCTGGGCGCACACCATCGCGACCCGCGTGCCGATCGGCGACTTCCTGCAGAAAACGCTCATCTGGTGCGTGGAGACGCGGCGGCGTGTCGCCCCCGCTTATGTCCCCGGCCCCGGCCTCGTCGAACTCCCGCCCTGGGACCTGAAGGCCCTGCTGTCCGGCCACACGCCCATCCGCCGGGTGGCT
The DNA here is from genome assembly GCA_031379035.1 of Hyphomicrobiaceae bacterium. Lineage (GTDB taxonomy): Bacteria > Pseudomonadota > Alphaproteobacteria > Rhizobiales > Hyphomicrobiaceae > JABFRJ01. The sequence continues at coordinate 1,479 of JANNEU010000292.1, read as the reverse complement.
TGAGCCCACAGGTGCCCTCAACGCCCTGTTGAGCAAATCTCCAAAGGTGGGATTGCACCGGTGGGGCGAGATGCTATCCAGCCATCTGGATTTCAGCATCGAGGCCCCCATGAAAGACATCATCGCCGAGTTGCAGCACCGCCGCGACACTGCCCGTCTTGGTGGCGGCCAGACGCGCATTGACGCCCAGCATAAGCGCGGCAAACTGACCGCCCGCGAGCGCATCGACCTGCTGATGGACGACGGCTCCTTCGAAGAGTTCGATATGTTCGTCGAGCATCGCTCGACCGATTTCGGCATGGAAAAAACCAAGATCCCCGGCGATGGCGTTGTCACTGGTTGGGGCACCATCAACGGCCGCGTCGTCTACGTGTTCGCGAAAGACTTCACCGTCTTCGGCGGCTCACTGTCAGAATCGCACGCCAAGAAAATCACCAAGATCCAGGACATGGCGCTGCAGAACCGCGCGCCCATTGTCGGCCTGTTCGATGCCGGCGGTGCTCGTATCCAGGAAGGCGTCGCAGCGCTCGGAGGCTACGGCGACGTGTTTTTGCGCAACGTGCTGGCATCCGGCGTCGTGCCCCAGATCAGCGTCATCATGGGCCCCTGCGCCGGCGGCGACGTCTACTCGCCGGCCATGACCGACTTCATCTTCATGGTCCGCGACACCAGCTATATGTTCGTGACCGGCCCCGATGTCGTTAAAACCGTCACCAACGAAACGGTGACAGCCGAAGAACTTGGCGGTGCCAAAGTCCACACCACCAAAACCTCTATCGCCGATAAGGCCTACGAGAACGATGTCGAAGCGCTCCTGCAAATGCGCCGCCTGATGGACTTCCTGCCCGCCCACAACAAGGCCGGCGTGCCCTTCATGCCGACCCGCGACAACCCTGACCGGCTCGAGCCCTCGCTCGACACGCTCATCCCCGACAATCCCAACAAGCCCTACGACATCAAAGAGCTGATCCATAAGGTCGTCGACGAAGCCGACTTCTTCGAAATCCAGGAAGCTTTTGCAAAGAACATCGTCACCGGTTTCGCCCGCATGGAAGGCAAAACCGTCGGCATCGTCGCCAACCAGCCCATGGTGCTGGCCGGCGTGCTCGACAGCGATGCCTCGCGCAAAGCGGCGCGCTTCGTCCGCTTCTGCGATTGCTTCGACATCCCGATCATCACGTTTGTCGACGTGCCAGGCTTTCTACCGGGCACTGCGCAGGAATACGGCGGCCTCATCAAGCACGGTGCCAAACTGCTGTTTGCTTACGCCGAAGCCACCGTGCCGAAACTCACCGTCATCACCCGCAAAGCTTATGGCGGTGCCTACGACGTGATGAGTTCAAAGCATATCCGCGGGGATGTGAACTACGCCTGGCCGACGGCTGAGATTGCCGTGATGGGGGCCAAGGGTGCCACCGAAATCATCTATCGCGCAGAGTTGGGCGACCCGGAAAAAATCAAAGGCCGCATCGACGAATA
>JANNEU010000275.1:0-32467 GCA_031379035.1 Hyphomicrobiaceae bacterium | reverse complement strand
GCTTCCGAACCCTTCATGTGCTTGACCTTGTTGTCGTCGACGAAGCCGTCTTCGAAGCTCTTCTTGGCGTTGTCCCAAGCGCCGCCACCCGACGTCATCGAGATGGCACCTTGGATATAGTGCTTCAAGTCATGATAGCTAGTTCACTCTGGCGCGTTTCCAAATTTTGCAAGAATTCGTGCCATTTCCTTCAGTGCTTTTGGGTCGATCGCACTATTCTCAGCAATTGAACCGTCTTCGTCTGCTTCGCCACCAAGCTCCAACACACGCGCATGCAATTCCCTGACGGAAGACGGGTACCAGGTTGCTTGTGAAGGCTCGTTGGCAAGGAGCCGTTTTGTTGCCTCTAAGTGCTTTTCCGCATGCTCCCTCCAGCCAAGCCGCCCTTCTCGCATATAGAGCCGAGCGGTAATTAAGTGGGCGTATGAGGTTGCGCCGCGTTGAGTTACTTCTTCAAATGCGAGAATAAACGGAGCATATCTTCTGAGGTGTTCGGCAATATTCCAGGCTTCTGAATAAATTAATTCACATCCTGGAGGTGGCGCGTGCTTTACGAGCTCAAGAATGCGCGCAACGATCTTTGACGCTGTTTTTGAGTCGCCCTGTATTTCGATTTCATGCCGTAGTATTCTGCTTTCATAGACTGGGTTACCTTTGTCTTTGTCGAATGCAGCACGCATATACCATATCGCAAGATCGGACATTTTTAGACCGCCAGCAACAGCTGCTGCATTGTAGCAATCGTCTGCGTGTAATTCTTTTACCCCAATTTTGACATCAGTAAGCGTAAAGAGCGCCAACCTACGAAGGTCGGCATCGTAAGCTGCGTTGGGGGTTGACCGCGCCTGCTTCCTCAGCGCCAGCAATTGTCCTTGGTAGTCTCTTACTTTTGATGAGTGCGCGTTAAAAGCATCTAGTTGTGCTCCGGATATTTTAAGCTCTGCAATCTTGGCTTTCCAAGCCATAGCAGATTGTTCGGTATCTTTTATTGCTTGCTGAAGTCGTGCAAAATCTGCCTGTTTTTGTTTCAGTTCACCACTTGCGACTAGCAACACTTGATTTGTGATTGCTTCCTTGAGGTTGGAACCTAGCCACCATGCTACTAGGGCTGCAATGCCAAATAGAGCGCCCGGCAATATCGTCATAAGCCAACCGAGTCTGGATGCGTTTTCCTCGTGGATTTTAAGTACGCTCTCATGGGACTTGAGCAATGCTTCAAAAATTGTTTTCTGGCCTTCGGTAAGACCTTTGACTTCGTCAGTCGTAGTTAATTTGGTGGGAGCGGAGTTTTGAGCGTGTCCTGTGTATGTCGTTGTGAAGACAAAGAGTAGCGCAAAAATAACGGTCGTAATTTTAACACTTATAGTAGCATTTATCATTTTGATCGCCCCCGCATGTTAATACCAGCCACATTGTCTTGGGATGCAATCACGAGTTGATGCTGCTTGCAATCAAAAAAAGGGGAGCCCTTCGGCTCCCCTTCGCAGTTCAGCGACGTTGCGCAACCTTACCCGTGCGCGAGCACGGCGAGCAGCAGCAGCGCCACGATGTTGCAGATCTTGATGGCGGGGTTCACGGCGGGGCCTGCCGTGTCCTTGTAAGGATCGCCGACGGTGTCGCCGGTGACGGAGGCCTTGTGGGCTTCCGAACCCTTCATGTGCTTGACCTTGTTGTCGTCGACGAAGCCGTCTTCGAAGCTCTTCTTGGCGTTGTCCCAAGCGCCGCCGCCCGAGGTCATCGAGATGGCCACGAACAAGCCTGTGACGATCACACCGAGGAGGAGTGCGCCGACAGCCGAGAAGGCCGCGCCTTTACCAACCACGCCGCCGCCAGCGATCCAGTAGATCGCGAAGTAGACGACGATGGGTGCCAACACCGGCAACAGCGACGGCAGAACCATTTCCTTGATCGCGGCTGTCGTCAGCAAGTCGACGGCTTTCTGGTAGTCCGGCTTCTCACCCTTCAACATGATGTTCGGGTTGGCTTTGAACTGACGCCGAACTTCTTCAACGATGGCACCGGCAGCCTTGCCGACCGCAGTCATTGCCATACCACCGAACAGGTACGGAATCAGACCGCCGAGCAGCAGGCCGACGACCACGTACGGATTGTCGAGACCGAAGTCGATCTTGACGCCCTTGAAGTACTGGAAGCGGGTCGCGCCGGCGGCGTTGGCCTGCGCGATGAAGTACTGCAGGTCTGAGCTGTAGGCGGCGAACAAGACGAGCGCGCCGAGACCGGCCGAACCAATGGCGTAGCCCTTGGTGACGGCCTTCGTGGTGTTGCCGACAGCGTCAAGCGCGTCGGTCGCCTTGCGGACTTCCTTCGGAAGACCAGCCATTTCGGCGATGCCGCCAGCGTTGTCGGTGACGGGACCGAAGGCGTCGAGGGCAACCACCATGCCGGCCAGGCCGAGCATGGTCGTCACGGCGATAGCCGTGCCGAACAGACCGGCCAGATTATAAGTCGACAGAATGCCGCCGATGATGACGATCGTCGGCAGCGCGGTCGATTCAAGCGAAACGGCCAAGCCCTGGATCACGTTGGTGCCGTGACCGGTGACTGACGCCTGGCTGATCGAACGGACCGGGCGATAGCCGATGCCGGTGTAGTATTCGGTGATCCAGACGATGAGCCCGGTCACCACGAGGCCAACGAGCCCGCACTTGAACAGGTTGACGCCGGTGACGGTTGCGCCACCCGGCACGGTGCCGAGGGGGCCCCAGCCAATGATGTATTGGGTGGCAAACCACAGGCCGACGGCTGCGAGCACCGTGCTGGCGATCAAGCCCTTGTAGAGCGCACCCATGATCGAGTTGTTAGCACCGAGCTTGACGAAGTAGGTGCCGGCGATGGAGGTCAAGAGGCACACCGCGCAGATGGCGAGCGGGTAGGTCATCGCCGCCCAGAGGCCGGTCTGGCCACCAAAGAAGATGGCTGCGAGCACCATGGTGGCAACCACCGAGACGACGTAGGTCTCGAACAAGTCGGCCGCCATACCGGCGCAGTCGCCGACGTTATCGCCGACATTGTCGGCAATGGTTGCTGGGTTGCGGGGGTCGTCTTCCGGAATGCCGGCTTCAACCTTGCCAACGAGATCGCCGCCGACGTCCGCACCCTTGGTGAAGATGCCGCCGCCGAGCCGGGCGAAGATCGAGATCAACGACGCGCCGAAGCCGAGGGCGACGAGCGAATCGATGACGGTGCGGCTGTCCGCCTTGAAGCCCAGCTGGAAGACCAGGAAACCGAAGTAACCCGTGACGCCCAGCAGAGCGAGACCCGCCACCAGCATGCCTGTTACGGCACCCGACTTGAATGCCATGTCGAGACCAGCGGCCAGCGACTGTGACGACGCCTGTGCTGTGCGCACGTTAGCGCGCACCGATACGTTCATGCCGATGTAACCAGCGATCCCCGAAAGGAATGCACCAATCAAGAAGCCGACGGCCACCAGTCCGCCGAGCAGGAAATAGAGAGCCACAAACACCACCGCGCCGACCATGGCGATGGTGCGGTATTGACGGTTGAGATAGGCTGCGGCGCCTTCCTGAATGTAGCCCGCAATTTCCTGCATGCGTTTGTTGCCGGCATCAGCTTTCATGATCTGCTGGCTGGTCACCCAGCCATACACAAGCGAAAGCAAGCCGCAGGCGATGATCGCCCACATGACATTGTCCATCTTAGAAGATCCCCTAGATCTATCAGGCCACAACGGGCCAAGGTGTCTGACCGGAGCACAACGGGTGTGCGGGGGTGCACGGACGTCCCCTCAGGGTGTGCCCGCTCCGGCCCGCCGAATCGCCCGTCTCTGGCTCGGTTTGCCCGCGAGGTATGCCAAAACTCAACCCGTGGCGCAACTGCCGCACCTTGCACCTTTTGTCGGGGGCCCTCTCAGGGACAATCTGGGGCACTCATCCAGACTAGGGTCGTTCCGCTCTTGATGGAATCGAGGAACGACCCAAGCCCTTTGTTTGGTCGTGCTTCTTTCGGGAAAACCGCTGCACACCCCCGGATCAAGTCCGAGGGCATGCTTTTCCCGGAAGCACTCTAGCTGGGCCAATCGACGGTGGCGGCAGCGGACGCGCTTAGTGCTGGCCGGTTGAAGCCTGTTGTTCGGCCAACTGGCGACTGCCGCCCGGGTCGGTGAGCGTCGAGGCGAGCAGCCCAAGCGCCGCTATCGTCAACGCGGTCGCAATGGCGATCTGACGCGACAACAGCCAAGCGCGGCGTCGCATCAGTCGCAGACGGAATCGAAGGTCAACTGCCATGACTTAAGTTGACCTGAGGCAGCCCCAGCAGGCCAGAGCACCAAAGGCCGCGCGGCAGAAGCGCACAACCCAGTTTGCTGTGGGCCAGCTGCTGTGGGCCAACGGCTATGGGGCAACTGCTGTGGGCTAGGGGCGGCGTTCTCAAGATAGAACGCCTAGGAACGCAGGTCAGGCGGCGGTATGCTGGATGAGGAAGCGGAACACACCGCCGGCTTCTGTGCTTTCAACCAGTGTGTTGCGGCTCTGCGTGCACCAAGCTGCAAAATCGCCCGGCGCACCGGGATCGGTGGCCAATACTTCAATGGTGGCACCCTTCGGCATCGTGGCGACAGCCTTCTTGGTCTTCAGGATCGGCATGGGGCACTGGAGCCCGGAGAGATCGAGGATCGTATCGGCCATGTCGGTGTCCAGACGCGTTCGAAGTTAGGGTGGATGCCACCGTGTCGCCGAAGCGTTGTGGCCGGTCAAGGCGCGTGGGCTTAATTGCCGCTGCGGTCACTAAGGGCTGCCGTGCCAAGGAATGGCCATGATTGAGAATGCCGTCTGGAGCGCGCGGGGCGGCGCGGGCACGGCGTTTCGTGCTTGGGCTGCGCGGCATGCTGAATATTGCTTTTTCAATGGATGAGCGTTTGCAACGACGGGGATGCAGTCAGTGGCGGCCACGTGAACGCCTTATGAATGCAGTCTTCAGGCGTCCGTCAGAGCTACGGCTCTACAACTCGCTGATGTGGCGAGCACCTGCTCCGCCACTCTGTTGTCTGACCCGCCTCTGTTGTCTGGCCCGCCTGTGAGGATCCCCGCCACATGCGCAAACATCTCGAAGCCTTCGCCTTCGTCGTCATGGCCGTTGTCGTCATCGCTGGAACAGTGGTCGCGGTGGCGTTTAGTTGAGCGATTGGTGTCAAGTCGGCCACGCGATCCGTTGCTGCCGCGTTGCCATTGTGGTGCCGCCGCGCTGCCTTGCACTCGTCCGCTGTCCGCCCTATCTCGTTGACGTCGGCATCTGCCGGCCCAGCAGGTAGCCGCCCTTGAAACTCACTGACCTTACCGATCCGGCGGCCGATGCTCTGCGCGAGGCGCGGGCGCTGGCTGCTGGGCATAGTGCTGCAACGGTTCGTCTCGGCGTCACTGGTCTCTCACGTGCTGGCAAGACTGTGTTCATTACGTCGCTGGTCCGCAATCTGACGGGCGATGGCCGCCTGCCGTTCTTTGCGCCGCACGCGCAGGGTCGCATCCGCCGCGTCTATCTTGAGCCGCAGCCTGACGACGCGCTACCGCGTTTCACGTATGAGGATCACCTCGCGCTGTTGGCGGCGGATCCGCCCGTGTGGCCGGAGGGGACGCGACGCATCAGCCAGCTGCGGCTCACCTTCGAATACACGTCCGAGAGCGCACTGCGCCGGGCGTTCGGCGACGGCCGGCTGCATCTTGATATTGTCGACTATCCGGGTGAGTGGCTGATCGACTTGGCGCTGCTCGATCAGGATTTCGCGACGTGGTCACGGCAGGCGTTGGCCGATGCGGCGGTTGCAGCGCGCTACCCGCATGCCCGCGCGCTGCTGGCTTTTACCGGCGCACTCGACCCGCACGCGGCGTTGGACGAAGCGGTGGCACAACAAGGCGCACGCCTGTTTCGCACGTATCTGGCAGCTGCCCGGGCAGCAGAACCTCATCTTTCGACGCTCGGCCCCGGACGTTTTCTGATGCCGGGCGATCTGGATGGCTCGCCGCTGCTGACGTTCTTCCCGTTACCGCCAATCTCTGGGCTGGCAATCTCTGGGCTGGCACCATCTGGGCTGGCACCATCCGAGACCGCCGCGCGTGGCAGCCTTGGCCATGCCCTGACGCGCCGCTACGACAGCTACGTCGCGCACGTGGTCAAACCGTTCTTCCGCGATCACTTTGCGCGTCTGGATCGCCAGATCGTGCTGGTCGATGCGCTGTCCGCGCTGAACCGTGGGCCACAAGCTCTCGACGACCTGGCAACCGCGATGACGGGCGTGCTGAAAGCGTTCCGGCCGGGGACGAACAGTTGGCTGTCGCGTTTGTTCCGGCGGCGCGTTGATCGTATTTTGTTTGCAGCGACCAAAGCGGATCATCTGCATCACTCAAGCCATTCCGCATTGGAGGCATTGGTGGGTGCGCTGACCGAGACCGCGCGGACACGTGCTGAGTTTGCTGGCGCGGTGGTCAAGCCATTAGCGCTGGCGGCGATCCGTGCGACGCGTGAGGGTGAAGTGAAAAGCGGCCGGGAGCTGGTGCCGTGCATTATCGGCACGCCCCTGGCGGGCGAGCGCGTGGCCGGCGTGACGTTCGATGGCAAGACCGAAACGGCGCTCTTCCCAGGTGATCTACCCGCCGATCCGCAGGTGCTTTTTTCAGGTCCTGCGACAACGGCTGCCGGCGCGGCAGACGTGCGCACGGTTCGGTTTCGCGCGCCACGACTTGTGCTTGAAACGTCTGGCGGCGGGCGGCCTGCACCTGCTCACATCCGGCTTGATCGTGCCCTTGATTTTCTGATTGGAGATAAGTTGGCATGAGCCCGCCGCCGTCAGACAGTGGCGATGCGCGCCGTGGCCCTCGGGTGTTTCGCGCCGACGATCCGGATCTCGTTGTCACGGCCGCTGAGCCCGATGCCCGTGTGCCGGACGATCCAACTGCAGCACGCGGTGCGCCCGCCGCACCGCCACGCGTGCGCGCTGCCGCGATGGTCGAGACCGGTTTCCGCTGGGGCGCGCTGCTTTTCACGGCGTTAGCCGGTGCCGCACTGTTGTCGGCTGGCCTCTGGTTTGCGCGTTTCGTCGCTGTCGGTTTTGAGCGGGATGACTGGATTGGACATGGTGTTCGCGGGCTCATTGGCGTCGCGTCAGTCGCGGCACTCGTTTTGTTCGTACGCGAGCTACTCGGATGGCGCCGCTTGAGCCGCCTGGGCCGGTTGCGGCGCATGGTCGATGCCGCGCTGGCATCGAAAGACGTGCGCGCGGAGGGCAAGGCCGCGGACCGCATCATCGGGCTCTACGCCGGGCGGCCTGAATTGCGGTGGGGGGTGGATCGCGTGAAGTCGCATCGCGCCGACGTCCTCGATCCAGCCGCACTCCTGACGCTGGTCGAGCGCGATCTCGTGGCGCCATTGGACACCGAAGCGCGACGCTTGATCACCACATCGGCCAAGCGCGTAGCAACGGTAACCGCACTGGCACCGCTGATGTCGATTGCGTTCGGCTTTATCGTGTTTGAGAACCTGCGGCTGCTGCGACGCCTCGCCACGACCTATGGTGGGCGTCCGGGCTTTGCGGCGTCAGTGCGCCTGGGCCGGACCGTTGTCGGCAACCTGATCGCTGCCGGCGGTTTGGCTCTGACGGACGATCTTGTCGGCCAGTTCATCGGGCAAGACGTCTTGCGGCGGCTATCTGCGCGCCTTGGGGAGGGGGCATTCAACGGGGCGCTGACGGCGCGGATCGGCGTTGCCGCCATCGCTGAGGTGCGGCCATTGCCCTTCCTCGCAGCGACGCCGTTGCGGGCCCGCGATATCCTCTCCGAAGTCATCCGGCCATCGGGTGTGAAACCGGAAAGCCGAATTACCTAAGGTATTGAACGGCGGTTACGTCGATTGGTAACCGCTCAAATCAATCGAAAGGTGTAGTATTTAGTAAACACACGCATCTTAACCGTGTGTCCGGGATTTTCTTCTCTTTTTTGGTGGGTGGTGTATAATTTTGCAATCATCAGCTGCAAGGAGTTTGCCCGCATGATTGCCGACTGCATCCAGATATCGCGTAGCCCTGACCCATACGCCGGCAACGTTCCGGCGGAGCTCGCCGCCGCTGGACTGCCACAGGACATGGGCTGCCTTCCCGCGTTGCAACGGCCATTGGCAAAGCCGGATGTGCCAAGCGACCTGGAGCCGTTAACGCTGCGCGAGCGCGAGATCATGACCTGGATCGCGCGCGGCAAAACGGATTGGCAGACCGGTCATATCCTCGAGATTTCGGCGAAAACGGTCAACTTCCATGTAGAGCGCGCCAAGCGAAAATTCGGGGCCGTGACGCGCGCGCAAGCCATCGTGATTGCTGGCAATCTTGGGCAACTTGATGCGCCTGTCAGCCCCTTGGACCTTGGCAAGGCCTAGAGTGCTTCCGGGAAAAGTGTGAGCGGTTTTCCCGATAAGAAGCACGACAAAACAAAGAGCTAGGGTCGTTCTTCGATTCCACCAAGAGCGGAACGACCCTAGCGCTGCGGCATGGCTTGCTCAGCCCGATAGTCACGCCTGATGACGCTCGCCTGCTGCTCGCCGGCTCACCACACACATGTGATTTTGCAAACAACGGATCGCTTTCGGTCGAGAGGGGGCATTCGCTCAGATAAGATCAAAACACCAACGTTCGGAGGCAATGGCACCATGACGAGTAACCCGACAATCGGTCACCCGACCCGCAGGCTGGATGCTGTGGTGGTTGGTGCCGGCTTTGGCGGCATGTGCATGGTGCACCGGCTGCGCCAAATGGAGTTGAGTGTGGTCGGCATTGAAGCCGGCGGTGATGTGGGTGGTGTGTGGTACTGGAATCGCTATCCCGGTGCCCGCTGCGACTTGATGTGCATCGACTACAGCTACGGCTTCTCACACGAGATCGAGCAGGAGTGGACCTGGCCCGAGCAATTCGCCCACCAGCGCGATATCCTCGCCTACGCCAATTTTGTGGCCGACAAGCTCGATCTTCGCCGTGACTTTCAGTTCAACACGCGCGTCACCGGCGCTGTCTGGGATAACACGCGCAGTCTGTGGACCATTCGAACGGAAAGCGGCGAGACCCTAGAGGCGACCTATCTCGTGATGGCCTCCGGCCCGCTGTCTGTCCCCAGAGAGAACGAGTTCGAAGGGCTCACGGCGTTCCGCGGCGAACTCTATCGCACCGGCCGTTGGCCCCAGCATGATGTCACCTATGTCGGCAAACGCGTGGGCGTGATCGGCACCGGCTCGACCGGTATCCAGGTCGTTTCCGCCGTTGCCGAGGAGGCAGCCGAGCTTCACGTTTTCCAGCGTACGCCGAGCTTCTCCATGCCGATGCGCAATGCCGACATCACGCCGGAGTATGCGGCCGAGATCAAGCGGCACTATCCAGCCATGCGCGCCGCCGCGCGCAACAGCCTAGTGGGCGGCGTGCGGCCGTCAATCACGCGCCCATTTTTCAGTCTCCCGCCTGATCAGCGCAAGGATTTGATGGAAGACAGCTGGAAGCGCGGCGGCCACGCCTTCCTCGGTACGTTCTCAGACCTGATGACCAACCCGGAGGCCAACGAGCAGGTCGCCGAGTTTGTCCGTGGCAAAATCAGCGACGTCGTCAAGGATCCGCTCACGGCTGAAAAACTGAAGCCGCGCGGTTATCCGATTTTTGCGCGCCGGCCGTGCCTCGATACGAACTACTACGAGTCCTTCAACTTGCCGCATGTGCATCTCGTCGATTGCAACGAGGAGCCCATTGAGCGCCTGACGGAAGGTGGCGTGAAGACCCGCGCGCGCGAGATCGAGCTTGACGTGCTGATCCTGGCCACCGGCTACGACGGTCTGACGGGCGCGATGCTCGCGTTCGATATCGTCGGGCGCAATGGGGCACGCTTGCGTGACAAGTGGCGCGATGGCCCCCGGTCCTACCTCGGTTTGGCCATGGCGGGCTTCCCCAACTTGTTCATGATGTGCGGTGCCAATGGTCCGTCGGCGCTTGCCAACATCATCACGCTCAACGAACAGAATGGTGACTGGATTTGTGACGTCATCGCGCACATGGGCAGAGCTGGCCTCAACACGGTCGAGGCAACAGTGCAGGCCGAAGACGATTGGATGGAGACGGTTCGTTCCCTCGCAAAGCTGACGCTCATGTCAAAGGCCAGCACATGGTACACCGGGACGAATGTCGAAGGCAAAGCACGCGGGCTGACGATGTATGCCGGTGGCTATCGGCCTTACCGCGAGACCTGCGAGGCCATGATCCGCGATGGCTATCGTGGTCTTGCATTTGAGAGTGCGGTGACGAAGCCATCGCAATGGCCATCCGGTTTGGATCAACGCTCACCCGCCGCCGACGCAACGCGATGAACCGTCAACCCCTCAAGCCTCCTGAGACTGACAGCGTGGGTGTTCCGCGGCGCCTTGATGTCCTGGTCGTCGGGCAGGGCTTTGGCGGCATGTATATGCTGCATCGTGCACGCGGCATGGGCTTGCGCGTCTTGGCGATCGAAGCTGGCGATGATGTGGGTGGCACGTGGTACTGGAACCGCTATCCCGGCGCGCGCTGCGATGTGATGAGCATCGACTATTGCTACTCTTTCTCCAACGAGATCATGCAGGAGTGGACGTGGAGCGAGCAGTTCGCTGCGCAATCTGAAATCTGGTCCTATGCGAAATGGGTTGCTGACAAACTCGATCTGCGCCGCGACATCACGTTCAAGACGCGCGCCACCGTCCTTGCCTATGACACGGCGCGGCAACTGTGGTCGGTGACGACAGATCGTGGGGATGTCTTTGAGGTCACCTATCTCGTCATGGCGACCGGTCCGCTGTCGATCCCAAAGGGGCTCGATGTGCCCGGCGGCACCCGCTTCAAAGGCGAGATCTATCTGTCTGGCCGCTGGCCGCATCATCCCGTCGAATTCGGCGGTAAGCGCGTTGGATTGATTGGAACTGGGTCAACGGGCGTGCAGATCACGCCCGTGGTTGCCGAGCAGGCCGGCCAGCTTGTTGTTTTTCAGCGCACGCCTAGTTTTACGTTGCCGATGCGCAACCGCCCGCTCGACACTGACTTTGTTGCACAAATCAAGGAGCACTATCCCGAACTGCGGGCGTTGGCGCGCAATACGACCACCGGCGGCGTGCGGGCCACGTCAACCCGGCCGGTTTTCAGCGTACCCGTCGCCGAACGCGAGCGGCTGATGGAGGACGCATGGGCGCACAGCGGCTTGGCCTTCTTCGGTCTTTTCTCCGACCCGCTTGTCAACCAGAAGGCCAACGATGTGGTGGCCGAGTTCGTCCGGCGCAAAATCCGTCAGACGGTCGATGATCCTGCCACAGCGGAAGCGCTCACCCCGAGGGGGTATCCCATTTTCGCGCGGCGGATCTGCCTCGACACGAACTACTATGAGGCGTTCAACCGCGACAACGTCATGTTGGTCGATTGTCTCCAAGAGCCGATCCTCGAAATCACCGAGCGGGGCGTCCGGACGCAGGCGCGCGAGATCGAACTTGATATTATCATCGCGGCGACCGGCTATGACGGTCTCACGGGTGCCATGACGGCCGTCGACATCACAGGGACGCAAGGCCGAAGCCTGCGCGAGAAATGGTCCGGCGGTGCCCACTCCCATCTCGGACTGATGCTGGCCGGATTTCCAAATCTTTTCATGATCGCCGGCGCCAATGGTCCGTCTGCACTCGCCAACTATCTCATCCTCAATGAGCAAAACGCCGATTGGATCTGCGATTGCATCGCGTTCATGCGGGCGCACGGGCACAGCACTGTCGAACCGACCGCAGAGGCTGAGAACGCTTACATGGATCTCGTCAACATGATCGCCAGCCGTTCGCTGATGCCAAAGGCCAACACCTGGTACACCGGGACGAACATTCCCGGAAAGCCGCGCTTCTTTCCGCTCTACGCAGGCGGCCTAAATAAATATCTCGAGTTGTGCCGCGATACTGCCGCCGCGGGCTACAGCGGCTTCAGGTTCTCCGGCCCAGCCGAGCCCCGAGGGCAGCGCGAGCCGTCCCCAGGGCAGTCCCAAACCTAAGGCTTCAAGGCGAGGCGCTTTGCATGGCAGTTTCATCCGACCCTCAGCAGGACGCTTTCCGCCACGACGTGCGGGCGTTCTTTGCAGCAAATATCCCAGACGGCATGCGCGCCGGTGCCCGGTCTGGACGCCGGCCATCGGTCGACGAATGGAAGGCCCTTCAGACAATTCTCTTTAAGCGTGGATGGGGTGCACCGTCCTGGCCGCGAGAGTATGGGGGCACCGGCTGGTCTCCGGCAGAACTCTACATCTTCGAGCAAGAGGCTGCTGCTGCCGACGTGCCGCCGCCCTTTCATCAGGGCTTGGAAAATATCGGCCCCATTATCTTTACTTACGGATCGAGCGCGCAAAAAGCGAAGTACCTGCCGCGCATCATCACGGGAGAGGACTGGTGGTGCCAGGGTTACTCCGAGCCCGGTGCCGGATCAGACCTTGCCTCGCTGCGCACGCGCGCCGTCCGCGACGGCGATCACTACATCATCAACGGCCAGAAACTGTGGACCAGCTACGCGCACGTTGCCGATTACGTTTTCTGTCTCGTCCGAACTGACCCTGCGGCTCGCAAACAAGCGGGTATCTCGCTGCTGCTGATTGATCTGAAAACGCCGGGTATTCGCGTTCGTCCTGTCAAAACCCTCGATGAGCGGCACCACGTCAACGAGGTGTTCTTTGAGGATGCGCGCGTGCCGCTCGATTGCCTGCTCGGCGAGGAAGGCAAAGGGTGGAGTTATGGCAAAGTGCTGCTCGACCGCGAACGCAGCATATCCGCCATGTTGAGCCTCAGGCTGGCGCGGCAACTTGATCATGTGCGCGCGCATGCCGCCCGCGTGCGCCGCGGTGGGCGTCCGCTCTCCGACAACGACGCCTTTCGTGACAAGCTCGCTCAGATCGAGATTGAGCTCATGGCGCTGGGCTACAGCGGGCAGCGGATCATCGCGGATACCATGGCCGGCATTGACACGGGCGTTCGCAGTTCGATGGCCAAGGTGCGGTGGTCGGAACTGCTGCAAAGGACGACGGAACTGTGGGTTGAAGTCCTCGGATACGATGCAGCGCTTTTCGCCCACGCCGGCTCGCTATCGAACACGCCATTGCCCGCTGACATGCCGGGGCCGATGTTGTCCTACCTCTATGGCCGGGTGACGACGATCTATGCCGGCTCCAACGAGGTCCAGCGTAACATCATCGCGCGACGCTCGCTCGGGCTCTAGGAGTTGCAGCCGTGGTTTTCAGAATATCCCCCGAACAGCAGCAGTTGCGTGACAGTGCGCTCCGGTTTGTGCGGGAGAACGCGAGCTTCGAGCGCTGGCAGAAGACCGTTGTTGCGGGCCAAGAACCGGCGCGTGGAACGTGGCGGCAGATGGCTGATCTGGGCTGGCTCGGCATCGTTGTTGGCGAAGAGCAGGGCGGTCTCGGCGGCTCGCCGTTTGATACGATGGTGCTGATGGAAGCGTTGGGCAGTGGATTTGTCCGCGATCCCTATGTCGGCACCTGCGTGCTTGCACCCCGTCTGTTGGAGCACGCGCAATCAAACGCGGTAAAAGCCGTCCTGGCGGCAATTCCCGAGGGTCATGCGATCATTGCGCTGGCCCTTGGCGAGACCGATGGCGGTTTTGGTCTCGCGGATGTTTCCACACGAGCGACGCGCCAGGATGGGTCATTCAGGATCAGCGGCCTCAAGACGTACGTTCCCGATGGTGTTGATGCGACCCACATCGTCGTCCCCGTCCGCACATCCGGAGCGCTTCATGAAAGAAATGGGATTACGCTCCTGCTCGTCGATGCCGGTAGCCCGGGGATGACGACAATGGCGTTTCGATCCGTTGATCATCGACCGGTCGCGCAAATTCGTTTCGACGACGTCCGCGTTGCAGACCATCGCGTCCTCGGTGCGGTCGACCAGGGTCATGACCTGCTGGAGTTCGGCGTTGATCATGCCATTGCTGCGGAACTGGCCGAGGCCCTCGGTGCGATGGACGCTGCAGCGGACTTGACGCTCGCGTATCTCAAGACGCGCGAGCAATTCGGTGCGCTGATCGGCAGCTTTCAGGCCTTGCAGCATCGCATGGCGGATATCGCTATGGCCTGCGAGGAGACGCGCTCGCTGGTCTACCTCGCGACGGCCGGGCTCAGTGCCGGGCGGCACGACCGCCGCCGTGCGATCTCAGCTGCCAAAGCGCGCGTGGGTCAATGCGGTCTGTTTGTTGGTCACCAATGCGTCCAGTTGCACGGCGGCATCGGCACCAGCGACGAGATGGCTGTCAGCCATTATATGCGCCGCCTCCGGATGCTGGACATGCGCTTTGGCAATGCCGACTTTCATCGCTCGGTTTTTGCTGCAATGGCGCGCGGTGCTGTCAGCTGAACGCGAAAGTCTGGCCACCATCGACTGATAAGGTCGCACCGGTCACGAAACTGCTCTCGTCGCAGGCCAGAAACACCGCCGCCTTGGCAATATCCTCGACCTCGCCAATCCGACCGAGTGGTGTCTTGGAAAGGCGCGCTGACAGTTTCTCCAGGGTCAGTTTGCTCATGACGGCTTCCGTCCGCGTCGATCCGGGCGCGATAGCATTGACGCGAATGTTCCGTGGGCCGAGCTCGGTCGCGGCTGAGCGTGTGAGGCCAAGCACGCCGGACTTGATCCCGCAGTAAACCATCGCGTTTGGCAGTCCAAGAAAGGCCGCAGCCGATGCGATATTGATAATCGATCCGCCTCGATCCATAGCGGCTGCTGCGGATTGGATGCCCCAGGCAACACCTGCAAAGCCGATGGCCAGCATGCGATCCATGGTTTTCTCATTGATGGATTCGATGGGCTCGTAGCGCACCCAGGCGGCATTGTTGACCATGACATCGAGACGCCCGTGCGATTGGCGCAACTGCGCGACCATGGCGTGAACCGCGTCGCGACCGCTGGCGTCGGCCGGGAGATCGACCGCCTGCCCGCCGGCCTTGGTAATGGCTGCAACGCAGGCTTGCGTGAATTCTGGCCTGAGGTCATTCACGCCGACGATGGCCCCTTCCCGTGCGAACGCTTCGGCGATCGCACGTCCGATGCCGTTACCGGCTCCCGTAATCAGCGCAACGCGCCCTTGCAGCCGGCCGCTCATGAGGCGTCTCCTGTCGGAGTTGCAGTGTTTAACCGATAGACGCGCGCCGCAGTCCGCCGGAACAGCGCGTCCTTTTCATGGGCCGAGTATTCAGTGGCAAGGCGCTTGAATGCGTTCCAGAGCACCGCGTAGCTGCCTGAGATCTTGTCGACAGGGAAATTGCTCTCGAACATGCAGCGGTCCGGGCCAAACAGATTGATCGCCGTCATGACTTGGCGGCGGTAGGCGTTGGCCATCACTTCAGAGGTTGGCGGGGACGGCTGCTGATGCAAGGTGTGACCCGCCGTGGTCATACCGAGGCCGCCGAGTTTGACAACGACGTTGGGACAAGCGGCGAGCGCCGTCATGCTTCGCTGCCAGTCGTTTGACAGGTCTTCAGTGCGGCCGGCATAGGCGCCGATGGCCAACGGCCCGCCCAGATGATTGAGGACGATGGTGGTATCGGGTGCGGCCCTGGCACAGGCGATCAGCTCGTCGAGTTGCGTTTGATAAAGCCAAGCATCAAACGAGAGGCCATGATGCGCCAATCGCGAGACGCCTCTTTGGAAAGCCGCATCGACAAGCAAGCCCGGCGCTGATTTGCGGACGACCGGAATTGTGCCCGTTGCATCAAACGGCACGGCGTGCCGAATGCCGCGGAAGCGGCCCTGGGCGGCGTCGATGTGCGCTACCAGCACCGCGTCGAGTGCGTCGCCCAGGGTGAGGTCGGCATGGCCGACGATACCGGCGGCGACATCACAGGTCTGCTGTCCGGCTGGAACCGGTCCCGCCATGGGTATAACGAACTCCGTTTCGCCGACAGCGCGCAGGTGTTCGGGTCCCTCGGTCCGATAGCCGGACCAACACTCGACGAACACGGTCGCAATGACCCGATGGCCGCTGCCGAAGTCGGCGGCGGCTTCGGTCTTCATGTAGGTTTGCGTTTCACGGGCCCAAAGATGATGGTGCGGATCGATAATCGTTTGATCCGGATCGATGATCGGCTCGGAGTGCAGATCGAGCCACGACTGATCAAGCGTCGGCGGACGGTGGGTCTGGTTTGCGGATTGTGGCGAGGTGGCGGTCATTGGCGGCGGCTTTCGCTCATGCGGAGACTGCGGCCACCATCGACGATGATGATCTCGCCAACCAGCCCTGTGTTCGCTTCTGCCAGCATGCAAACCGCATTGGCAACGTGTTGCCGGCTGGCAGGCGTATCCCAGGGCGTGCCGATAAAGCCCGCCGCGACCAGATTGACGGAGAGTCCGTTTCCGGCCAGTTCGAGGGCCATGGTGCGCATCACGCCCGCGAGTGCTGCACTGGCGGCCATGAGGTGTGCGCCACCCCAGGCCCCCAGGTGCCCGCGCGAGCCAACGAGGACGACCCTGCTCCCCGCGGATAACCGCGGCAGGGCGGACTGCACCGTCTGGACGACGGAGTACAAGAGGTCGTTCATGGCCGTGTCGAAGTCAGCGTCGGTCAAATCGGCAAAGGTGAGCTGCGTTATGACAACCGGGCGGTTCACCACCAGCACATCGATGCGTGGTGCTGTATCGCCTTCTGCCAATGTGACGCCACGCCCTTCGAGCGCTTCAGCAATCTCGGTGCCAAAGGGCCGCTCCACTCCAACGATGTGAGCGATCTGCGTGGTCATAGCGTTGGCATACCCACTGTTTTGCCACCGTCGGCGAAGATCACCTGTCCATTCACAAACGATGCTGCCGGCGAGGCCAGGAAGCTCACGACACGCGCGATTGTGTCGGGGCTCGCAGCCTTTCCCGTCGGCTCACGCTTCAGCAGAGCAGACATTTCTTGTGGCGTGAAATCGGCAATCATCGGCGTGTCGACCATACCCGGTGCCACAGCGTTGACAGTGATGCCTCGCCATCGCAACTCCACCGCCAGGGCGCGGGTCAAGCCGACAACAGCCGCTTTACTGGCGACGTAGTGCGCCGCGCCGGCACCACCGAGATAGCCGCGAGAGGCAATATTGATCATGCGCCCGCCTGCGGGCATCTCGCGCACCATCTCTTGGGCAACGATGAACGTGCCTTTCGCATTGACCTCGACGACCCGGCGCAATTCGGCGAGGTCGAGCCGGTCAAATGGGATCATGGGTGCCGCGACGCCGGCATTGTTGACGACAACCGTGGCGGGTCCGATTTGACGAGCGATAGCACTGACAGCGGCGCGGTTTGTCACGTCCATGGCAACAGCACGAAAAGATAGGCCAGCGGCATGGTGTTGTGCGACTTCGCCCAAGAGGCCCTCAACACTGCGATCCGTCGCAATAACGGCAAAGCCGTCACGGGCAAGACGCTGCGCTATCGCAAGGCCGATGCCGCGGGCCGCTCCCGTGACGATTGCAGTCGCCCGCATGACGCCTCACGCCTCTGATGTTGACTGGCCTATGACTTACGAGCTTGCGCCAACCTGGAACTATTGTCCGCGACTGTTGGGGCACTCCATTTAATATCAGATACATGAAACTTGCCGTGGGGGATCGCAACTGCGACGCTGCACTGTGACACTTTTCGAGACAGACGTGCGTGGGCGAGCAAGGGCAGGCCATGTGGAATCTCGGTGACATGTTCGATGCGGTCGCAGCGGTCGTGCCGCCGGAACGGCAGGCGGTCGTCCACGGCGACCGGGTTGTGACGTGGGGCGATCTCGATCGCCGCACAAACCGCCTCGCGCGCAGCTTTCTGGCGATGGGTCTTTTGCCACATGAGTGCGTGGCGATCCTGTCGCGCAATGATCCCGCCTATATTGAGAGTTTTGTGGCCTGCCTGAAGGCCCGCCTCTGCCCGGTCAACATCAACTATCGCTATACCACTGACGAGATCGGCTACGTGTTGGCCGATAGCACAACACGGCTGCTGATCTACCAGTCGGAGTTCGCACCACAGGCGTCAGCGCTGAAAGGTCGGTTTCCGTCGCTGCACCTTGTTTGCATCGGACATGCTGAGGGCGGCATCCCGCGTTTTGAAGATCTCGCAGAGCAGGGTGATGGTGGCCGGCTAGCGATCACCCGCGACCCTTCAGATCCATTTTTGCTGTATACTGGCGGTACAACGGGACGTCCGAAAGGGGTCATTTGGCCTGGCAAGGCTGTGCGGTCAGCACAGATGGAAGCGCCGGTCGTGCGGCATCGGCCGACCAGCCTTGATGAGCACGCGGCCAACGTGAAGGCGAACGCCTCACCAGGGCGCGTCTTGCCCGCCTGCCCGCTGATGCACGGTGCCGGTATCAATGCGACGTTGTCGGAGTTGATCTCCGGTGGGACCAGTATCATCCTCGAAGGGCGTCGTTTTGATCCTCAGGAACTGTGGGCGACGGTCGCGCGCCACAAGGCCAGCCGTGTGTTGATGGTTGGTGATGCCTTTGCGCGGCCCCTGCTGCAGGCGCTGGATGCGGCACCGGGAACCTTCGATCTGTCGTCGCTTCAGCTGATGAGTTCCGCTGGACTGATGTGGAGCCTCGAAGTCAAGCAAGGCCTGTTGCGGCACATGCCGTGGTTGACGCTGCTTGACGTGCTTGGGGCATCGGAAGCCGCCGGGCTCGGCTACGCGATCATGACGAAAGATCGGGCCTTGCCAACTGGCCGCTTCGATTTGGCTCCGCTCACCGTTTTGATCTCAGAGGATGGTCGTGTGCTCCCTAAGGGCCGCCCGGGTGAGGGTTTCGTTGCCCGCTCCTATCCGCTGCCACTGGGCTACCTTGGGGACCCCACAAAGACGGCCGAAGTGTTTCGTGTCATCGATGGTGAGCGCTATGCCATCCCGGGCGATTGGGGCCGCATCCACGAGGACGGCACTCTTGAATTGATTGGGCGCGGCAGCCTTGTGATCAACACGGGCGGCGAAAAGGTCTTCGTGGAAGAGGTCGAAGAAGCCTTGAAGCGCGTGACCGGCATCGACGATGCAATGGTCATCGGACTGCCGGATGCCACCTGGGGCACCGTCGTCGTGGCTTTGGTCACCGCCACATCACATGTGGAATTTAACGAGGCCCGCGCCAAGGAGACCGTCAGAGTTGACCTTGCGCCCTATAAGGTTCCGCGGAGCATCTTCGTCGTCCCGACGTTGCCGCGCGCGGAAAGCGGCAAGAGTGACTACGCGCGCGCGCGCGGCATCGTTGCAGATCTGATGGGGCAGGTCCGCCAGCCGCAATAATCACGGTGATGATGTTGCCGGTCATGTGTGATTGGCGATTGAGGTTCGTGCGTGCACCCGGCACGCTGTTTGGCGCAAGGGGGGCGCATTGCAACATTCAATTCTTGAAACGACGGGGCTGACAAAGACGTTCGGAGCCTTTGCGGCGGTGGACGGCGTCAATCTGAGCGTCCGCGATGGCTCCATTCATGCCCTCATCGGGCCGAACGGCGCTGGGAAGACAACCTGCTTCAATCTGCTGAGCAAGTTCCTGCAACCCACGGCGGGCACGATCCGGTTCGCAGGGCAAGATATCACTGGCGCGGCACCGGACGCGGTTGCGCGCTTGGGGCTGGTCCGCAGCTTCCAGATTTCGGCGATCTTTCCGACCATGACTGTGCTCGATAACGTGCGCCTCGCACTGCAACGCAAGCGGGGCGAAAACTACGATTTCTGGACGTCCGAGCGCGTGTTGACTGCGTTCGACGAGAGAGCCCACCGATTGCTCGAAGATGTTGGTTTGTCGGAGTATGCTGGGTCGCTCGCAGGCGTATTGCCTTATGGGCGCAAGCGCGCCCTTGAACTGGCCACCACGTTGGCGCTGGAACCACGGGTGATGCTTCTTGACGAGCCGACGGCCGGGATGACCAGTGCGGACGTTGACAAGATCGTTGCGCTGATCCGGCGGGTGCGCGGTGGCCGCACCATCGTCATCGTCGAGCACAATCTCTCCGTTGTCGCCGGCCTGTGCGACCACATCACCGTGCTGACGCGTGGCCGTGTTCTGGCGGAAGGGGACTACGCCACGATTTCCACCAACGCCGATGTGAAGGCCGCTTATCTCGGGACGGACGATGTCTGACGCGCCGCTGTTAGCAGTCAAGAACCTGAACGCGTGGTACGGCGAAAGCCATGCTCTGCACGGCGTGGATTTTGAGGTCCACCAGGGCGAGGTTGTCTCGCTGCTTGGCCGCAATGGGGCCGGCAAAAGCACCACCATGAAGAGTATCATGGGCCTGGTGCCGCGGCGCGAGGGAAGCATCAGACTTGGCAGTCTGGAGGTGATCGCGCTCAGGCCGGATAAGATTGCGCGCGCGGGGCTCGGCTACTGCCCAGAAGAGCGGGGTATTTTTGCCGGGCTTTCGGTGACAACAAACCTGATGCTCCCACCGCAAATCGCGCCGGGCGGGCTGGATCTCGCGACGATCTACGACCTCTTCCCCAATCTCAAAGAGCGCGGCGCGGCCCCTGGCACCCGGTTGTCAGGCGGCGAGCAGCAGATGTTGGCCATTGCTCGCATTTTGCGGACCGGCGCGAAGCTCCTGTTGCTGGACGAACCGGCGGAAGGGCTGGCCCCGGTCATTGTCCAACAGATCGCCCGCACCATCCGCGAAATCCGTCAAAGGGGCTTCACGGTGCTGCTCGTCGAGCAGAATTTTCATTTCGCAACAAGTCTTGCCGATCGGCACTACGTCTTAGAGCACGGCCGGATTATCGACATGATCGAGCGGCGGGACGTGCAGGCCAATATGTCGAAGCTGCACGCCTATCTGGGGGTTTAAGGAGCGTCCGGTCATGTCCACGATCTTTGGCATCCCCACATCTCTGCTCTCCGCACAGCTCTTGCTTGGCCTGATCAATGGCGCGTTCTATGCGCTGCTCTCGCTCGGGCTCGCCGTCATTTTCGGCATGCTTGGCATTGTGAACTTCGCGCATGGCGCGCTGTACATGCTGGGCGCGTTCTCGGCGTGGATGATGCTGGAGTATTTAGGCGTCAACTACTGGCTGGCGCTGCTGCTCTCACCGCTGCTTGTGGGTGCCTATGGCTTGTTGCTGGAGCGCACGGTCATCCGCCGGCTCTATACGATCGACCACGTCTACGGTCTGCTGCTGACCTATGGCATCGCCCTCGCCATGCAGGGGTTGTTTCAGAACCTCTATGGCAGTTCGGGACTGCCCTACAGCATTCCCACGACGCTGCAGGGTGCGCTCAATCTTGGGTTTATGTATCTGCCAATTTACCGGGCGTGGGTCGTCGTCGTGGCGCTCGTGGTCTGTGGGGCCATCTGGTACCTGATTGATCGGACGCCGCTGGGCGCTAAGCTTACGGCGGCGATGGAGAACGCGCCGCTGCTGCAGGCCCTCGGTGTTGACGTCCCACGGATGATTTCGCTGACCTATGCTGGCGGCGCGGCCCTTGCAGCTTTCGCCGGTGTGCTCGCAGCACCGATTTATTCGGTCAATCCGAACATGGGCGAGCACTTGATGGTCACTGTGTTTGCGATTGTTGTTATCGGCGGCATGGGGTCGATGTTGGGGTCGATTGTGGCTGGGGTCAGCTTGGGCTTGGTTGAGGGACTGGCCAAGATTTTCTATCCGCAGGGCTCTGTCACGGTGATCTTTCTGGTCATGGCTGCGGTGCTGCTCACCCGGCCTGCGGGTGTGGCAGGGGGGCCGGCTGAGAAGACCTATCGGCAAACCCTGGTCGATGGCATGGCAGGCCTCAGAAGCCGTTTCCAAAGTCTGTACACGGCGTCGCGTCAGGGGCTTGGGTTCCTCCCCAGCGAGCGCGTGGGGTTCCTGGTTATGCTGGGGCTGGTCGCCGTGCTGCCCTTCTTCGTCTATCCCGTTTTTCTGATGAAGGTCATGTGCTTTGCGCTGTTTGCGTGCTCGCTCAATCTGCTGGCAGGTTACGTTGGGCTGATGTCGTTTGGCCACGCAGCGTTCTTCGGGACTGGCAGTTACATCGCAGCGCATAGCGCAAAGATCTGGGGCGTGACGCCTGAAATTGCCATCCTACTCGGCGGCGTGGCGGCGGCGGCGCTGGGCAGTGTCTTTGGCTGGCTGTCGATCCAACGGCCGGGCCTGTTGTTCGCGATGATCACACTCGCCTTGGCCCAGATGTTATATTTCTTCTGCTTGCAGGCGGGTTTCACCGGCGGTGAGGACGGCATTCAGCGCGTGCCGCGCGGCCACTTGTTCGGGGTCTTGTCCCTTGAAAACAACGCGACGCTGTATGTGCTTGTCGCGACGATATTCCTGGCGGGCTTTCTCGTCATCCACCGGACGGTGCATTCCCCCTTCGGCCAGGTCCTCAAGTCCATCCGCGACAATGAGGCTCGCACGACATCGCTGGGATACCGCACCAGGGATCACAAGCTCATCGCGTTTATTCTGGCGAGTTTTCTTGCTGGCATTGCTGGCTCAACAAAGGCGATCGTTTTCGGCCTCGCGACGCTGACGGATGTGAGTTTTTCCGCCTCTGGCGAAGCCGTGCTGATGACCATCATGGGAGGGCTCGGAACCCTGTTTGGTCCTGTCGTTGGGTCACTGTTTCTGACCACGATTGAAGCTTATCTGGCCAAAGCCGGCGCGTGGGTCAGCATTGCGCAAGGCGGGATCTTCGTTGTGACGGTTTTGTTGTTCCGGGCCGGTATCGTCGGCGAGATTGCGAAGCGGTGGAAGGTCTCGCTCTGATCGTCCACCGCGCCGCCATGCACGCGAGGCTTTTCAGCGGCCCTTGAATACCGGCGGCCGCTTCTCGGCGAAGGCCCGCATGGCTTCCTTGGAGTCTTCGGACTTGCTGAGTTCATTGGTCATGTTCTGCTCGAAGCGATAGCCATCGCGGATGCCAGTACCTTCAATCGTTGCGAGCGCATGTTTGGCGATACGTGAGGCAACGGGGCTCTTCGATGCAATGGTTTTGGCGACCTCCATAACGGTCGGCATCAGGTCTGCTTGGGGTACACAGGCCTCGATGACGCCGCGACGGTAGAGTTCCTGGGCCGGGACCCGGTATCCGGTGAGCAACATGCGACGCACCAGAGAGTGACCAAGGACGCGCATGGAGTGCCGC
Source organism: Hyphomicrobiaceae bacterium (assembly GCA_031379035.1). GTDB lineage: Bacteria > Pseudomonadota > Alphaproteobacteria > Rhizobiales > Hyphomicrobiaceae > JABFRJ01. The sequence goes on along the minus strand of JANNEU010000275.1, from coordinate 9,321 downwards.
GCGCCTCCCATTAAACCCACGTCAATTTCCGGCAATCCAACCACGGCATTGTCAGACGCATAGAGAATGTCGCAGCAAACGGCGTAACCCCAGCCGGCTCCAAGGGCCGCGCCGTTGATGGCGGCGATGACTGGTTTTTTGTTCTCCATGATGCAGTAGCCGCTCTCGCGTGCCAGACGCGCCCGTTTCCAGGCGAACCCGGGTTCATCGACTGCTCCAGCGCGGCCTTTGATGTCGGCACCTGCAGAGAAGATCTTGCCATTGCCGGTAAGGACTGCGCAGCGCACTTCGGGAAGATCACTGATGCGATCAAAGGCGGCGATGAGTTCCTCCATCATCTCAACGGAGACAGCGTTGACTGGTGGCGCATCCAGCGTGACGACGGCGATGTGGTTCTCGATGGCGACTTTAACGAGCGACATGGGCTTGATCCTTTTATGGCGACATAAGTGGTGTACGGTTATGGACAGTGGCGAACAGTGTTTGGTTGGCTCGTCATGGTATGAGTAACACTGCTGAGCAGTCATTTTAGAGAAGGTCAGCCATCGGCAAAGCGCGGTTCTGGCACACCGCTGGTGCCAAGGGTTGTAAGGGCCAGGACTTTCCCACTCTCGGGCTTGGTGCCTTTCATCCGTCCGCTGCCGGTGTCCCGAATTGAGGTGACGAACAAGGTCGATAGTCCGGTGCCGCCGAAGGCTGGGCAGGACGGGAATTCTGCAGGCACTTTAATAAGGCGATCAATGTTGCCTGATGGGGTCACGCGCGCAATCTGGCCAATTTCGACGAGCGCCACCCACAGGCACCCGTCGCAATCGATGCAAGCACCGTCCGTTCCAGAGTTGAGGTGGGCTGTGTCGAGCAGCACGCGTTTGTTGCTAACGGACCCGGTGGCGGGATCGTAATTGTAAGCCCATAGGGCTTTGCGCAGTGAATCTGCGAAGTACATCGTCCGGCCATCCAAGGCGAACGACAGTGAGTTCGAGACGCGAATGCCGGTCTCCAGGCGCGTAACACGTTTGTTGGCTTCCAGGCAATACAACTGGCCCAGTTCCGGGTGTCCATGAGGAACAAGTGTGCCGCAAACAAATCGCCCCTGACGATCCATTTTGCCATCGTTCAAACGGCTCATCGGATCGTGGGGCTGTGGCGTCGCAAGTAGGGACGTGGTGCCGTTTGCTAAACTGACGTCATAGAACCCGTCTTTCAGGGCGGCGATCAAATGGTCATGCTTCTGGGAGAGGCCGATGGACCCGATCGGCATCGGCATTTGCCAAGCGGTGTGCTGGCCGGTTGAGGGATCGAAGCGTTGAATGCGCGGCGCAAGACTATCGACCCAATACAAACAGCCTCGCTTGTCGTCCCAAATAGGGCTTTCGCCGAGCAGGTCAGCGGCACACGGGAGTAGATCAATGCTTACACTCATTCGCTCACTCCGTGGGACGTCCGGGATAGGAGGGCGGCTCCCCGTCGTCTGTCAAAACGGAACGTCGATGCCGTGCATCAATCACGTATGTGAACGGCTCAGCGACATTATCCGGCAGACTTGTCAATCTCATCCATGTAGATCATCATCACATATGTGGGTTTTGTTTGATTGAGGAAAGGGCGATGCGAGCTCAACCTGTCAAGTCAGCGGCACGTGTGATCGAAGTGCTTGAGCTGTTCGCGGCTGATCCGCGGCCAATTTCCCTCAAAGAGATTTCGACACGCCTGAAATACCCGCAATCGAGCACGACTGTGCTGATGAAGAGCCTGATGTCGCTGGGGTATCTGAATTACGATCCGTCAAAGCGGGTCTATTTCCCAACCTTGCGTGTTACCAGCCTTGGCAGTTGGATTCCCGCAGCGCTTTTTGGCGAAGGACAAATCCTCAATGTCATGAGCGACATTCACAACGCGACCGGTGAGACCGTGGCTCTCACGGTTCTCAACGACGTCTACGTGCAATACATTAAGGTCATTCAATCCAGCCATGCCCTGCGTATTCACATTGATGAAGGGTCGATGAGCGAGGTCACGCGATCGGCAGCAGGCTGGCTGTTGTTGTCGCAGAAGGCGGATGACGAGGTCGACGGGCTTGCACGTCGCGCTAACATCGCAGTGAAGTCGGTGGCTGAGCGCGTCAACGTGAGTGAGTTCGTACGGGCCATGCCGCAAGTCCGGCGCGACAACTGGGCCTACACCGAGAATTTGCCGATCCTGGGAGCTGCGACCGTGTGCGTGCTGTTGCAGGCGAAACTGCAAGGACAACCTGTCGTGCTCGGCATGGGTGGTCCCGTCGAGCGAATTCGTGCCCTGAAGCCGAAAGCGTTGCAGCTGCTCCGGCAAGGGGCGCGGACCATTGACGGCACACCCGTACACAGCACGCTGTAAGCTGGGCCTGCCAGGGGCAGGCCCGCCGGTTCCGATTATGCATTGTGCCACCGCTGACCGACCAGCAGCAGAACTTTCACGCTCGTGATGTTGCTTTCGTAATGGTTGGCAGGCGTTGCGAGGCGGTAGAACCGAGTGCACGGTGCCGCCTGCGGGGCGTTACAAAGTGGAGGGAGCGACCATGTTACCAGAAGAAGAAGCCTTCATGGGGCGTCTCGACGCCAAGTTGCTGTTCCGGTTGGACCTCGATATCGGCTATGCGCACGTTCAAAACATCGGCACGACGACGGCCGGTCGTCGCATCGTCGCTCCTGTCGATGGGGGCGCGTTTGCGGGTGATCGGCTGCGTGGCACGGTGCTGCCGGGAGGAGCGGATTGGGTGACGTTTCGCGGTGATGGCGCGATGATGATCGATGTGCGTCTCACTTTGAAGACCGACGATGATGCACTTGTCCTGATGTTTTATCAGGGCATCGCCCACGCGCCGCCGGATGTCATGGCGGCTTTTAATCAGCGCAAGGTTGTCCCCGTCGCCTCTGTTTATGCGCGCACGACGCCCCGGTTTGAGACCTCGGCACCCCAGTACGACTGGTTGAACCGGATTGTCGCGGTTTCAAAGGGCTGCCGCACCGCATCTGGGCCGATGTACAACGTCTTCGAAATCCAATGACTGGCTTTGCAAACAAGGTTGCCATCGTCACCGGTGCCGGTTCCGGCATTGGCCGCGCGGCAGCGCTGAAACTTGCCGCACTTGGGTGTCGCGTGGTGGTGGCTGACATCAAAGGCGGCGAGGCGACTGTCCAAGCCATCACAGCAGCCGGCGGTGAGGCGGTTGCGGTCGATACGGATGTGTGCCGCCCTGAAGCCATAAAGGGCTTGGTCGAGCGCACTCTCTCGACATTTGGCCGCCTCGATTATGCCCTCAACAACGCGGGTATTGCGCAGACCCTGCGCGCGCCACTGACCGAGATTGATGACACGACTTGGTCAACCATCATGAATACGAACTTGCGCAGTGTCTTCCTGTGCATGAAGCACCAGATACCGGCCATGTTGCGTTCTGGCGGTGGAGCGATCGTCAACACGTCAAGCGGGGTCGTGCCGCACGGTTATAAAAACATCTCTGTTTATGTGGCCAGCAAAGCCGGTGTTGACGCACTGACGCGGGTCGCTGCGATGGAGTTCGCCGATCAGAAAATCCGCATCAACGCCATCAATCCAGGTTTCACGGCAACGCCCTTGCTCGATGGAATCATCCCGCCGAGCGAACAGCAGCACTTGGCGGAGATGACACCGCTGAAGAAACTGACGACTGCCGACGACGCAGCCAACCTTGCAGTCTTTTTGCTGTCGCCGGGGGCGGGACACATTACCGGCCAGTCGATCTATGTGGACGGCGGGCTCAGTGTTTCGTTTTAAAGTGAGGCTGATTTAAAGTGGAGCCGAATGAAACATTGATGGCCGTCCGGAGACGGCCATCATGTGAGGCGCTGCAGATTTGCTTACTTCTTCAGCAACGGGCACTCGCTGTCGCTTTCAGCTTTCCACACCTGGCTGGCCGGGACGGTGCCGATCTGTTTGTAGAGATCGTACTGCCCCTTCGACTCGGCCGGCGTTTTGACTTCAAAAAGGTAGTAGTCGCGCATGGCTTGGCCATCGGCGCGCACTTTGACGTTTTTCATTTGGAAGTCATTGATGGGTAGCTCACGCATCTTGGCGGCCACAACTTTGCCGTCAGTCGTGCCGGCTGCCTTAACGGCATTCAGATAGTGCGTGACAGCTGAATAGGCACCCGACTGCAACAGGTTGGGCGCACGGCCACGGTTGCGGTCCATGTAGCGCTTACTCCAGGCGCGGCTCTCATCGTCGCGATCCCAGTAGAATGGCGTCGACAGCAGCAGGCCTTGGGTTGCATCCGGTCCAAGCGCCTGGAAAAAGCTGATCGACTCGGTAAGAGAGACCAACTTTTGGCCGCCCTTTGTAAGCCCAAACTCTTTGGCTTGCTTCATCGCATTGACGAAGTCGGCACCTGGATTGCCGAACGCGATGACCTCGGCCTTCGATGCTTGTGCTTGCAGGAGGTACGAGGAGAAGTCGGCGTTGTTGAGCGGATGTTTGACCGACCCGACGAACTTGCCGCCACCACTTTCAACGAATTTCTTGACGTCGGCCTCGATAACGTTTCCGAAGCCCGTATTCCATGTGATGAGGAACCAGCTCTTGGCACCCTTGCGCATGGTTTCTTCCACAGCCGCACGTGGCATGGCGTAGGTGTCCCACGCGTATTGAATGCTATAGGCCGTGCACGCGGTCCCAGTGAGGCTGGAGATGCCGGCACCGGCGATCATGAATGGTGTCGCGCGGTCTTTGGCCAGTCCCACCGTCGCGAGTGTGATCGGACTGTTTGAGCCAGATAGAATGGCTTTGACGCCCTCGTTGTCGAGCCACCCGCGGACTGTTGCGAGGCTATGGTCGGCATTGTTGCGATCATCGACGGAGAGCAACTCGATCTTCTTGCCGAGTACGGTGCCGCCAAAGTCCTCAATGGCCATTTTGGCTGCATCGACCCAGCCCGGACCACTGGTGTCCGCGAACGGACCAGTCTGATCGTTCAGGGATCCGATGCGGATCGTGTCCTGCGCGCCGGCACTGCCGCCAAGCGCTGCAATAGCTGCGACTGTCGCAGCCAGCAGCGCGGTGCGCTTCAACAGGCCGCGCGTGCGCAATTCCGTTCTGATGACCATGGTTTCCTCCGATTGGCCTCTGCAGGCTCCAATCTGTGCCGCCGGGCGTCGCACACGAAGCGATTATCGGCATCGCACCGGATTATCATAAGCATGATGACGCCCTCTTGAGGTCTTGCCCGACTTGCGCGATGGGGCAGGCGCTGCGAGCACTTTGTTGGTGGGTGCTGATCGTGGGCTCGATCAGCATGTTCGCCAACGAGCGGTTGCCTTAGTCGCGGCTGAGGCCCCGGCCGGGAAACAGTCGAGGTCTGCCAATCGAGGTCTGCCAATGACGACGCGTTCGCACGAGTTGATGCTGACTGAGCTGCTGGATCGCGAGGCCATCCGTGATTGCATCTTTCGCTATTGCCGTGGCATCGACCGGGCCGATGAGGCAGCGCTGCGGTCGTCGTATTGGCCCGATGCCCACGACAGCCACGGCGCTTACGTAGGTCCGGTCGAGGGCTTTTTCGGTTGGGTTAAAGGCATTTGGCAGACCGGGCCCCGCAACATTCACCAGGTGTCGAACATTCTGATCGAATTCCGGGATGGCAATCAGGCAGCGGTTGAAACCTGCTTTAATGCATTGCAGCGTGGGCAGGGCGCTGACGGTGTCGTCAGGCAGGTCCATCTCGCCGGTCGCTATTGTGATCTCTTCGAAAAGCGAGGTTTGGAATGGCGCGTCGCCGCGAGGACAGTCGTCTTCGATTGGGTTGAGGAACAGCAACCCCCTGTAGGGACCGAGCGCGAGCGTTTCGGCAGCCGCCATCCGGTGGGCGGTGCGTTCCCTGACGACCCCGTCTATCGCATCGGCCGCGGGCGATCAGGCAATTAGCCATTTGCCGGTGCCTACGTGGAACAGCGTTGGCGGCCTGTTGCGCCGGCCGGCTACTAAAGTCGACCGGGAGTGCCTCCCCACCCAGTAGGACGCCGCACCCCGCTACTGCCGTGCCGACGTTCGCTGGCCTTTGCGCAAAGTTGTGCAGTGTTCAGTACACTCGAACACAAGGCGCTCTATATCGATCAAAAACTTGCAGTTTTATGGCTGGCGCACCGTACACGATAAAAGTGCGAACACTTATAGAATTGAAATTACGATGTAATTCATCTTTTGCCTGCCGCGTTGGTTGCCAAGAGTATTCGCCGATGCCGCTATTTCCTCACCTTCACGACGGGTCCGCTTGCCTCCATTGGCGGGGCGACATCGCAAAGCGTCCCCTGAAGGCGCGACTGAACGCCGCTTGGGATGTGTAGCCGACGCGCTCTGCGACCTCTACCGTCGAGCAGCGACTATAGCGGAGCATCTCGGCTGCGCGATCAAGGCGCCAGGCGGCGAGATAGGCCACGGGTGTTTGGCCCACGATGCGCGAGAATCGATCAGCGAAAGCGGAACGTGATAAATTTGACAAAGTCGCGAGTTCGTCGACCGTCCAGCCGTATGCAGGGTCGGCGTGGATCGCGGACATTGCGCTGTTGACACGTTGGTCGATTGCGCCCGACAGCCATCCGCGACCAACCTCGCCGTTGGACGCCCAGGTGCGCAGCAATTGCATGAAAATAACGTCGAGCAGTCGGGAGATCATAGCGACAGCCCCGGCGCGGGCTGCAAGCGCTTCGTCCAAAATGAAATGGCAGCTCAGCTCCAGCCATTCGAACGGCCGGTCGCGCAGCCCGTTTAGAACGATAACCGGGGGAAGCACTGACAGGAGACGACGCGCCAGCATGCCGTCAAATCCGAAGTCGCCGCAAAGCCAGGAAGTTTCGCCTGATCCGAGGACGAGTCGCTCCCGATCATAGTCGCGTTTGGCGAGATCGTTGAGTAGCCGACACTCGCGCCCCGGAATGTCTGATACCGTATGACCATGAGCGTGCACCAACAGCACGAGGTCGCCTTGCGAGGCTCGAAAAACTTCATCGACGCCATCGACAGTGATGGCCACGGAACCGCTGCGTATAATGTGCAGCCTCGGTTTTCCTGCCGGAAAGCGAATGCCGAATGGTGGTGTAGCGGCGCAGGTGAATACGGTGTTCCCCCGAACCCGTATGAGCTCCAGGACGTCCGACAACGGGTCTCGCCGCAAAGCAAACGGATCTTGCTGATTGTCCAAATAGACCGGCGTTCCAGCAACAGATTCCGGATTTTGTGTCACTGTCTCGGCGACCTTCGTTTGCTATGTTGGACGGACTGTCACGTTCAAGTTCGCCCGGAGATTTTCCCATGTCAAAAATGATCATGCTTGTCCACGGTGCCTATGTGACACCAGACTGCTGGGCAGATTTCCGCAAGTATTTCGAAGACCAAGGCCGCAACGTCGTCGTTCCTGCTTGGCCCTATTTTGATCGGTCGGTTGCAGAATTGCAGCGCAGCCCTGATCCCCGCATAGCGACTTTGAAGATCAAGGACCTTGTCGATCACTTCGACAAGCTGATCCGCGCCTTGCCGGAGCCGCCGATCCTGATCGGTCATTCCTTTGGCGGCTTGATCGTGCAGATGCTTCTGGACCGGGGCCTTGGTGCGGCTGGCGTCGCTATTGATGCTGGACCGCCGCGCGGCGTGTTGCCCAGCCTGCGTGCCATCCGATCCGCCCTTCCCGTGCTGCTGGCATGGCGGGGTTGGTCGCGTATCCTGACCATGTCGCTGAAGAGCTTCTCGACGACCTTCGCGAACACGCTGCCGGCTTCCCAGATGAAGGCGACGTATGAGCGGTATATTGTCCCTGTGCCGGGTCGCATTTTCTTTCAAGCGGCGTTGGGTCTTGGCAACGGAGTGACCTTTAAGAACCCGAAGCGTCCACCGCTGCTGCTCATCGCGGCCGCTGAAGATCGCACAAGCACATCGTCAATGGTGCGCGCCATGTACCGCAAGCACAGCCGCGCTCGAAGCCGCACCGATATCATCGAGTTTCCGAACTTCAGCCATTGGTTGATCGCCGAACCAGGTTGGGAAGAGGTCGCCGACGCGGCGATCAAATGGGCAGAAGCGAACGCGACGCCACAGACGGTACCTAGATAAACACCGTGAGCTTTTAGCAGGGAATGGAATTCTACAGGCTGTGGCGGCTGTCGTGGAGGCTTCGTGTCGCTGGCGTCGAAAGGTACGACGCCCGGCACGAAAGTGGGCCCGTGAAAGCGGAATACGCGAGGCGATCGCGCACGGCACGACTGCGGTGCAAACGGCAAGCTAACATTTTTCCATCAAGTTATGGCGCACCCGACAGGATTCGAACCTGTGACCTCTGCCTTCGGAGGGCAGCGCTCTATCCAGCTGAGCTACGGGTGCTAACATGAGGATGATACCGTAAATCGGTGGCGGCGGCAAATGCTTCGCGCGGGACCTGCTGTCGGCACCCTTATCCAGCGCCGGTTTGGCGCGGCGTGCGCGCCATCAGACAGGGGCGGACATCGCGCAGGGCGGTGGCCGCTGGGTTAAAAAGGGCGTCGTGGCTCACTTTACGGGATCTGCCGCGTGATCTCCGGAATGCAGAAGTCGAAATCACAACCGCGCTCGGCTTGCGTGACAGTGTCGAACCAGAGCTTTTCATAGCCGCGGCGGCCAGTGCCGGTAGGAACTGGCGGTAGGGTTTCGCGGCGGCGCGCCAGCTCGGCTTCATCCACCAGCATGTCGATGCGGCGGCCGGCGGTGTCTAGCCTTATCTGATCGCCTGTGCGCACAAGTGCGAGAGGTCCGCCCATCGCTGCCTCTGGCGAGATATGCAACACGATGGTGCCGAACGCCGTGCCACTCATGCGCGCGTCGGAAATGCGCACCATGTCGGTGACGCCGGCTTTGAGCAGTTTCTTTGGGATCGGGATGTAGCCCGCCTCCGGCATGCCCGGCGCGCCCTTCGGCCCCGCATTGCGAAGCACCAGAATATCATCCGCCGTCACGTCGAGGTCATCGCTGTCGATGCGGGCGGCGAGATCGGCCAGTGTGTCGAACACCACCGCGCGTCCCACATGCTGCAACAGCGATTGCTTGGCCGCTGCTTGTTTGATGATCGCCCCTTGCGGCGCGAGATTGCCGCCCAGCACGGCCATGGCACCACTTGGATACACCGGCGTGGCGCAGGGTTTCACGACCTGCTGCGGCCAATTGGGCGGTAGTCCGGCGAGGTTCTCGGCCATCGTGCGCCCCGTCACAGTGAGGCAGGACGTATCGACCATCCCGCCCAACTCCCGCAGCATGGCTGTCAGTCCGCCGGCGCGATGCAGGTCTTCCATG
>JANNEU010000193.1:0-7535 GCA_031379035.1 Hyphomicrobiaceae bacterium | reverse complement strand
AACACCCTGCTCAAGGAGGATCGCAAATGGTCCATCGAACGCCCCATCGCCAAGCCTCTTCCTGCTTGACATCCATCACAGATGCTCACCCTAACCCTCTCCCCGTCGAAGGACGGGGAGAGGGGATTCCTACTCGACCCGGCGTCCGAATCTGGCCCAGACTCACATTGTTCTTTTTCGCTGGGACACCAACGCTCACAAATCATAACCGGACGCACTTTGCGAGCATCTGACTCGTTGCTGCTCACCTCAGCACAAACCGCGCTCCCCGGTTTGTTCCCCGCCCGCTCCCGCCCTTCGGCCTTGCGTCCGCCCCACTTTGTCAGCACCATGCCGGCTGACGGTGACCCGCGGGCGAGGGATTGCATGCCGATTGATGCTTTGGACGAGCTGCGCAAGAATAAATTGCCACGCATGGTGTCTTGGTACGATCCACGGCTGCTCGCCAGGATCGGCGTACGCACGCTCGTCTCGAACGTCTTCGGCCAGTATGCAGACCAACGCCTGATCCAGGCGGCGACCGACCAGGGCGACAGCACGGCCCTCAAAGCCCGCTATGATTTCCGCGATCCAACGCCGGTTGACCCGCTGCAACGCGTGGCGCTCGACGGCAACGGCGCGTTCTGGATCGACTATCTGGCCGATACCGGCGACGGCTTCGAGAGCACCTACACGATGGCTTATCTCCTCGCCATCGAGGAGCTGAAAGTCCCGGGCCTTGAGACACCGCTGCCCGCCGGCGATACGCTGATCATGGGCGGCGACCAATGCTATCCGCAAGCAACGCGCGAGGGCTACAAGCACCGCCTGATCAATCCCTTCACCTGGGCGTTCGATGTGCCCAAACCCAAGCGCAAGTTGTTCGCCATTCCCGGCAATCACGATTGGTATGATGGACTGAACGCCTTCGACAGTTTGTTCTGCTCCTCGCGCGACAAACTGTCGGAAACCAAAGGCAACACCATCGGCGGCTGGCAGTGCCAGCAGCATCGCAGCTATTGGGCCATGCGGCTGCCCTACAACTGGTGGATCTGGGGCCCGGACATCCAGTTCTCGAAGTATCTCGACGCCGCCCAGATCAACTACTTCGAGCTGATCGCCGGACAGATGAACGAAGGCGACAACCTGGTCATCTGCATCGCCGAGCCGGACTGGCTGCTGTCGGACATCAAAGGCGAGGATGACGAGGAAGAGAATTTTCTCAAGATCACAACGATTGCAAGAAAGCGCGGCGCGCGGGTGTGCGCCGTGCTCGCCGGCGACTGGCATCACTACAACCGTTATGCCGCCAGCGAAATCGGCGTGCACTTCATCACCGCTGGCGGCGGCGGTGCATTCCTGCATCCAACCCACGTGCTGAAAGAAAACATCTCCGTCCGCTGGCCGCAACAGGCCGAACCGGTATCAGGTCCGGAAGCCGAGAGCGCGGTGCCAGACGGCGTCTGGCGCTCACGCGATGTCGATATCAAGTTGCGCAAAGGCAAGCAGAGCCGGCCCGACGAGGAAGTCGCGCGCGAAGTCGGCGAAGCCGTGGGCCAAGTGCTCGAGCCGATTGACGAAGCAATCCGCGGGCGGTCACGCGTCAAGCCAACGCGCCTGCTCAAACAGGAAGCGCCCGTCTGCTATCCGAGCAAAGGCTTGAGCCGGATGCTGGGGCTCAAAAACCTGTTGTTCCCATTTTACAATTTTCCATTCTCCATGGGCATCGGCGTAATCTACTGGTTGGTGACATGGCAGTTCTACTCAGTCGTCGAACGGCACGATATCTCGTCCGGCAAAATCGACGCGGTAGGACTGCATTCCGGATACTTTGAAACGTTCTGGTTTTTCCCACTCTACCTTCTGCAGGCGTGCCTTGTCTCAATCCCACTTGCGGCGATGCTTGCGGGACTACTGGCAATGCTTATCTGGTACGTGGACGCGATTGAGTATCCGCGTTGGCGTCATTGGCTGTCCAAGATCGTCATTGGCGGCACACACGCCGCAGCGCACCTGACGGCCATGTTCGCGCTCGGCTTCTTCTTCGTCATGCTCAACAATTGGACCTCGCCTTTCATCGAGCGCGAAGTCAACACGATCTGGCAACAAAGCCAGACGGCACCCACCGCAGCAGGGCGAGCCGTGAAAGAAGTGCTTGAGCCGCTATCAACGTCGCGGGCCGGCCAGCGCGAGGCCTTCGGAGATAAGGCCACCGCCCCTGGACAAGTCCGGCGAGCGGCACCACCAGCAGCAGCCCTACCAGACGCCAAGCCAGATCCCAAAACAGACGCAACACAAGCAGCAGCCGTCGGTGCAGATCGTTTGGTGACGAAAAACGTCCGCCAAATCGTCGGCTTTGTGCTCTACCCGTTCCAGGCCATCGTGCTGGGTGGGATCGTTGGCGGGTTCGTCTTTGGGCTCTATTGGGTCATCACCAGCGTCGCGCTGCGCATGCACGCGGCCGAGGCATTCGCCGCGCTCCGCATCAAGGACTACAAAAACTTCCTGCGCATGCGGTTTGATCGCGACACGCTGACGATCTATCCCATCGGCGTCGACAAAGTGCCGCGCCGGCGCTTCTGGCGGGCACCCACGCCAGGGGCACCATCCGCCTCACACGCACCGCGCTTCGTCGCCTCTGGTCATATCGATGTGCGGTTGATCGAAAAACCAATCGTGATTTCGTCACGGCGCTAGAGGCGTCAAATTGTGCTAGAGCGCTTCCGGGAAAAGTGTGAGCGGTTTTCCCGATAAGAAGCGCGACAAAACAAAGAGCTAGGGTCGTTCCGCGGTTCAACTAAAACCGGAATGACCCGAGTTCACTTCGGGGTGAGCGGCGGCCTCTGGTGGACTTGCAAATAATCACCCGAGCAGTCACGCCGTGCCAAACACGCCAAGTTGCCACAACCCGCGCACACTCATCAACACGCCGAGCGCGAGCACGATGAGCGCCGAGATCATCGGCAACCGTTGCGCCCAGGCGTCAAAGCCGGCCCATTGTGCCGTCGCCTTGTGTGTGCCCCAGGCAGCGGCCACACCAACCGCTACCAGCGTGGCTGCGAGCCCGACGCTGAACGCTGCCACCATCGCGACACCAAGCCCGAATGCCTTTACCTGCAAGCACACCAGCAGCACCGCAATCGCTGCCGGGCACGGCAGCAACCCGCCCGTGAAACCAAACCAGGCAATCTCACCGCTCGTGACAGATCGGCGTCCACCAAATCGCACACCAATCTCTCGTTCGTGCGCCGCAGCATGGGCATCAGAGCCGGTTGGTCCATGGTCGTGATCATGGTCGTGATCGTGAGCATGATTATGATCGTGCTGATGCGACGTGTGTCCATACGCGCGATCTGGCATCAACAGCCGCAGCGCGAGCACCATGATCAGCACGCCAGACAGCAGCAGCAGCCACGGCTCTAGCCGTTCGATACTCATCTGGCGGCCAAAAGCGAGACCCAGCAGCGCCAGTGCCCACACGACAATCGTATGACCGATCGCCGCTGAAACGCCCAACAACACAGCCTGCGTCGGTGTACCCCGCACCGCGACGATAAACGCCGCCATCATCGATTTGGAATGCCCCGGCTCCAGCGCGTGCAGTGCGCCGAGCACCGCCGCCGCCGGCAGATAAAGCCAGGGGTTACTCGCACCGCCTTGGATGATGGTGGAAATGTCAGGCATGAAACTCCTCTGCGGCGAGCAAGTACCTACAGCCCGAGTTCGATCATGACGATTTCCGGCGGCGCGCCGATGCGTACCGGGAACGCCGAACAACCGAGCCCTGCCGATACGATCAGATGCCGGTTGTCCTCAATGATGTGGCCGTACGCGTAGCGTGATCCGTACAGCGACGGCACAATCGGCGTGTAGCCAAACAGGCTGATCTGCCCACCGTGCGTATGCCCCGACAACGTCAGGGACACGCGTGCCGGGACCTGCGGAAAGATATCCGGCTCATGCGCCATGAGAATGACTGGCGCGTCGTCGGTAACCTGCGCCATGGTCGCTGGCAGATCATGGACGCCTTCATAAGCAATCTCGCGCCAACCCCGCGGCTTGACCTTGGGAAAGAAAGCCCATTGATCGCCGAGCCCAGCAAGCCAGAATGCGCGACCACCGTGCGCAATCCGCACCGCCTTGTTTTCAAACAGCGGAATGCCCGCTTCCGCCAGTGCTCGGTGAGCCTCCGTCGGCCCTGCCCGGCGCCGTTGCACGGCAGTGTCATCCCACCAGTCGTGATTGCCCAACACCGCATGCACGCCAAGCGGTGCCTTAAGACGCGCAAGTTCCTTGGCCCAGACGGAGGCCGGAACGGTGCGGCCAAGCTTGCTGATTTGTCGGCCAGCCGCATAGTCACCCAGCAGCAAGATGATGTCCGCACCAAGCGCGTTCGTCGTATCAACGATCGAACGCAGTCGGGCGATCCCCATCCACGGCTCAATCACATGCGTGTCGGCAATGACCGCGATTTTGAGCCGGTAGCCCTTCGGCCACCGATGCGGCGTCAAGCCATAGCGCGTGATCCGCGTCGACGGTGCCTCGATGCCAAAGCCATAGGCGGCGGTGGCAACGCCGCTGGCGACAAGGGCGGTGAAGCCTTTCAGCACACCGCGGCGGGTGATCATGATGCCGTCCCGTGGTCAGTCATATGTGCACGCATAGCGAAGACTTGCGCCAAAAATTGATGGCCGTCTAACGGCCAGCGCTCTCATCACCGTCAAACAAACTACCTTGCGGCGACGACAGCCGTGATGGGGCCGATAGCCCCATGTGGCGATAGGCGCGCGCTGTCAAGACACGCCCACGCGGCGTCCGGCCAACGAAGCCCTGCTGCAGCAGATAGGGCTCGACAATTTCTTCCAGCGCATCGCGCGGCTCAGACAACGCCGCGGAAATAGTCTCAATCCCCACCGGCCCGCCGTCATAGCCCTTGGCAATGATGTTGATGTAGCGGTGATCCAAGGCGTCGAGACCTTCGCTATCGACTTCCAACATCTTCAGCGCTTTGTCGGCAATGGCTGCATTAATCGTCGCCGACCCGTCAACCGCTGCAAAATCACGCACCCGTCGCAGCAACCGCCCCGCGATGCGCGGCGTGCCACGGCTGCGCCGGGCAATCTCCATGGCACCCTCTTTCACAATCGGTGCACCCAACACGCGAGCCGCCCTGAGCACGATCAGCTCCAGCTCGGCATGCGTGTAAAAATTGAGCCGGATCGGAATGCCGAAGCGGTCGCGCAGCGGATTGGTCAGCAACCCCGCCCGCGTTGTCGCCGCGACCAGTGTGAACTTGGCGAGGTCAATCCGCACCGATCGCGCCGCCGGCCCCTCGCCGATGATGAGGTCGAGTTGGAAGTCCTCCATCGCCGGATAGAGGATTTCCTCAATCGCTGGATTGAGCCGGTGAATTTCATCGATGAACAGAACGTCGCGTTCTTCCAGATTGGTCAGCAGCGCGGCCAGGTCGCCGGCCTTGGCAATCACCGGCCCGGACGTCGCGCGGAAGCCGACGCCCATCTCCTTGGCCATGATCTGCGCCAAAGTCGTCTTGCCCAGACCTGGCGGCCCTGCAAACAGCACATGGTCGAGTGGATCCCCGCGCGCCTTGGCCGCCTGGATAAACACCTTGAGGTTAGCGCGGGCCTGCTCCTGGCCCGTGAAATCGTCGAGCGTCTGCGGCCGGATGGTCGCCTCGAAGGCGTCCACCTCTTTCTTGGCGCCGGTGAGAAGACGGTCGGTCATGGTTTGTTCGTGACGCTATTCGCGCGGCGCGTCAAGCGCGGAGCAAGCCGGACTTTACCGGTGCATCCGGGTGGCCGATGGCAGCGGGCCTAACCGCCTGCGGGCGCATCGCCAGGATGGGCCGTTCGATCACGCGATAGAGAAGATCCGCAGCCACCACGTGGACAGCGAGCAGGATCGGCAATGAAACCACCGTGAACGGTCCCGTCGCCATCACAAACCCCAACATCACCGGCATGTGGCACAGATAGAGCGCATAGGTGCGGATGCTGACAAATGTTGCAAGCTGAACCAACCATCGCATCCCGATCTTCATATGCACGAAGAACGGGATCATCACGGCAACAGAAGCGGGAGCCAGCGCGAAATACACAACACTGCCAAACAACGTAAGCGGGCCGGGCTCCGGACCGTGCGCGAACGCGAACAGCAATCCCATCATCCCGAGATAGGCCAGCGGCTTAGCAAGTGACTTTAGAAGCCCGGGCATGGATGTCATGGCGAAGAAGACCAACCCACCATAGCAGAAGGCATCAAGCCTGAGCAGCGCGGCGCGCCGGAACAGGTCATCAAAATCGCCCGCGTCCGTCGTTGCAAAGCGCCCCATGCGCGCCGCCAACGACGCCACAATGACCAACAGCAGGATACGAACGGCAGCGCGGGAAAAATCGTGACGGCGGAACACCAAAAACAGCCCTGGCACCAGCAGATAGAACCACTCCTCAACACTGAGCGACCATGAGACGCCGAACCAGCCGTGGTTCCACGCCTTCCCGCCGGTCAGGAGGTTCTGCGTAAATGTCAGGAAAGGCCGCACATCAGGCAGCACCGAAAAACTTTCGGCCACGCGCATGGCCATCGGATCGGCCCCTGCGACGCTTTTTGAAATCCAGATGTGAATGCCCACGAATAGAAAATACAACGGAAACGTCCGCATCCAGCGATTGAGCAGGAACGACACAAATGCATCCGCCGATCGCATCCGGTCGAACCGCTCCGCGATCATCTGCATGACCAGGAACCCACTCAACGAGAAGAAAATTTCGACGCCAATATAGCCAAGTTGCTCCAGCGCCGCGTGCGACAGCGGCGTATGATAAATCAGCACTGGCAGGATCGCGCAGCAGCGCAGCACGTCGAGCCCGACATTGCGCTGGTGGCTCTTCGAGGACGTCGGCATCTCGTCATCCGGCGGCAGGATTGCGGCAGAGACGACGGTCTTACCTCGGATTGCTTAAGCAAGGCCTAGCGGCACGCGGTAGTGTCTCAGTTTGAAATTTGGCGCTGTTGACAGCCGTTCGACCTGCCTCCATCTCCGTGCTATGCTTAGCGCAAAGCAGGAGCCTATAAATGACTGTGTTGGACCGCCAGAAAGCCAAAGTTTGCAGATTGCTCGAAGCGCACGGCTTGGAAATTTGGGACCAGCCAGCGCCGACGCGCATCTCAATCAATCACCCGCCCATCGACAACTGGACGATGAGGATTGGTGACCCCAGAACCAAGCACGATCTGTTCATTGACTCGGGCGGCGGCGAACATGCCCTTTGGTGCGAGGCCGATGCGCGCATTACCGAGTTCATCGCGAGCGGCAAGGTGGACACAGATGCCTAAAGGCCCCAAAGGCGAGAAGCGCCCTGCCGACGTGATCGGCAACGCTATCAAGGTAGCCAGGATTGCTACAGGTGAGGAAGAAGATATCAAGACCGATGACGGTAAGGATGCTGCGGCTGTCAGTCTTGGGAAGCGCGGCGGGCAAGCCAGAGCCAAGACTATGACAGCGAGACGTCGCGCTGAAATTGCCAAGCAGGCCG
>JANNEU010000291.1:0-9280 GCA_031379035.1 Hyphomicrobiaceae bacterium | reverse complement strand
AACAATACGACCGCCTCAAATCCGAATATGGTCCAGCTCCCACCCAACAGAAATTCAACCCCGGCCAAGCCCGCAAACCCTCCGGCAACCCTGGCGGCGGCCCATGGACCAAACCCGGTGGAGAAAGTGGGGAAGGGAATGCTCCAATCACAGGTGCTGACGGCGACGAGAATGACCCGAACAGCGACGACCATCACCTCCCGGACGTTTCAGATCTCGATGACTTCAAGGACGATCCCAACGACGTTCCCGTTGCAAAACGGCCTTCGATCCCAACGACGCTGCCTGCGCCGAAGGCCAATGTTAAGACGCCGAAATCAGGCGTGAGCGGTGCAGAAGCAGCAAAGGATGTCCCGTCATGGGCAAAGGGTGACCGTCCTCTCGTTGGCGAGGATGGGAAAGCATTTGCCAAGCGCTTGCTGGATGCAAAATATGGCACCGGAAAGTATGACACCGGCCCCACGTGAGAGTTCAACCGCGTTCGGAAATTCGGCGATCGAGGTCTTGACTGATAGCATCGCAGTTGCTTGCAGCAATCGCGGTGCCCAGGAAGTGAAAAGGATCAAGCAATGAAAACTGTATTTGTACTCCATCACACCGCGCGGGTCGGGAAGGATGAGGACGTGAAGCTGCTCGGCGTTTTCAGAACTAAACAAGATGCAGCGGCAGTAGTCGAGTAGCTTAAGGACAAGCCAGGATTTCGTGATCCAGGTGGTGAGTGGTCTTGCGTTGAGTTCGAGCTCGGAATGGTTCACTGGTCAGAAGGTTTCGGCGTAAACTGATATTGCGTTTGCCGCCAGGGCTACTCCAGTACGCTTACCCTCAAACCCAAACTCGTCACCCTCGACGCTCTCGCCTCTGAACGCGATCCCCTCAAAGACACCGTCGCTATCAAGTCACGTCACTATCAAGTTGCGTCGCTCTGCACGAGTAACCAATCTCTCAGATGCACCCCTGAAAACCACCCGAACTAGGTAATTACCTAGCTAGACGAGGGTCACCCTCATGTGAGATGTTTTTGGTATGATGGCCACAGTTGAGCACACAGAAAATCAGGCGGGAAATATCGTCACTTTCGCCCCGGAATTATCCCCGCTCCACGATAGCCGCCATCAACGGCCAATATCTCACCGGTAATATACCCTGCCGCTTCGCCATCCAACAGAAACGCTACGGCTGATGCAATGTCGCCCGGCGCACCGTACCGTGCCATGGGAATATAGCGCATGTATAAAGCGCGATCCGCATCCGTGTGCACCTGCTTCACCATCGGCGTCTCAATGGGACCCGGCGCAATCGCATTCACGCGAATGCCAAGTGCTGCAAAGTCATTCGCCAGAACTTGCGTCATCGTCACCACCGCGCCCTTCGACGCGCCGTAAGCCACCCGCCCCTTGCTGCCCCGTAATCCCGAGATCGACGCAATGTTGACAATTGCCCCACCCGACCGCGCCGCCTTCATGGCGCGTGCCGCCGCCCGCGCCACAATAAAGCTGCCGATGACATTGACGTCCAACATGCGCTTGAACAGATCGACCGGCGTATCCATCGCCGGAATGTCCGCCGCAATGCCCGCCGCGTTCACCACGCCATCCAGCCGCCCGAAGTGTGCAACTACCTCTTTGACAACACGCTCAACGCCTGGCTCGTCACACACATCCACCGCCATCACCATCACATCGGCCGATTTGGCAAACGTCTTGCGCACTTCGCTGAGCGCCGCCTCGTCCCGGTCCAGCGCCGCCACCCGCCACCCCTTGGCCAGCAACGTATCCAGGGTCGCTCGTCCGATCCCCGATGCCGCGCCCGTCACCACCGCCACGCGCTTATCTGCGGATGTCGTCTTCACAGCTTTGGCCATTGTCTCACCTCCCATCCCACTTATGCCGAACCATGCCGTCCGGAGTTGCCGCCGACCACTCTCAAAGCCGCACATCCGCCATGCTCACTGCGTGTCGTCCTGAGCGACGCTTGTTCAATAACTACGACCTACGAACCCCGGATCCGCCCGATGACCGACCCCGTCAATCTCCGCCAAGCCCGCAAGGCCCGCGCCCGCATTGAAAAGCAAATGCAGGCCGTCCAGAACCGCGTCAAATTCGGCCGCACCAAAGCTGAGCGCCAGCGCGAGGCCGCAACCGACGCTTTGAACCGTCGTCAACTTGATGCGAAGAAGCTGGACGCACCGGCGGCACTGCCCAAGCCCGGCGACAAGCCCAGCGGAAAGTCATGACGGCCGACATGAAACCGGAAAAGCGCTCATTCTCCATCGCCGGCCACCGCACCTCGATCAGCCTTGAGGCGCCATTCTGGGAGGCGTTGCAGGCGCTGTCCGCCGAGGCTGGTGTCTCGCTGGCGCAACTCGTTGCCACCATTGACGGCCAGCGCGGTCGCACCAACCTGTCCAGCGCCGTCCGCGTCCACATTCTCGAGCACTACCGCCGCTCCGCAGTCCTGCCACCACCTGAAAGGTCACCAACTTGACAGCCGCCACCGGTCCACCCATAACGCCGCCACCTTACGACAAGGCATGCGGGCTCAACGCTTCGCATCCGCGCGTATTGGGGCGCGTAGCACAGCGGTAGTGCGTTCCCTTCACACGGGAGAGGTCACAGGTTCAATCCCTGTCGCGCCCACCATCTTTGTTTGTCGCTTTCGACTCCCGTAACCGGGAGCCGGCCGGAAGCAACGGTAAGTCGAGACACCTGAGAAAACTTCGAGCGACGTTGTTGGTCCGTGCTTGCACGGTCGGCTGTCGTGCATTCACGATTGCCGATTGCCCACTTCCGCCTCTGCCCCATCGGCCCGCACCCGCGCGGCCGATTTTTTGCGTCCGCCATTCACCGATCACGTCTGACCACTCACGAGTATCCAATGCTCCCAACACCCGCCGCCCTTGAAGCCAAATTTACCGCCCTCGCCATCAAGCCTGATGCCACCACCGGCACCTTCGAAGGCTACGCTGCCCGCTTCAACGCCCAAGACCTCGGCCACGATATCATCCTGCCTGGCGCCTTCCGCGCGTCGCTCGCCGCCCGTGGGCCTGATGGTGTCCGCATGCTCTTCCAGCACGATCCTGCCGAACCTATCGGCGTGTGGGACGAACTCCGCGAAGACGCTCACGGCCTTTACGCCAAGGGCCATTTGCTTGCTGATGTCGCCCGCGCGCGCGAAGTGCTCGCCCTCATCCGTGGCGGTGCCGTCGATGGTCTCTCCATCGGTTTCCGCGCGGTCCGCGCCAGCAAGGACGCCAAAACCGGCATTCGCCGCATCAGTGAAATAGACCTCTGGGAAATCTCCATCGTCACCTTCCCGATGCAGCCCGATGCCCGCATCTCCGCGGTCAAGTCGCATCCGTTCGCGGGGCGCACACCAACATCCAAAGAATTCGAACGATGGCTCACGCGTGACGCTGGGTTCAGCCGTTCCGAGGCCCGCGCACTTGCTGCGCATGGCCTCAAGGGTCTCTCAGCCACGCGTGACGCTGGCACCGGGACCAACGACGAGCGGCGGCTGATCGCAACGATCCAAGCCGCAACCCGTCTCCTGCAACCGGCTCGTACACTGCGCGCCTAATCGCAAAAGACTGAAACCCGGCGGAAAAGGCGCGCCTTCCGCGCCGTCATCCGCCGTCACACGCGCAACCGTCTCCACTGCAACGGCAACGGTCGCGCAGACTTCGCTTCGCGAAACGGGGCAGCCGCCCCGCACCCCGCCCGGAGGGACACCCTCCGGACCACCCGTCTTTTGCTTTTTTACAATCGCAAAACTGAGGGTCCGGGAGCTGTGCACCCGGGCTGGTTCGAAGGGCGGCAGCCCTTCTCGCGAAGCGAATGTTCGACACCCTCACATCACTCACCAATCGGAACCCACCACATGACCTTCCCCACTGCCCCCGAAATCAAATCCGCCGACCTCACCGGTGCCTTCGACGACTTCATGCGAACCTTCGAGGCCTACAAGGACCACAACGACACGCGTCTTCAGCAGATCGAGCGCCGCTCGGCAGACGCGCTGTCGGAAGAAAAAATGGCCCGTCTCGACCGGGCGCTCGATGATGCGAGGCGCGTCGTCGATCAGGTCGCACTGAAAGCGCAACGCCCACAGCTTGGCGGTAACACGTTCCGCTCCGCATCCGACCGCGATCACAAAGCCGCGTTCGACAGCTACATGCGCAAGGGCGACACCGCCGCCATCAATCGTCTGGAAGCGAAAGCGCTCTCCGGTTCTTCAAACCCCGACGGCGGTTACACCGTCCCTGTCGAGATCGAGACCAGCATCAATCACGCATTGCGCGCGATCTCGCCCATCCGGGCGATTGCCGGTAACCGCCAAGTCTCGTCCACCGTGTACCGCAAACCCTTTGCGACGACTGGCTTCCCCTCTGGCTGGGTCGGGCAGACCGACGCGCGTCCACAGACGGCAACGCCGCAGCTCGCTGAGATGGCCTTCCCGACCATGGAACTGTACGCCATGCCAGCGGCCACTGTGCCGCTGCTCGACGACAGCGCTGTCAACATCGACCAGTGGATTGCCGACGAGGTGCGCATCACGTTTGCCCAGCAGGAAGGTGCCGCCTTCATCACCGGCGCCGGTGTGACGACGCCGAAAGGCTTTCTCACCTACCCGACCGTCGACAACGCCAGCTGGTCGTTCGGCAATCTCGGCACCGTGAAAACCGGTGTGGCCGGTGCCTTCCCGGCAACGAACCCTTTCGACAAGCTGATCGATCTTGTGCACAGCCTGAAAGCGCCTTATCGCGCCAATGGCACCTTCGTGATGAACCGCGCGACCCAGTCGCTCGTCCGCAAGATGAAGGATACGACGGGGGATTACCTCTGGCAGCCGTCTACATCGCCCGGCGTCGCGCCGACCTTGATGGGCTACCCGGTTGCTGAAGCCGAAGACATGCCGGATGCCGCGACCGACAGCCTGTCCGTTGCCTTCGGCGACTTCAACCGCGGCTACCTCGTCGTTGATCGCATCGGCATCCGCATGCTGCGTGATCCCTACTCCGCCAAGCCCTACGTGCTGTTCTACACGACCAAGCGTGTCGGCGGTGGCGTCCAAGACTTTGACGCCATCAAGTTGCTGAAGTTCGGCGTCTAAGCAGGAATGGGTGAGTGGTGAGTGGCCAGTCGGGAGTGGTGGCAGAAAAGCCATTGAACATCTGCCGCGACTCTATTTCCCTCATCCCTCATCCCTCATCCCTCACCACCCCCATCCCCCCGCCGCCTTGTTCCACACCCTCCCCCGGCGGCGGGTGGTGACGGCGGGCGGAACGCGCGTCTCCCTCCACGCCGTTCCGCCCGCTGCGTTTCGCCCATCCCTTCGTGCACCCATTGAACTGTTTCACCGGAGCCCCCATGGCCACCGTTCTCACAACCGCGCCCGCCGTCGAGCCGATCACGCTCGCGGATGTCAAGGCGCACTTGCGCATCGATACCGCCGACGAAGACGGACTGCTGCAATCGTTGATCCTGTCATCGCGCCTGCATATTGAAGTGGCGCTCGATCTGGCGCTCATCACTCAAACTTGGTCGTGCTTCTTCGATCACTGGCCGCATGCCTTGTCCGGCCACGGGGTGCCCGTGTCACCGCCGGGTGCCGCATTTGCGACGTTCGATCCGTGGATCGGCCGCAACAGCGGGGTTACGGCGCTGGCCCTTGCCAAGGGGCCCGTCAAATCTGTCGATGCAATCCGCATCTACGCCGAGGACGGTGCGTCGGCCGCACTCCCGCTCGCTGGTTTCGCTATCGACCTGCTCTCGCGTCCGGCGCGGATCGCGCGCCGCTCTGGCACGCCGACGCCGATACCGGCCCGCAGTGTCAACGGGCTTGAAATCGCATTGACTGTCGGCTTCGGTCCGACCCCGGCCGATGTGCCCGCACCGATCCGTCAGGCGTTGCTGTTGTTGATTGCGCACTGGTACGAACATCGGGATCCGGGCGAGATCGGTACGGACAATGCGCGCGTGCCGGCTGCTGTTTCCGCACTGCTTTCGCCGTGGGCGACGGTGCGCTTATGAGTGCGTCCTCCAAGCCGCTGCCGATCGGCGCTCTCCGCCGGCGGCTCACATTGGAAGTGCTCGATCTGGTCTCCGACGGCGCTGGCGGTCTGTCTGGATCGTGGACCCAGGTTGCCCAAATCTGGGGCGCCATCGAACCCCGCACGGGCCTCGAGATCTTCAGCGGCGACGGCGTCGAGGCGCGCGTGACGCACGACATCTGGATCCGGCCACGCAACGGCGTCGTGCCATCCCAGCGGCTGCGAACGCTCGATGGTCGGGTGTTCAACATCCGCGCGGTGCTGCGCAGCGAACCGTCCTTCAATCGCACGCGGCTGGTCTGCGAACTGCGTACCTGATGGCGCGTGCCCCGCGGCACTGCGCCGTCTGTCATCCCGTCATTTTCAATTTTTGAGGTCGCCTCATGGTCGCTTCCACTCTCGCTCTGCAGCAAGCGGTTTATACGACGCTGATGGGTACTCCGGCGCTGATCACCTCCCTCGGCGGGGCGCGCATCTATGACGATGTTCCCCAGCCCGCAGCCTTTCCTTATGTCTCCTTTGGTCCCTCCACCATCACCGACGCTGACACCGCCACCGAACGCGCGGATCTCCACACGCTCACGCTTCACATTTGGTCGCGCGCCCGTGGCCGCAAGGAAACGCACAATCTCATCGAGCATGTGCGCGCCGCTCTGCACGATCAATCGCTCACTCTCACTGGCCATCGCCTCATCAACTTCCGCCACACACAAACCGACACCCGCCGCCTCTCTGATGGCGAAACCCTGCAAAGCACCCTCCGCTTTCGCGCGCTCACTGAACCTGTCTGACTTCTTTGCACCAACCCCACGGACCTCGCCATGACCGCCCAAAAAGGCAAAGACCTGCTCTTGAAGCTCGACACTGACGGTAACGGCACCTTCGTCACCGTCGCTGGCCTCCGCACCAAGACCTTCACCGTCAACGCCGAAACCGTTGATATCACCACGTCTGAAAGCGCCGGCCGCTGGCGTGAGCTGCTCGACGCTGCCGGCACGCAGCACGCCCGCCTCACCGGCAAAGGCATCTTCAAGAATGCCACTTCCGACGTGACGCTCCGCCAGCTTGCCTTCGCCGGCACCATTCGTGCCTGGCAGATCGTGGTGCCAGGTTTCGGCACTGTCGCCGGTCCGTTCCAGATTTCCACGCTCGAATTCAGCGGCCAGCATCACGCCGAAGTTGCCTTCGACATTACGCTCGAAAGCGCTGGCGAGCTGACCTTCACCGCACTCCCGGCATGAGGCACACCATGGCCAACCCCTACCGCGGCGAGATTGCCGCTTCCCTTGACGGCGCGCCCTACACGCTCTGTCTCACCCTCGGCGCGCTCGCCGAACTCGAAACCGCCTTTGGCTCCGACGACATGCTCTCGCTCGCCAATCGCTTCAGCGGCGGCCGCATCTCGGCCACTGACTGCGTCCGCATCATCGGCGCGGGCTTGCGCGGCGGTGGCCACGATATCGCCGACGATGCCGTCACCCGCATGCGCGGCTCCGACGGGGCGGCGGGCTACATCGACATCGTCGCGCGGCTGCTCGCTGCGACCTTTGGCGGTCCCGCCGCCGGGCCCGCGATCAACACGGCACTCGACGTCATCGGGGATACCCTGCCGATGGCGAAAGCGCACGCATCAGCGGGGGCATCGCGCCCTTTCCCTGGTCCGAGGTGATGGCGGCTGGCCTCGGAACTCTGCGCATCCCGCCTTCTGAATTCTGGCGCATGACGCCCAAGGAGATCGACGCTGCCCTCCGTGGGGCGCTCGGCCTCACGTCCTCATCTGCTGCACCCTCACGTGCTGATCTCCATCAGCTCATGCAACTCTTTCCCGACGGATGATCTCCATGCCCATCTCGCCCTACGGCGCAGCATCAACGGACGACGCGCCATCCGTCGTCGATCCCGAACGCATATCGGCCGCCAAAGCCAACATCAAAGATCTCAACGAAGAAATCGAGACCGCCAAGGCTGGCAGCCTCAAGCTTGGCAGTGCCCTCGCTGCTGCTCTCGATGGTGTCGCCACCAAAGGCAAGAGCGCCTCCAGCATCATTGATGCGCTCGCCCTCTCGCTGTCCAAGGCCGCACTCAACGCGGCATTGAAGCCGCTCGATCAATTCTTCTCCAGTCTTGCCGGGAGTTTGTTTTCAGGTGGTCTTGGTGGCAGCACAACGCCGTTCGCTGCCGGTGGCGTTTTCTCCGGTGGCTTGCCGGTTCCCTTCGCCAGCGGCGGTGTGATCTCCTCGCCCGTCTCTTTCCCTCTCGGTGGTGGCCAGACCGGACTCGCTGGCGAACGTGGTCCCGAAGCGATCATGCCGCTGACCCGCGGCAGCGACGGCAAACTCGGCGTCGCTACGTCCGGCGGTGGCGCACCCGTGCATGTCACCTTTAACGTCACGTCCCCCGACGCTCACAGCTTCGCCCGTTCTGAAACCCAACTCGCCGCGATGCTGGCGCGAACGGTCAGCCACGGACAGCGGAATCTTTGAACTCCGGCAATCGGGAATTGGCAATCGGCAGTCGATTGGCAGTCTTCGGTGACAATGGACCCTTTCCTGCCGGCGCGAATTCAAGTTCGCGATTGCCGATTGCCGATTGCCGATTGCCGATTGCCGATTTCCCACCTCACGAACCTCGCGAACACCTCCATGTCCTTCCACGAAACCCGCTTCCCCACCAACATCTCGCGCGGTGCCCATGGCGGCCCGGAGCGACGCACCGACGTTGTCATCCTTGGCTCCGGTGCTGAAGAGCGCAACGCGCGCTGGGCCGACAGCCGCCGTAGCTACAACGCCGGCTATGGCGTGCGCACGCTCGATGAACTTCACGCCGTCATCGCCTTCTTCGAAGAACGGCGCGGCAAGTTACACGGCTTCCGTTTTCACGACGCGTCCGACTTCAAGTCTTGCGCGCCCGAACGCACGCCCACCATGCTCGACCAAAATCTCGGGCTCGGCGACGGCACCCGCGTCCGCTTCGATCTCGCCAAAACCTACGGCACCTCGTTTGCGCCCTATACGCGCCGCATCACCAAACCCGTCGCCGGAACCACGCTCGTTGCCATCAACGGTACCCTCGCGGCGGCGTCCGACTACCTCATCGATACCACCACCGGTACCATCGTCTTCCAGCCCGGCCACGTCCCCGCCGCAGCCACCACCATCACCGCCGGTTTCCAGTTCGACGTGCCCGTCCGCTTCGACACCGACAAACTCGAAATCAACCTCACCGGCTTCC
>JANNEU010000150.1:0-3132 GCA_031379035.1 Hyphomicrobiaceae bacterium | reverse complement strand
GTGAAGGCACCGACGCGGAGGTTCTCCATCACGGTCATGTCGCCAATGATGCGGCGGCCCTCCATTACCTGGAAAATCCCGCCCCTGACGGTCTTCTCCGGCGACTGATGAGCGATTTCTTTGTCATCAAAGCGGATGTTGCCGGCGATCACTTCGCCGTTCTCGGAGCGCAGCAGACCGGAGATCGATTTCAACGTCGTCGATTTTCCCGCACCATTCGGACCCAGCAGGGTGACGATTTTGCCCTTCGGCACGTGCAAGCTGACACCGCGGAGCACGAGCACGACGTCGTCGTACGCCACTTCGATGTTCTCAAGCGTTAGCAGCGATGCTGCGGGGGCCGCGGCCGAGGTGGACGCAAGAGTTGGTGCGGTCAGCATGGATACGGCCTCATAAGACGCGCCGTAGGTCGGGTAGACGCGCGCTTGACGGCATGCCGAAGTTGGCCTCGGCAGTCGCCCTTGCAAGACCCGACACAGCGTGCACCCATTGTCGGGATGCGCTGAAACGCTCGACCCGACCTACGACTTACCAAATGACGCGGCGGGGATTTATCCCCGCCGCGAGACTCTGTTGTCGCTCAATACCCCTGCCATTCCGGCTTGCGCGGCACTTTCTGTTCGGCGATCTTTTCGAGCTTGATCGTGCCGGCTGCCACGAGGTCACCGACCTCGCCCTGCTCCGTTTCACCGCCGACCGAGGCGCGGCCGATGTTGACGGTGTCGACCGCACGATGGTCGGTCGCGGTCCACGTCACCGGCGCACACATGCCGTCAAAGCCTGCGGGCACGAAGTCCTTGAGCGTCTCCAGGGCTTCCTTGATGCCCGGGCCGTTCAGCTTGCCTGCTTTGTCGGCGAGCCGCATGCCTTCGGCGAGATGCAGCACCTGACAAGCGCCGACCGCATAAGGGATTGGGCGGAAGACCTTGCCTGTCGGATCCGACATTGCCGAGATTTCACGGAACTTGGCCATGCCCGGGACGTTGGCACCCCACATCGGCTGCGCCAGCACGTTGACGAGACCGTTGACGCCCTTCCCGATGGCCTTCATGCCGGCTTCGTCCATACCCCAGATGTTGGCCATGAACTGCACATTGACACCGACAGTCGTGCACGAGCGCAGCAGCGCGACGTTGGCGCCGGTGGTGTTGCCGAGGAAGGCATAGTGGGCGCCGGACGCCTGCAGTGCAAGGCATTGTGCCTTAAAGTCCCCGCCGGCGAGCGCATACTGAATTGACGGCAGCACTTCGAAGCCGAGGTCCTTGGCGAGATTTTCGCCGGCTTCTTTCGGTGCCAACGGATAGGGATGGTTATCCCCCATGTGGATGTACTTCGCCTTGCCTTGGCCGCCCTTCTTCTTCCAATCCTCGGCCGCCCACAGAACCAGCCCCCGCGCGCCGTCCGAATAGGAAACCTGCCCGAAGAAGTTGTAGGGGGCCGGTTTGATCTTGCCTTCCTTGGCCTTAGCGCTGATGCCACTCGGGTCAGTCAGGTGGCCCGAGAACGAGAACGAGAAGTACGGCATCTTGTCATCGGCGACAAAGCCGACCATCGCCTCGGTGTCATTGGTGCCGTAGCCGAGGATGGCGATCGCACCGTCGTCTTTCCACTTTTTGTAGAGCTGGATCGAGCGCTGCGTCTGGTAGCCGTAATCGACGATCTCCGCATCGATCAGTTTGCCATTGATGCCGCCGTTCTTGTTGATCCACGCGATCGCATCGACCTTGCCGGGGCCGGAGAATTTGCCGGTGCTCGAGGTCGCGCCGGTGTAGTCGATCAGGTTGCCGACCTTGATCTTCTGCTGCGCCAGCGCCGGCGATGCTAGCAGGGCGGCGGCTGCCACTGCTCCCATGAGCGTCTTTGTTTTTGTCATTAGGTAGTCCTCCTTGGTTTTACTGTCAGTAAGAGAATGGATAGAGCTTCCAGTAGGCTTTGATCTTACGCCATCGCGCCGCAAGCCCATCTGGCTCGAACACGAGGAACAGCACGATGGTCAGGCCGATGGCCATCTCCTTCAAGTAGGCAAGCCCCTCAGAAAAGGCCGCGCTCTGCCCGATGCCGAGGCTTTGGATGAAGCGTACGACGAATTGGAGCGCCTCTGGCAAGAACAAGATGAAAACAGCGCCCATGAGACTTCCCATGACGGTACCGAGCCCACCGATGATCACCATCGCCAGGAAGTTGACCGACAGCAACAAATCAAATGCTTCGCTGGAGACAAAGCCGGTGTAGTGCGCCAGCAAGGCTCCGCCGACGCCCGCGTAAAATGAAGAAATCCCAAACGCGAGAATGCGGTAGTAGGTGAGATTGATGCCCATGATCTCGGCAGAGAGATAGTGATCGCGGATGGCCACCATGGCGCGGCCATCGCGGGTGCGCATCAGATTGGTGGCAAACAGGTACATGACAACGAGATGCGCCAGCACAACGTAGAAGTAACTGCGGTCGCCTGAGAGCGTCAGGCCGAACAAGTTGTAGACGTTGGCGCTCGCGCCCGCCGCGCCACCGGTGAACCACTGTGCGCGGCTAAAGAAATCCTGCAGCACGAACTGGGACGCCAGCGTCGCGATGGCCAGATATAGGCCCTTCAGTCGCCCGGCCGGCAGGCCGACAATCACACCAAGCAAACCTGTTGCTACCCCGGCGAGAGGAATACTGAACGCCACTGGTACGCCCCATTTGCTGGAGAGGTACGCCGACATGAACGCGCCGAAACCAAAGAACGCCGCGTGTCCGAGCGAGATCTGCCCGGTGAAGCCGACTAGGATGTTCAGCCCCAGGGCGGCGATGCCATAGATGGCGATCTGGATCACCAGCGCGAGCCAATAGGATGGCACAAGCGCCACGCCGCCGATCTGTAGTGGCAGCAGGCAAAGCAGCGCGATGCCCACAATGACAGCATTGCGCGAGGTGAGCGTCGGAAAGATCGTCCGGTCACTGGCGTAGGTGGTTCGGTAATCGCCCGCAGGCCGCATGGAGCCAGCCATCTTACACCCGCTCGATCGTCTTGGTGCCGAACAGGCCATATGGCTTGATCAGCAGGATGATGAGCATCGCATAGAAGGGTGCGATGGTGATGAGATTGCCGACATGCAGATATTCGCTGTCGACGAACTGCGCGAGGCCCTCGAG
>JANNEU010000125.1:0-2037 GCA_031379035.1 Hyphomicrobiaceae bacterium | reverse complement strand
TCGACGATGCAATAAATGCAGTCGTGGGTGGATTGCATTTCCACCCAGCGGACGAGCGCGCCCAGGTAGTTGCCAAGGTGGAGGTTGCCGGTCGGCTGCATGCCGGAGAAGACGCGGGGGGTGAAGGGCATGGTGTAACTTCCAAGGCTGGGATGGTGTGGCCGCTTCATGCCGCAGTGCGGGAGATGGCGCAACAGGGGGGCGCAGCAAGGGCGCAATCGCCTCCTTCTGCGTGTTGCACCTTACGATGACGCCGACCTTCGCCGGAACAGACTTGGGCGAAGGACACCCGTGGCGAATGTGGCAGCGGCGTAGACGAGCAATGCGGCCACGATAAGCGTGGCGAGGGCTGCTGTTTTGAGTAGGAGCGGCTGGCCCGAAGCGAGCCAGGGGGCCAAATAGCGTGCGCCGAACCAGAGGGCTGCGCCCATAAACGCACTGGCGAGGAGGATCAGCGGCAAAGCGCGACGGGCGCGGGCGTCGAGCGTGAAGTGGCCGCGCGCCGAGAGCGTGCGCCACAGCAGAAGCGCGTTCAGCCACCCGCCAAGGACAGTGGCGAGGGCGATGCCGAGCTGAGGCAGCATGCCAAACGAGCGGAACAGAAAGAAAAGGCCGATGGAACCCGCCGTGTTGGCGATGAGGCTGATGGTGGCGTAGCGCATCGGCGTCTTGGTGTCTTCACGGGCGAAGTAGGCGGGCGAGAAGATTTTGATCAGAACGAACGACGGCAGGCCCCAGGCGAAGATGGCGAGGGCAGCGGCGGTGGCTGCGGTGTCGGCCGGTGTGAAGGCACCGCGCTCGAACAGCACACGAACAATCTCGGCGGGGATGACGGCGAGCGCGACGGCTGCCGGCACGGTCAGCAGCATCGCAAGTTCGAGGCTGCGGTTCTGGCTGTCCTGGACGGCGGCTTCGTTGCCGGCGCGGAGATGGCGAGAGACTTCGGGCAGCAGCACGACGCCGATGGCGATGCCGACGATAGCGAGCGGGAGTTCGTAGAGGCGGTCGGCGTAGTAGAGCTGCGAGACAGCGCCGGCTTCGAGTGAGGCGATCACTGTGCCGATCATGATGTTGATCTGGGTGACGCCGCCGGAGATGACGCCAGGAACGCCGAGAGAGAGCAACCGCCGCATACCGTCGGTCATGCGCGGGCGGCGGAGTTTGAGGCGGAAGCCGGTGCGGCGGAGGCCATCCACAAGGACGGCGAGCTGCAGGAGGCCGGCGATAAGGACCCCGATGGCCTGGATAACGCCGCCCTGTGGATCATTGTGGAAGCCGAGCCCGAAGCCGATGAAGATGGCGACTGTCAGCGTGAGATTGAGGACGATGGAGACGGAGGCGCTCTCGACGAAGCGGCCGAAGGAATTGAGGACGCCGGACATCAGCGCCACCAGCGACATGCACATCAGGTAAGGGAACATGATGCGCGTGAGCAGCACGGCCAGGTCGAATTTGGCGGGATTGGACGCGAAGCCGGGGGCGAGCAGGTACATGAGCCACGGCATGAAAACGATGGCGGCGATGGTGAGCAGGGTGAGCACGAAGATTAGGCCGGAGAGGGCTTCTTCGGCGAATTGGCGGGCGGCTTCCTTGCCCTCGCCTTCGAGGCGCTTGGCGAACAAAGGGATGAAGGCTGAATTGAACGCACCTTCGCCGAACAGGCGGCGGAACAGATTGGGGAAGCGGAAGCCGACATTGAACGCATCCGCCACCCAGCCCGAGCCGAAGCCCCAGGCGAACAGGATGTCACGGACAAAGCCCAGCACACGGCTGACCATCGTCAGCCCACCGACGGTGAAGAAGGCACGGTAGAGTTTCATGCGCTAGCGGGTAGCGGAGCGGTGGGGCGCTGGCAAGGTGAGGATTGTGGCGGGCCGCGCCACCACGCAATAAGCCGTCGAGAGCCCCGGCGGCTTACCGATGTTTGCAGGATCAGAGCGAGCACACTTATTTCTTGTGCATCTTCGCGGCTTTGATGACTTTCCGCTGGTCTTCCTGGCTCTTCTTGTAGGGCCGCAGAACGATCTTGCCGTTGAT
>JANNEU010000288.1:0-4133 GCA_031379035.1 Hyphomicrobiaceae bacterium | reverse complement strand
CGCGGCGCTCGCGACCACGGGTGCGACCAGCCGGGCAGTTGGCGGGGCGGTGCGCAACACGTTGCTGGGACACGCCATCGACGATGTCGACATTGCGTCGACGGCGACGCCCGAGATGGTGATGGCGGCAGCGCTGCGGGCGGGGATTGCCGCCCACCCGACGGGGCTGCAACACGGCACCGTCACACTCGTTGCTGATGGCCTCACATTCGAGGTCACTACCTTGCGCCGCGATGTCGAAACCGATGGGCGGCATGCGACGGTCGCCTTCACCGACAACTGGGCCGAAGACGCCGGCCGTCGCGACTTCACGATCAACGCGCTCTACTGCGATGCGGACGGCGCGCTGTTCGATCCGCTTGGCGGCGCAGCTGATCTGTCGCCCACGCGCGTGCGCTTTATCGGCGATGCCCGCGCGCGCATTCGAGAGGACTATCTGCGCATTCTCCGCTTCTTCCGGTTCTCGGCGCGCTATGCGGCGGACGGCGCGGATGCCGAAGGGCTTGCCGCATGCAGCGCAGAACGCGATGGCCTCGCGCGCATTTCGGCGGAACGCATTCGCGTTGAGCTGCTGAAGCTGCTGGTGACGGAACGCGCGGCGGATATGTGCCGCATCATGCAGCAGCACGGTTTTCTGTCCGGCCTGCTCGGCCTCGCGCCCACGCCGGGGCGGTTGGAACGCATGATTGCTATCGAAGCGGCGCAGCGGCGCACGCCTGACCCGATCCTGCGGCTGGCCGCGCTGGCCATTGCGCCAGAGACCGACGCAGGCGCGTTGGCGAGGCGTCTCCGGCTGTCAGGCGAGGAACGTAAACGCCTCGTGTGGATCGCGGCAGACCTGGGCGGACTTATTTCACCACCCGACGCCCGCGCCATGCGCCGCCGTATCTACACACGCGGCACCGACGCCGCACGCGACACGATCCTGGCGGCCTGGGCTGCCTCCCCTGCAGGCGCAACCGATGCGCGTTGGCGGGCAGCACTTGACCTGACCGCAAGCTGGCCACCGCCCGTGCTGCCTATCAATGGCCAGGACGTGATGGCTCTCGGCGTGGCGAGTGGCCCCATCGTGGGGCAACGTCTATCAACCCTCGAAGCGTGGTGGATCGCGCAAGATTTCGCACCGGATCGGCAGGCGTGCCTGGATGAGTTGGCGCGCTTGGTGGCTGCGTAAGCAGACCCCGCGCAGAACTGTTGGGTGACGCGCGAACGGATCTCGTGGCATCGGTGTGGCTGTCATCGGCGTCCAAAACAAAGTTAAAACACGCCATCCAGCGCCCAACAGCAACTTCCCAGAAATCAGAGCGAGACCCACCCTGCCAAATGCCTCATAAACGCGTTTTAAGAGCCGTACAGAGCCATCAGCAGAGCACCCGCTAGTGTGGTAGCCAAACGCACTCCAAACGCCCGCAGCACCCCTTAAAACGCTGGCATTTGCATTAACTACAATCCAGTATTATTTAACCAAATCAACTGGTTAACGACCTGTTTGAGAACCACTGACGCCCACCGCACCCATCACGCATCGCACACCGCCGGGAGCCTCTACCCATGACCACCCCCTACTGGGCCGAACGCACCACCGAAGATTTCCGGGGCCTCGATCCGGAGCGCACCATTGCGGTGCTCCCCATTGCGGCCATCGAGCAGCACGGCCCCCATCTGCCCGTCTCGACCGACACCGAGATCGCCAACGGCATGGTGCGCGAGGTGATCACACGGCTGCCCAAAGATCTGAACGCCCTGTTTCTGCCCACCCAGCAGATCGGCAAGTCCAACGAGCACATCCGCTCGCCGGGCACACTCACCCTCACTGCCGAAACTGCCATCCGCGCCTGGACAGAGATCGGCGAGAGCGTGGCGCGCGCCGGCGTCAAGAAGCTCGTGATGGTCAACAGCCACGGCGGCAACGTGGAATGCATCGGCATTGTCGCGCGCGAACTCCGCGTGCGCCTCGGCATGCTGGCGGTGAGTTGCGCGTGGTCGCGTTTCGGCAGCCTGGCCGGTCTCTATTCCGATCTCGAAAATGCCGTCGGCATCCATGCGGGAGACATGGAAACCTCCATGATGCTGCACTTCCGACCGGAACTCGTGAAAATGGCCAAGGCCAAGAACTTCGTGCCGGCAACGGTTGAAATATCAATGACGTTCGATTTGCTGCGCCCCACCGGCTACACCGCCTTCGGCTGGATCGCCCAGGATTTGCACGCCGACGGCACCGCCGGCGACGCCTCAATCGCGACCACCGACAAAGGCCGCCGCACCGCGGAGCACCGCGCGCTGGAGTTCATCAAGCTGCTGCGCGATGTGGAACGGTTCGAGATGACGCGGCTGGCATGAGGGCATCGCATGCCAACATCGCATCGTGGGTCATCGCAGGTGCGATACTTTTCAAGATGCGCGAAAACGGCCATATTCTGCCAATGACCACGATCACGCTTGAAAAGGCCAAACACGATCTCCCTTCCCTTATCGACCGCGCGTTGGCGGGCGAGGAAATCGTTATCGAGACGCCGGGCGCGGCATCTGTGAAGCTGTCACCTGTGCCAGGGAAGCCCGCGTTCGACGAGGCGACTGCCCGGCTGCGGGGCTATGGGTCGATGAAGGGGCAATTGGTCGTGGGTCCAGAATTCTTTGAACCATTGTCGGACGAGGAATGCGGCCTGGGTGTAGACGAGAATGCCAAGTTGTGAAGGTCTTGCTCGACACCAATGTGCTTCTTTGGTGGTACGCGGCCGACGGGATGCTTTCGCCCGCTGCGCGGGATCTTCTGTCAGACAGCTCAACGATAGGCCTCGTCAGCGCGGCATCAGCTTGGGAGATCTGCACGAAGGTCAGGATCGGCAAGCTCTCAACCGCCGCCCCACTGTGCCAGGATTATTCGGCCGCCCTCTCTAAAAACCGGTTCCAGCCCCTTGCCATCACGGTTGAACATGGTCGTCTCGCCGGACGCCTCCCGGGCACCCACAAAGACCCGTTCGACCGCATGCTCGCCGCACAGGCACTTACCGAAGGCATTCCGCTCGTGACGAACGATGCTGCGTTCGCCGAATTCGGCGTTACGGTGCTGTGGTAGCGAGCGGGCGCGCAACACATGCGACGCGCGCACCCGCTGACGCACCTCAGTTCTTCTTGATCAACGCCTTTGCCTTAGCCTTGACCTTATCGACGAGGGTTGGCTTTGCCACCGCAGCTGCAGCGCCACCAGCGGCGGCGGCGGCCACCCCGTTTGCGATGGTATTCGGATCAACCATTTCGCCGAGCCCACGTGGACCTGTGTACATCACAAAACCGAGTTCATCGAGGCGGCGCTTGGCGTCGGCGATGTAGGCGGGCCGGGTCAGATACTCGATGACGAAGATCTTCTTGCCAGCCTTCTGCGCACCCTTCAGCAGGGCCGAGCTTTCCGACACATCGTCAGCCTTGTTCGGCTCTTCCTTGTGCGTGATGCCGTACAGCAAGTCTTCCTTCGCGATGCCGTCGATGGCGTCGACATAGGTCTTGTTGTCCAGCAACTCTTCGGCGTTCTGCACGAGAATGCCCACGTCCGGCTTCTTCGCGCGCATGTAGTTGGTCAGCTTGACGATAAAGTCGCGCATCTTCTGGCGCACATCGGCATTGTCGCCGTAGTAGTAATAGGCATCGGCACGGTCGATGTAGAAGCCATCGAAGCCTTGCGCCAGAACGCGGTCCGCAAATGCGCCTGGCGATCCAAAGATGATGTTCTGCCAGACCGGCTCCCAGTATTTGACGAGGAAGTTTTCCTTCCACTCTTTGTTTTCTTTGCCGACCCAGACGGGCTTCTTTTTTGTCCACTCCTGCTTCCAGTAGTAGCGATAGGTCTCAGCCTCACCGACGCTGAAGTAAGCAATCACCAGCCGGCGCGAGCCGTCCGGCTTCTTCTTCATCCGTTCGACTTCCTCGCGGTCCAAGGGCCGTTCCTTGCCGCCCGGATAGTCTTCGCTATCGATGACGATCACATCGTAGGGCGAGGCGGCGAGCTTGGCTTGCTGCGCGGCATCGAGGTTCTTGAGCTGGAACGCCCAGGTCTTGGCGTTTTTGAAGACGTTGTCGCGGGTCTGCGCGGTGGCCGGTCCCAGAGTGGCGACCAGCAGCGCCGCACCCAGCGCCAA
>JANNEU010000087.1:0-6792 GCA_031379035.1 Hyphomicrobiaceae bacterium | reverse complement strand
CATCACGAGCTAAGGACAGAGGGTGCCACCGCGTTTGCCGCCACGTTTGCCAAGACTTGACACCTGCGCTCGCATTGGCTCCCTTGACGCTGGAGGCCGGTGATAGAGGAGAGCATTCGATGCCGACCATCGGAATTACACGTTTTGTCCTACCCGGGGGCGCGGCCCTCGCCCTGCTGGCGCTGATGGTGCAGCCCGGTTTCGCGGCCAGTGATCCACCTGCGGCACCCAAGAAATGCGCCGAGCATACGCAAGGCAGTGCCGCCTGGAAGAAGTGCATGGGCACCAAGCTCAAGGATGATGTGGAGGCCTTTGCCGCCGGCTATTGGCTGGCTAAGGGCGGCGACTATCATGGCGCGCTCGATGCACTGCGCCAGGCGAGCAATCAGGCCGACCCGCGCATCCAGACCATGATCGGCTTCTCGCTGCGCAAGATGGGCCTCGTCGATGAGGCAATGGCCTACTATACCGCTGCGCTGCGCACCGCGCCGGATCAGACCAACACGCGGCAGTATCTGGGCGAGGCGTTCCTGCAGAAGGGCGACCGCGCCAAGGCGCTGGAGCAATTGGCCGAGATCAGCACGCGCTGCGGCACGGCTTGCGAGGATTATCGCTTGCTGGCTGACGCTATTGCCCAGGCGGGCTAATCAGCCCGCGACTCACTGCGGCTTGGGTACTGACAATGTCTCCAGGAAGCCGATCAGGTCATCGGCTTCCTTGGCACTCAGTGGCTCGCGCCCGGGCGCGTGCCGTGCCAGCACGGCTTTCAGGTTCGCCCGCGATCCGTCATGCAGGTAGGGTGCCGTCTGGGCCACGTTGCGCAATGGGGGCACCCGGAATGCGCCAACCAACTCTGGCGCGGGACTGCTAACCGCCGGATCGGCGCGCCAGAAGGCGGCCCGCGTTGGGTCGTCGTTGAAGGCACCCTCCAGATTATACGGACTGGCGAGCATCTTTGCGGTGTCGCCCTTGCGTCCGTCGTCCTGTCGCGTGCTGCGCTGTTTTTCCAGACGCCGGAAGCTCCCGTCGCTGAACGTTGGGCCGGCATGACAGGCGCTACATCCGCCCGCGCCGACGAACAACGCAAGTCCGCGCCGCGCGCGTGCCGGATAGGCGACATCGGCGACCGCCGCCGCGCTCATGTCACCAGCCGCCAGTGCATCCCTGAACACGTCGAAGGGCGTGCGCCCACTGGTGATCGTCTCTTGAAAGGCCGCCAGCGCCTTGGCTGCGTCGATGAGCACTGTCTCGTCATCAACTTTATCGATCGGACGTCCGAACGCCGCTGCATAGGCCGCACTCAACTCAGCATGCGATCCCAAGTAGCTTTTGACGTGCGCGGAACTCGATCCCATTTCGCGCGCGTCCAGCAAGGGCCGCACGCTTTGCGCCCACAAACTATCCGTGCCACCACCCCATCCGAACCAGCGCTGCAATCGCCCATCAAAGAGGCTCGGCGTGTTGCGCCGCCCCTCGGCGAGTCCACGGCCGACCCGCCGCCCATCGGTCCACATGCGCTCCGGCCGATGACAGCTTGAGCACGACACCTGGCCCGTGGGGGACATTCCGGCGTCGAAAAACAACCGCCGGCCAAGGTCGATGGCTTCCGTTTTGCCCGAAACGCGATTGCTGCGATCCGGCTGCCACAGCAGCGGCCACGGGCCATGCTGGAGCACGCGGCTGATCTCAGTGTCGCTGAGCCCCAACTGCCCACGCGGCTGATCCTGCGCTGCTGCAACCTTTGACCCGCCAAGCAGCAGCACTACAGCCAGCACGATGCGCTGGGTGTTTGTGCGTGCCTGAGCGGTGAGGCTGGATTTCAATTTCGGCCTCTTCGGGGAGCGCGGGGTTGGGATCAGCCATCTTTTTTTTGGGCACCATATCAGGCTTGGCAACAGGGGCACCAAAGGGTGGCTGCCGCCAACTCACGCTGCGGTGATGGACGCGTCCCCACCTCACCCCACCAACGCCCGCCCAACCGCCTCTGCAACTTTAATCCCGTCGATCCCGGCGCTCATAATGCCGCCGGCATAGCCCGCGCCTTCGCCTGCGGGATACAGCCCGCGCGTGTTGAGGCTTTGGAAATCCGGGCCGCGCGTGATCCGCAGCGGCGACGACGTGCGCGTCTCGACGCCGGTCATCACCGCATCCGCCATGGAGAAGCCGCGCAGCTGCCGCTCGAACGCAGGGAGCGCCTCACGAATGGCCGCCACGGCATAGTCCGGCAAGCAGCACGACAAATCTGTCGGCGTCACACCTGGCTTATAAGACGGCACCACGGCACCCAGTTCTGTCGATGCGCGCCGCTCAAGAAAATCACCGACGCGCTGGGCGGGTGCGTGATAGTTGCTCCCGCCAGCCACGAACGCGCGTTCTTCCCAATGTCGCTGGAACGCGATGCCGGCTAGCGGCCCGCCTGGGTAATCCGCTGGCGTAATGCCAACGACAATCCCCGCGTTGGCGTTGCGCTCCTTGCGCGAGTACTGGCTCATGCCGTTGGTCACCACGCGACCTGGCTCGCTGGCCGCCGCCACAACCGTGCCGCCCGGGCACATGCAGAAACTGTAGACGCCACGGCCATTACTGGCGTGGTGCACGATCTTGTAGTCGGCCGCACCGAGGATCTCGTTGCCGGCAGCCGCGCCAAACCGGCAGGCATCAATGATCGACTGTGGATGTTCAATGCGGACGCCAATTGAAAATGGCTTCGGTTCCACGAACACGCCGCGATTGACCAGCATCTCAAAGCCGTCGCGCGCGCTATGACCCAGCGCCAACACCACCGCGCTCGTCTCGATCTCTTCGCCGCTCGCAAGGCGCAATCCGCGCACATGCCGCGCGCCGTCGGCGTCTTCTTCGATTTCGATATCTGTGACGCGCGATTGAAAGCGATATTCGCCGCCCAGCGCTTCGATCTTGGCACGCATGGCCTCCACCATCGTTACCAGCCGGAACGTGCCGATGTGCGGCTTGGCGGCAATCAAAATGTCTGGCGGCGCGCCCGCTTCGACAAACTCGGTAAGCACTTTGCGCCCGAGATGCTGCGGGTCTTTCACACCGCTCCACAGCTTGCCGTCGGAAAAGGTGCCCGCGCCACCCTCGCCGTATTGCACGTTGCTTTCCGGATCGAGCACCGCGCGCCGCCACAGGCCCCACGTGTCTTTGGTGCGCTCGCGCACCACCTTGCCGCGCTCCAGCAGAAGCGGCCGGAACCCCATCTCCGCCAGGATCAGTGCTGCGAATAACCCACATGGGCCAGCGCCGACGACAACAGGGCGCTTTTTGGTGGCGCCCGCCGACACGCCTGCGGCGAGCCGG
The DNA here is from genome assembly GCA_031379035.1 of Hyphomicrobiaceae bacterium. Lineage (GTDB taxonomy): Bacteria > Pseudomonadota > Alphaproteobacteria > Rhizobiales > Hyphomicrobiaceae > JABFRJ01. The sequence continues at coordinate 3,474 of JANNEU010000087.1, read as the reverse complement.
CCGCCGGGCGCGAGTCCGTCGCCGACGGCCGGCTCCGGGTCCCCACTTGGGGTGCCCGCAGGGGCTCCGGAGTCGGAGGCGACACAAACATGCCGGTAGCTCATATCCGGCGTCGGCCGCAGCCGCTGGTCATCCTTGCGGCGCGCGAGCAATCCCGCTTCGTCTGCAACGTCGATGTCGACTGTATAGACCAGCAGAATCGCGCTTTTCTTGCGCGCATCCCAGCCGCGCTTGAAGACGCTGCAACTCTTGAGTTCGTCCGGCTCCATGCCGAGATGCGCAATCACCGCCGCACCCAGCGCCTCCGGCGGATGATCCAGCGGCAGTTTGATTTCCGTCAGGCGCAGCATAGCCAACTCCATCCGGCGCCGGGCTGTGGCGCAAAGATAGGGGTGTTGGTATCGTAGACAAGCCAACTCCGCCAGTATGGGACAAGCCCGAGGATGACACCGAGAGAAGATGCAACTCACCCATCCAGCCACTGCACCGCTTGCGGCCATAGCGTTTCACGGAAATCTGACCGGAAGAACCCCAGATGCCCAATGGCCTTGCCGCCGCCATCGGCCGGACCAAACGTCCAGATGTCCGGGTTCTTGGCATTGGTGAAATTCCTGAGCAGATGCTCGACGCCGCCGCGGCCCAGCCAGTGATCATCCGTCGGCACTGTCAGCCGCACGTCTGCGGTCACGCCAGCAAAGTTCCGCTTCTCCGGCAGGTCATCAATGCCGAACAAAAAACCCTTCGTCCGGCACCACTGCGACCATTCCAGCACCACATCGCGCGGCAGATCCGTGCCACCGAAATACTTGCCCTTGCCGTAGCCCTGCAGCCGCGCCATCGGCGGTGCCAGCACGAACAGCAGCAACCCCACCTGCAACGCTCCCAACTTATTCTCAATCAACCGGGCATCCGCGCTCATCGTTGAGATACCGAGCAGCTTCGACACCGCGCCGTTGTTGCGCGCCAGGCCCAGGCCGAAGCCGCCATAGCTGTGTCCGACCCAGTGCAGGGCGCGATCAGGATAAGTCGCCTTGGCCCAGTCAATGACACCGGGGAAGTCCAGAATGCCCCAGTCCCGGAACCGCGCCTTGAATCCGATCAGCGACGCCGGGGCCGACTTCCCGATGCCGCGCCCGTCAAACGTCAGCACGGGCCGGCCGTGCTCGGCGAGATACGTCGCAAACCGCCCGTAGTAACTCTGCGGCACCCCCGTCGCGCTGGCGATGATGGTGAGCGGAGCACCCACACCTGAGGTCGCCGTAGCCCCACCCGCCGGCGCATACAACATGGCCGTGAGCGCGTACCCATCATCCGCCTTGATCACGATCTCGCGCTTTTGGACAGTCATCGGTGCTGCGCCCCAAGTTGACGTTTAGGTTAACTTATTGGACATAACGCGAGAGAGCAAGTGAGATGGAGGGGGATGTGCGCAATCCTCTCCCTTTGTCCTTCCTCGGCCCTCAACCGGGCGAGGGGCGGCAGCCTCGTCGCTAGCCCCTTTTGACTCTCGCCTCCCAAAAGTGGTTCACGTTGAATCAACGACAGACTCGCACGACGTCCTCACGCCCGCCCCCGGAGCCCTGCATGAACGATCTCGCCGTCCGCGCCGCATCCATCGTCCTCGCCGCCGCTTCGAGCGCGCCCGCCAACGACACCACCCATACCCACGCCCCAACCCTCACACCCGACAGCAAGGAACCCGACCTCGGAGCCATGCCGGAGTGGGATCTTCGCGCCCTCTACAACTCGCCTGATGCCCCGGAGATCGCAGCCGACCTCGCGCGCGCCCGCGCTGACGCCGCGCACATCAAGTCCGCCTATCAGGGCCAGCTCGTCACGTTCGCGGCCGATGGCGGCAAACTCGCTGAGGCCGTCAAGGCCTATGAAGCCCTGTCAGACCTTATCGGCCGGCTTGGCTCTTACGCGGGCCTGCTCTACGCCGCCAACACCGCCGACCCGGCACGCGCGAAGTTCTACGGCGACATCCAGGAGAACATCACCGCGATCACCACCGATCTGGTGTTCTTCGAACTGGAAATGAACCAGATCGCCCCTGCAACTCTGACGGCCGCGCTGGGCCACTCAGCGCTCGCCCCCTACAAGCCGTGGTTCGACGACCTGACAAAAGAAAAACCCTACCAACTCGAAGAAAAACTTGAGCAGGTCTTCCACGAGAAATCGACCACCTCGCGCGCGTCCTGGAACCGCCTGTTCAACGAGACGATGACCGCGCTGCGCTTTGAAGTGGAAGGGGAGCCGGGCCCGCTGGCGCTGGAGCCGACGCTCAACCTGCTATCGAGCCCGCTGCCTGAAAAGCGCAAGTACGCCGCCGAGGCCATCGCCAAAGTGCTCAAAGACAACACGCGGCTGTTCACGCTGATCACCAACACGCTGGCCAAAGATAAAGAAATCTCCGACCGCTGGCGCGGCTTTAAAGACGTGGCCGACAGCCGCCATCTGGCCAACCGCGTGGAGAGGGAAGTGGTGGATGCGCTCGTGTCCGCCGTCCACGCCGCCTACCCGCGCACCGCACACCGCTACTACGCGCTGAAAGCCAAGTGGTTGGGCATGGACAAGCTCGCCTATTGGGATCGCAATGCGCCGCTGCCCGAAAAACCCGAGCGCGTCATGACATGGAAAGATGCCGAGCATACTGTGTTGTCTGCGTATGCCGGCTTTGCGCCCGAGATGAGCGCTATCGCCAAGCGCTTCTTTGATCAGGGCTGGATCGACGCGCCGGTTCGCGAGGGCAAATCGCCCGGCGCATTCTCGCACCCGACCGTGCCGTCCGCGCATCCCTACATCTTGCTCAACTACCAGGGCAAAGCCCGTGATGTGATGACGCTCGCGCATGAACTCGGCCACGGTGTGCATCAAGTGCTGGCCGCTCCTCAAGGCCCCCTGCTTGCGCCCACCCCGCTCACACTCGCCGAAACCGCGTCCGTGTTTGGCGAGATGCTCACTTTCAAAGCGTTGCTTGCTGAGACGTCCGACCCGCGCGAGCGCAAGGCGCTGATGGCCGGTAAGGTGGAGGATATGATCAACACCGTGGTGCGCCAGATTGCGTTCTATACTTTCGAACGCCGCGTCCATGAAGCGCGCCAGGCCGGCGAGCTGACATCTGAACAGCTCGGCGAGATCTGGATGGACGTGCAGCGCCAGAGCCTCGGCCCCGCCGTCGATCTGAAAACCGGCTACGAGAACTTCTGGGCCTACATCCCACACTTCATCCACTCGCCGTTCTACGTCTACGCCTACGCGTTCGGCGATTGCCTCGTGAACTCGCTCTACGGCCTCTACCAGGATGCCCACCCGGGCTTCGTGGCCAAATACTTCGACATGCTGAAAGCCGGCGGCTCCAAGCATCATTCTGAACTGCTCGCGCCGTTTGGGCTGGACGCCCGTGATCCCGCCTTCTGGCAAAAAGGATTGTCCGTGCTGGAACGCATGATCGACGAGTTGGAGACGATGTAA
>JANNEU010000068.1:0-7321 GCA_031379035.1 Hyphomicrobiaceae bacterium | reverse complement strand
GGCCCTTACCGCTTGTCACCGCGTCTGAGGTCGACCGGCGCATTGTTGCGGGCGGGTTCCACCGCGCTGCACGACCGGCAGTCCGGGCTTCGCCGGAGGCCGATCCTTTTCAGCCCACCAGCGTTCTCGAGAACGCCGCCGTTGGACTAATTTGTTACATCCAATCTAACACAACTTATGCGAATAAAAATAGTTTCTACACTTTAACGTTAAGGTGTGTCGGATGTTGAGCGCACTCCCTGCGCAATCACGCTCAGCGCATATCAACGAACACTCATCTTTTTTCGGTTTCCCCTTTTCTCGGTTTCCCCCTTTTCGTTATCCCGGAATTTGGCCAGCGCGGTTCAGCGCAGGCCAAATATCCGGCAACTGTATCTGTCAAAAGTTTGCGTGATGATCGTCGCGCCATCGTGCACCCGGCGTGGATCACGCCGAAGCGCGTTGATCAAGCCAATTGCGTCTCATCGACAGGTAAAGGATATGCGTCGCCCGCCGCCGCGCGCGCCACATTCCGGGAAAACGAAAAGGGGGTGTTGGGGCGAGGGCGGATGGAGAGCGGCTGCGCTCCCACCGCTGTCGCCCCCTCCCACTTGTTGCAGTGGCTTCCTCCCAAGGCATTTTTCCAAGTGGTTGCGGGTTGAACCGCTTCTGGCTTAGCTTCACTCGTCGTGGCCATGACGCGCGGTGCGTGCTCGACACGACCTGGGCATGACGGCGTTGGCTAGGGGCGACCGGTCAACGACAACGCACGCCGGTGTGAGGTCGCCGTCGGATCGGTTGGCGGGGCGGGCCCTCGCCACGAGGCAATCGCTGCGCAAAAAATAGGCTGAACGGGCTACCCACCCAAAGTAATCCCGCCTAGCATGAGGCGTTGAGATAACGGATGCGCGTTCAGCCGCCGCTTCCCAACTGTGCCGCAACTGGACCACTGAGAACAATCAAGAGTGAGGGAGTTTAATTTGCAACCCGCGTTAAAGATCACCGCAATTGCGCTGCTGAGCGCCCTTTCCAGCACCACGGCGATGGCGCAGGAAAAAGTCCTGCGGATCGCCATGACAGCAGCCGATATTCCGAAGACCACAGGTCAACCCGACCAAGGCTTTGAAGGGAACCGCTTCACCGGCATTCCACTTTTCGATTCGTTGACGCAGTTCGACCTGTCATCAGCCGACAAGCCAAGTGTGCTGATCCAGGGCCTTGCCACCGAGTGGAAAGTCTCGGATGCCGACAAGACCAAATGGATCTTCAAGCTGCGCCCCGGCGTGAAGTTTCATGACGGCTCAGACCTCAAAGCAGCCGCCATCGTCTGGAATGTCCAAAAAGTCTTGGACAAAGAGGCCACGCATTTCGCGCCCGATCAGATCGGCGTTACCGTCTCGCGCATGCCAACGCTCGCTTCGGCGAGGGCGGTCGATGATCTCACCATCGAATTGACGACCAAAGAGCCTGACAGCTTTTTGCCGCTCAATTTGACAAACCTGTTCATCGCTTCGCCCGCACACTGGCAAGCAAAGTATGACGCACTGGCGTCGGTAACGGACAAAGCCGAGCGCGCCAAACAGGCTTGGGCGTCGTTTGCTGCCGACGCGTCGGGTTCTGGTCCGTTCAAGATGTCGAAGTTCACGCCACGTGAGCGGGTTGAGTACGTGAAAAATCCTGGATACTGGGATCCTAAGCGTGTGGCCAAGATGGACCGCGTGGTGCTGTTGCCGATGCCGGAAGCCAACGCCCGGACTGCGGCTTTGCTTTCAGGGCAAGTTGACTGGATCGAGAACCCCGCTCCGGATGCCATCAAAAGCATCAAGGACAAAGGTTTTGTCATCACGTCGAATGCGCAACCACACGTTTGGCCCTGGCAATTCTCATTTGCCGAAGGGTCGCCTTGGTTAGACAAACGCGTTCGCCACGCAGCCAACCTGTGCGTCAACCGCGAAGAACTCAAGGGCGCGCTCAATGGGTTGATGGAAGTTCCAAAGGGCACCGTTCCTCCAGGCCACCCATGGTGGGGCAACCCCAAGTTCGACATCCGATATGACCTGCCAGCAGCAAAGAAACTGATGGAAGAGGCTGGCTTCAGCGCGACCAAACGCCTGAAAGTCAAAACGCTGACATCGGCGTCCGGGTCCGGCCAGATGCAGCCCATCGCCATGAACGAATACCTGCAACAGGCCTTGAAGGAGTGCTACTTTGATGTCGAACTCGACGTTGTCGAGTGGAATGCGTTGTTCACCAACTGGCGTGCCGGTGCAAAAGACCCGACGTCGCGCGGGGCGCATGCGACAAACGTCACTTACGCGGCGATGGATCCGTTCTTCGCCATGGTGCGCTTCTCTTCGTCGAAGACGGTGCCACCAACGTCGAACAACTGGGGCTATTATACCCACCCAGATCTCGACGCACTGATCGCCACGGCGCGCACGTCATTTGCCGACGCTGACCGTGATGCTGGCCTCGCAAAACTGCACGCCCGCATCGTTGAGGACGCGCCGTTCCTGTGGGTCGCGCATGACGTCGGCCCGCGTGCGATGAGCGCGAAACTCAAGGGCGTCGTGCAGCCCAAGAGCTGGTTCATCGATCTCGCGCCCGTGAGCATGGAATAGGACCACCCGCTGCCCGTCCGCGCGCAAACCTGAGCGCGGACGGGTCACCATGCAATTGCCGGGTTGGGCACCCAGTTGGTGCCCAGTTGACGCCCAGTTGACGATACGCTGTTCCAATGTGCCGCGAGGGTGTGCCCTTCGCCAATCCAGTGATCCATGCTCACCTACATCGTCAAACGCCTTCTCTATTCGCTGCCCATCATGCTGGGGGTCTCGATTGTTTGCTTTATGCTTGTGCATATGGCCCCAAGCGATCCGCTGGTGTCGGTCTTGCCGCCGGATGCATCGGATGATCTGAAAAAGCAGTTGATGGCGCTGTATGGTTTTGACCGGCCCTATGTCGAACAGTTCATAAAGTGGCTGGCCCGCGCCATTACTGGTGATCTCGGCACTTCAATCCGGACCAGTCGCCCGGTGGTGAGGGAAGTGATGACAGCCGTTGCCAACACCCTGTCACTCGCAGCCTTTGCCACGTTTATCGGGTTCTTCTTCGGCATCTTGTTTGGTTTCATCGCCGGCTATTTCCGCGGCACCTGGATCGACAAGCTGGCATCGGTCATTTCGGTCATCGGCGTGTCGGTGCCGCACTATTGGCTCGGCATGGTGCTCGTGATTATCTTTGCGGCAAATCTAGGCTGGTTGCCGCCGACCGGTGCTGGCCCCGGCGGATCCCAGAACTGGATCTGGAACTGGGAGCATGTCCGCCACATGGTTCTGCCCGCGATCACCATGTCTGTCATTCCCATGGGCATCATCGCGCGTACCATCCGCGCGCTGGTTGCCGAAACCCTCAGTCAAGAATTTATCGTCGGCCTCAAAGCCAAGGGATTGTCGTCTTTTGGCGTGCTGCGCCACGTCGTCAAGAATGCAGCGCCAACCGCGCTTGCGGTGATGGGCATCCAACTCGGTTACCTGCTTGGTGGCTCGATCCTGATCGAAACGGTGTTCTCCTGGCCGGGCACTGGCCTGCTCCTCAACGACGCCATCTTTCAGCGTGATCTACCACTCCTGCAGGGCACTATCCTGGTGCTCGCCACCTTCTTCGTTGTTCTCAACATGCTGGTCGATGTCGTGCAGACACTGCTCGATCCACGCGTCGCGCGGAGTTGAGGCCATGCAGCCGAACACAGCCGCCGCTGTTGCCCCCGCCTACGCATCCGATGCGATTGAGCGTTCCCCTGGCTATTGGGCTACTGTCTGGCAGCGCTTCCGCCGCGACCCGGTGGCGGTCGGCGCGTTAGTCGTCATCTCTGCGCTGATCTTGATGGCCATCTTGGCACCATGGATTACGCCGCAGGATCCATACAAGGGCATGGCACTCCGCCGGCTGCGGCCACCCGGCACCGAGGGCTATCTGCTGGGCACGGATGAACTTGGCCGCGACATGCTCTCCCGCCTGATGATGGGGGCGCGCCTCTCGCTGTTCATGGGTGTGACGCCGGTGTTGTTGGCGTTTCTCGTCGGCACAAGCATTGGCGTTGCGGCTGGATATGTGGGCGGGTTGCTCAATACGGTGCTGATGCGAACAATTGACGTGTTCTTCGCGTTTCCCTCGGTCTTGCTCGCGATTGCCCTTTCAGGCGCACTCGGCGCTGGCGTCACAAACGGCCTGATCTCTTTAACTGTCGTATTCATCCCGCCGATCGCCCGTGTCGCTGAGAGCGTTACAACAGGCGTGCGTGCGCGAGACTTTGTTGAGGCCGCGCGGGCGAGCGGGGCGGGTGCGCTCTCGATTATCCGTCATCATGTGCTGGGCAACGTTCTCGGTCCTATCCTCGTTTACGCCATGAGTTTGGTTGCCGTGTCGATGATCCTCGCGTCAGGCTTGTCATTCCTCGGACTTGGCGTGCGCCCGCCGGAGCCCGAATGGGGGCTGATGCTCAATACCCTGCGCACGGCGATCTACACGCAGCCGCTGCTCTGTGCATTGCCCGGGGTGATGATCTTTATCACCTCGATTTCCTTCAATCTCCTCACCGATGGCCTGCGCTCGGCCATGGATATCAAGGCATGACACGATGATGATCGCGACGCAGTCACGGTTGGCGACGTCTGCGCCGGACCATGCCACGCCGCTGCTCGAGGTCGCGGGTCTGATCAAGCATTTCCCGATTAAATCCGGCCTGTTCGGACGACCCTCAGCTGTTGTCCGCGCGGTTGATGACATCTCATTCACGGTGGTGGAGGGGGAAACGCTTGGCATCGTCGGTGAGTCGGGTTGCGGCAAGTCAACGACCGCGCGGCTGTTGATGCATCTGATCGCAGCGGACGCTGGGACTATTCGGCTCAGCGGCAAGACGGCGGGAACGTCCGAGTTGCCAATGAAGACGTATCGCTCGCGCGTCCAGATGGTTTTTCAAGACAGCTACGCCTCCCTCAATCCACGCATGACCATTGAGGACTCCATTGCCTACGGTCCGGGCGTCCACGGCATGGCGGGCGATGAAGCCGCTCGTCGCGCACGGCGGTTACTGGACCGCGTCGGGCTCGATCCCAAGCGGTTTGCAGGCCGCTATCCGCATGAGCTGTCCGGTGGACAACGCCAACGCGTCAATATCGCTCGTGCTCTCGCGTTGCAGCCGAAGCTGTTAATCCTCGATGAGGCGGTTTCAGCGCTCGACAAGTCGATCGAGGCCCAGGTTCTCAACCTCTTGCTGGACCTCAAGGATGAGTTTGGGCTGACGTATATCTTCATCAGTCATGACCTCGAAGTTGTGCGCTTCATGGCCAATCGCGTGATGGTGATGTATCTGGGCCGCGTCGCAGAAATCGGTCCTGCAAACGCTTTGTACAAGGCCAGCCGCCATCCGTATTCGACGGCGCTGCTGGGTTCGATGCTGTCGATGGACCCCGATCACCGCACGGAACGCGCGCCACTGACCGGCGATCCTCCCAATCCGATCAATCCACCGAGTGGTTGCCGGTTTCATCCACGTTGCACATTTGCAGAACCTGTTTGCAGCACGACCGTGCCGGTGCTTGCTGCAGCTGGCAACGACCACTGGGCCGCGTGCCATATGGCCATGCTGGCTTCGGGGCACAGCAATGCCAAGGACACTGCGGTATGACAGAGATCTCGCCCAGCGGGCAGGCCAAACCGATCTTGGACATCGACAATCTTTCCGTAACCTTCACCGGCGGCAGCAAAACAGTTCGCGCCGTCGATGGCGTTGATCTCAAACTTAACCGCGGTGAAGTTGTTGCACTGCTGGGAGAATCTGGCTCGGGCAAAAGCGTCACGCTGCGTTCGATCCTACGCCTGCACGACGAAAAGAAGACCCGACTGACCGGTCGCATTGATGTGGGTGGCGTCGATGTCATGAAACTCGAAGGCCCGGCGCTGTACGCCTTTCGTGGCAAGACGGTATCGATGATTTTCCAAGAGCCGATGCTCGCGATGGACCCCGTCTATACGGTCGGCCAACAGATCGTTGAGGCCATCTGCAAACACGAGCCCGTATCAAAAGCTGAAGCCCGTCGGCGCGCATTCGCCCTTTTCGAGCGGGTGCGCATTCCAAGTCCAGATCGCCGCTTGGATGCTTATCCTCATGAAATGTCTGGCGGCATGCGGCAGCGTGCCATGATCGCCTTAGCTCTGGCGTGCCATCCGCAGATATTACTGGCTGATGAGCCCACCACGGCGCTGGATGCAACGGTGCAGGTGCAAATTTTGCTGCTCTTGCGTGAGTTGCAACGCGAGTTGGGCTTATCGATGATTTTTGTCACCCACGATATTTCAGTAGGGGTGGAGGTCGCCGACCGCATCGCTGTGATGTACGCAGGCAGGATCGTTGAAGCCGGATCCGTGCGCGATGTCATCCGTACGCCACGCCATCCGTATACAATCGGGCTGTTGTCCACACGTACCGCCCACGGTGGCCTCTCCGGCAAACGATTGCTGTCGATCCCTGGCAGTCCTCCGGATGTATCCAACCTCCCGCCCGGTTGTACCTTTGCGCCACGCTGTGCCTTCGTCCAGGACCAATGCCGTGTAACCGCGCCACCCCTCGTCGCCCTCAAGCCAAGTCACAGCGTGCGCTGTCACCGCACCGACGCGACAGTCGGGGGGCTGGCTGCCCTCGCCGCCGTCACGCAATAGAGTTCGCACGGGGTTAGGCGTCGGCCATCAGCTTGGTCAATGACGGCACCAGCCCGACTGTCTCGATGGGCAGGCGATTAGCGTCTGGATTGGCGCGGTTGGCAGCGCCAAGCCGCTCAGCCGCTTGGACCAGCGCTTCGACACTATCGATTAACGGCACTGGGACATGAGGCTGGAGCCGCCGCGCCAGGCCAGCAAGGCCCGCGCCACCAAGAATGACACTCGCAGCACCCTGCGTTGCGATGGCCGACTGACAGGCCGCAATAAGCGTCGACAGCGCTTGATCGGGGTTGCGGGCAATGTCGGCGCCTGTGGGGGCAACAGTCACAACGCTTGCAAGCCGTTCGCTGAGCCCAAACGTCCCGACACATTCGCGCAGCATTGGCCCCCACCGTTCGCCGCCCGTGACGATGGAAAACCGCCCGCCTAAGGCTGCCGCAGCTTGGCACGAAGCCTCCGCCATACCAATGACGGGTTGATGGGCGACTTCTTTCAGTGCGTGCAGTCCGGGATCGCCAAAACACGACAGCATAACAACGTCGGTCGCGGCCGCATGGTCGGCGTAGGCCTCCAGTGCGGCATGTCCGGCAATCGCATAGGTCGCCCGGCTGGCGACATAGCG
>JANNEU010000036.1:0-4740 GCA_031379035.1 Hyphomicrobiaceae bacterium | reverse complement strand
CCAGGACAACGTTATTTTAATGATTTGTTCTTACTAACCCCTCTCCCCGTTCTTCAGGGGGAGTGGGTGTGGGTGTGGGGCAGCCACAAGCTCCAAGCCCAGCCGCCAAATTCGTCGATTGGGTTAGCGCGCTACCCACGTGGAACGCAAGGCTCGACGCAATGGCGGCGCACATGCCAACCACCCCATTCGCTTCCCCGGACGATGCGGCAAGCGCAGCGCGCCGCTTCGATCCGGGGGCCTCACCCGTATCCAATTGCGATGGGTGAGGATCCCGGATATTTGGCCAGCGCTGAACCGCGCCGCCCAAATTCCGGGAAACCGGGAGGAGAGTGGGTGCTCGTCGCACAACAACGGAGGTGACGTGATGCGCTCTTACATCGCCCTAATCCACAAAGATTTCGACAGCGACCACGGTGTGTCGTTTCCCGACTTGCCGGGCTGCATTTCTGCGGGTTCGACCGTGGACGAGGCGCGGACCATGGCGACCGAAGCGCTGGCGCTGCATCTGGAAGGCTTGGCTGAGGATGGTGAGCCGTTGCCAAGGCCCAGTCTTTTGCAGGACATCATGGCTGACGCGTTGAACCGCGACGCTGTTGCTGTGGTTATCGACGCGCCAGATGCAGTTCCGGCTTGATCAGGCTTGCGATGAGCAAAAACGTTGGGTTACGTGCGGGGCAAGGCTAGCGCACAACGACGAACATCCGTAGCCGCACTAACCCAACCTACGCCAAGGCCCACTCACCTAGTCGGCACCGGCTTGTCGCCGCGGTAGTCATAAAACCCGCGCTTCACCTTGCGGCCGAGCCAGCCGGCTTCGACGTATTTCACGAGCAGCGGACATGGCCGGTATTTGCTGTCCGACAAGCCTTCGTACAGCACGCGCATCACCGATAGACAGGTGTCCAACCCGATAAAGTCCGCCAGCTCCAGCGGTCCCATGGGATGGTTGGCGCCGAGCTTCATGGCCTTGTCGATGCTATCAACCGTGCCAATGCCATCGGCGAGCGTGTAGACCGCCTCGTTGATCATCGGCAGCAGGATGCGGTTGACGATAAACGCCGGATAATCCTCGCTGACAGCAATCGTCTTGCCGAGCGTCTCAACGAAGGTGCGCGTGGTGTGGAACGTCGCGTCATCGGTGGCGAGCCCGCGGATCAATTCCACCAGCTGCATCACCGGCACCGGGTTCATAAAATGAATGCCGATGAAGCGCTCCGGCCGGTCCGTCGATGAACCAAGCCGCGTGATCGAAATCGACGACGTGTTCGACGCGATGATCGCGCTTTTCTTAAGCTTAGGGCTCAGCTCCTGGAAGATCTTGCGCTTGATCGCTTCGTCTTCGGTGGCGGCCTCGATCACCAGATCGGTGTCGCCAAACGCCGCAAAATCCGGCGCGAATTTGATGCGGCCGAGCGCGGCTTGCATTTCCGTGTCTTTGAGCAAACCCTTGCTCACCTGCCGTGCCAGATTGCGGCCGATGACGTCGAGCGCCTTGTCGAAGTTTTCTGGCTTCAAATCGCTGATGGCCACGTTGTAGCCAGCCTGCGCGGCAACATGGGCGATGCCGTTACCCATCTGGCCGGCACCGATCACGCCGACCGTGACAATGCTGCGGGGAGGTGCGGTTTGCGGCGCGGCGGTCATGGGAGCTACTCTTTGGTGCCGGTTCCGCCCGGCCGTCTTAGGGGCGACTTGGGGGAAAAGGGCGTCAGCCCGCTTTGTCCAGTTCCGCTTTCAATTCAGGCATGATCTGGAACAGATCGCCGACCAGGCCATAGTCCGCCACCTGGAAGATCGGCGCTTCCGCGTCCTTGTTGATGGCGACGATCACCTTGCTGTCTTTCATGCCGGCGAGATGCTGGATCGCGCCGGAAATGCCGACCGCCACATAAAGCTCGGGTGCCACGACCTTGCCGGTCTGCCCGACCTGATAATCGTTTGGCACAAAGCCGGCGTCGACAGCCGCGCGCGACGCGCCCATCGCGGCACCGAGCTTGTCGGCCACCGGTTCGATGTACTTGGTGAAGTTCTCGCCCGAACCCATGCCACGGCCACCCGACACGACGATGCGCGCGCCAGCCAACTCCGGCCGGTCCGACTTGGCAACTTCTTCGCCCTTGAAGACGGTCTTGCCTGGATCGACTGCCGCCGCCGCCGCTTCAATCGGCGCAGAAGCCGCGCCATCAACCGTCGCCTGGAATGACGCCGTGCGCACGGTAATCACCATTTTTGCGTCAGCCGACTGCACAGTTTGGATCGCGTTGCCGGCGTAAATCGGCCGCTCGAAGGTATCGGCGCTGATCACCTTGGTGATCTCTGAAATCTGCATCACGTCGAGCAGGGCTGCCACGCGTGGCATGACATTTTTGCCGGTCGTCGTCGCCGGTGCCAGAATGTGGCTGTAGCCACCCGCCAGCGATACAATCAACGCCGATAGCGGTTCTGCCAGCCGGTGCTCGTACTGCGCGTCTTCACACAGCAGCACCTTTTCCACGCCATCCATCTTGGCTGCTGCCTCGGCCACGCCACGACAGTCCGCGCCACCCGCAACCAGCACATGAATGCCACCACCAATGGATTTCGCCGCTGTCAGCGCCTTGCGCGTCGAGTCATTGAGTTTTTTGTTGTCGTGTTTTGCGTACAGCAGAACAGTCATTGCAGAACTCCCGCTTCATTCCTGAGTTTGCTGACCAGTTCCGCCACGTCCTTGACCTTCACGCCCGCCTTGCGGCCTGAGGGTTCGACGGTCTTGAGAACCTTCAATCGCGGCGCAATATCGACGCCGAGATCAGCCGGCTTCTTGATGTCCATTGGCTTTTTCTTGGCCTTCATGATGTTCGGCAGCGATGGATAGCGCGGCTCGTTCAGCCGAAGATCGGTGGTCACAACGGCCGGCATGGCGAGAGCAAGCGTCTGCAGCCCGCCGTCAATCTCGCGCGTTACCAGCGCCGTGTCGCCATCGATTACGAGCTTGGAGGCGAACGTCGCCTGCGGCCAGCCGAGCAGCGCCGACAGCATCTGGCCCGTCTGGTTGCAGTCATCGTCGATGGCCTGCTTGCCGAGGATAACGAGCTTGGGCTCCTCGGTGGCGATGATCGCCTTGAGCAGCTTGGCGACGGTTAGCGGCTCGATCACGTCCGTGTCCGCCGTTTCGACGAGAATGCCGCGATCGGCACCCATCGACAGCGCCGTGCGGATGGTCTCTTGCGTCTTGGTTGGGCCGACGGAGACTGCGATGATCTCGGTGACGATGCCCTTTTCCTTAAGCCGTACCGCCTCTTCGATGGCGATCTCGTCGAAGGGGTTCATCGACATCTTGACGTTGGCCAATTCCACGCCCGAACCATCTGATTTCACGCGAATTTTGACGTTGTAGTCCACCACGCGTTTGACCGCCACGACGACTTTCATCGCTGCTTGCTCCCAGGCCTCTTCGGATTTCGCAAATGCGAACGGCACGCTAGGGCCGGGGGCTAACTGTGTCAACAAACGGACACGGATCACTGAGCGCCCATTTCGTCGCGGCGAACATACGACAACGGGGGCAACGTGCTGCCGTACCATCAGGCCCAAATATCGGTGCCGGCCGCAGAAACGCAAATGGCCGCCCCGCAAGGGACGGCCATCCGAAATGCAGCGTCGCTGAGATCAGGCGGCTTTGATGTTGCCAACCGAGATCTTGCCCGAGCGGCTGTCTTCCTGGGTGTCGAACGACACCTTCTGACCTTCGCGCAGGGCGCTCATGCCAGCGCGCTCGAGAGCGGTCGCATGGACGAACACGTCCTTGGAGCCATCGTCTGGCTGGATGAAGCCGAAGCCTTTTTGATCATTGTAGAATTTCACGGTGCCAACTTGCATGGTATGTCCTTTGAGTCTTAACGGATATGCCACTGCCCACCCGTTAAGGACGAACAGCAGCTGTAGAGCGATTTTTGGGAGAGTTTCGAGCGTGGGCCCACGCTAGGTGAGGCAAACGGCCTAGTCAGGCCAAAATCGTTCCCGCTGATACCAAATCCTGAGCACTACGGCAAGGCTATCAATTGCGGCGGTGGAAAGGCATGGATATTTTCGGTCCGGCCGATCAGCTTACACCTTCCCCCAGTCCACACATTTGAGCCCCTTGATCCGGCGAAACTCTTTAAGATTGCCTGTTACCAGGGTCGCTCCATGCCGCAGCGCCTGCGCCCCGCTCATGCCCAATTTAAAAGACACTCGACGGCCATGATCGATCGTTGCGCCATCGCTGCCCGTCCCCGCCCCTTCCGAAGGCTTCGTATTGGTGCGGGAGGCGCTGTGCTGATTGCCGCCGCCGGCCTGCTGCCGACCGCCTCCGGTGCGGCCGATCCTCCCCGCGAACCGTGGCCGGCGGCCGTTAAGGCACGCTACCGCCTGCAATTCCTGGGCGTTACGGTTGGCCATCTCGACATGGCGTCGACGACCACGGGCGGCACCTACACCATGACCGGCTCCGGCAAGGTCTCCGTGCTGTTCGGTGCCGTCGTATGGTCAGGCAGCACCAGCGCTTCCGGCACCATCGACAACGCTGAGCCCGTGCCCTCGGCGTACGCGCACGAATGGAGCAACAAAAAGAAAACCTGGGCCGTCCAGATGCGCTACAAGGATCGCGCTGCCGCCGAGGTCACCGTCACCCCGCCGCCCGGCGACGCCCCGCCCGATCTGGTGCCGGTTACCCCCGCCAGCAAGCTCGGCGCGCTCGATCCCGTCGCCGCCATCATG
>JANNEU010000035.1:0-2078 GCA_031379035.1 Hyphomicrobiaceae bacterium | reverse complement strand
CGGCTCCGGCAAGTCGATCATGGGTAAGGCCATCCTGGGGCTGCTCCCGAAGCCACACGTGAGGCCCACGGCAGGGCGAATTCTGTTCGAGGGCCGAGAACTTCTTGGCCTACCGGACGACGCGATGCGTAAGCTGCGCGGCAAGCGCATCGCGATGATCTTTCAGGAGCCCATGACGGCGCTCAATCCGCTGATGAAGGTCGGGCGCCAGATCGATGAGGTCCTGGAGATCCACTCGGATCTGAAACCGGCAGCCCGGAAGGCGCGGGTTCGAGACCTCATCAACGATGTTCGGCTACCTGAACCGGAGCGGATCATCGACAGCTATCCGCACCAGCTGTCTGGCGGCCAGCGTCAGCGTATTGTCATTGCAATGGCGCTCGCGCTCGAACCTGCGCTCATCATCGCGGACGAGCCGACCACCGCGCTCGATGTGACCACGCAAGCACAGATCCTCCACCTGATGAAGGAACTCCAACGTGCCCACGGCACATCGGTCCTGTTCATCACCCACGATTTCGGGGTCGTCGCGGAGATCGCTGATCGGGTCGCCGTCATGCGCCATGGCGAGATCGTCGAAGCGGGCAGCGCCGACCAAGTGCTGCGCGATCCGCAAGCCGACTACACGAAGGCGCTCGTCGCCGCAGTGCCGGGACTGAAACCGAGGCTCAAGGATGCGGAGGTGGCGCGGCCTCTTCTCATCGTGAGGCAATTGGAGAAGACCTATGTCAGTAGTGGCGGCTTTGGCGGGCCTTCGCGCCGGGTTAAGGCCGTGAACAAGGTCAGTCTCGAACTCGGCCGGCAAAGCTCGCTGGCACTCGTTGGCGAGTCGGGCTCGGGCAAATCGACGCTGGCACGCTGCGTTATCGGACTTGAACTCCCTGATGGCGGAGAGATCCTGCTGGACGGCGAACGCATCTCGGGACTGACCCGCAATCAGTTGCGCCCGTACCGGCGCCACATGCAGATGATTTTTCAGGACCCATTCGCGTCCCTCAATCCGCGTCAGCGCGTTGGCGATATCATCGCGATCGGGCCGATGATCCAGGGCGTCAGCCGGCAGCAGGCGCATGCCGAAGCGCGCGAACTGCTGTCGCTCGTTGGTCTGAAGCCCGAAGCAGCCGATCGCTACCCGCACGAGTTTTCCGGCGGACAGCGCCAGCGCATCGGTATTGCTCGCGCGCTTGCCGTGAAGCCCAAGCTCATTGTGGCTGATGAGCCTGTCTCTGCACTCGATGTGTCGGTCCAAAAACAGGTGCTCGAACTGCTGAACGATCTTAGGCTGAAATTCGGGCTGTCGATGCTGTTCATAACCCATGATCTGCGCGTCGCCGCCACGGTATGCGAGGACATTGCGGTCATGCAGCGCGGTGAGATCGTTGAGCATGGCCCGACGGCGCGGATTTTCGCCACCCCGGAGCATCCCTACACGCGAAGCCTGCTTGAGGCCGTGCCAGGCAAGGAATGGATCACCTCACTGGGATAGCGACATCGAACCCTTGCGGTTGTACTCGAATTCCTCGATCAAGCCGAAGCCGCGCGTCGTGCTCTCGTCGCCCGTCGAGATCGTGTGCAGACGCTGGCGCCCGCAACGACAGGCGTATCACTGACGTCACTGAGATGCGCGACGCGTCAGACTTCAAAGCTCGTCAAATTTTTCCGCAAGATTTCTGACACCTATCGCCGGCAAGCATCGACTGCACGCAAAGTGGTGCCACCATGACAGCGTGCCAAAGTTGATTTCCAATCAACCGAACTGGCAGCTACAGGGTGAGCCTTAAGCGTGACTATGAAGCGACTTTGCCGAGCGAAAGTGATCCACACCCGACCAAAATCTCACGCCCGGAAGCGAACTCCATTTGCGCCAAGCAGCTTGCCGTATCCCAGGTCATTCGAACGTGAAAGGGACACGAAAGGTCAGCTGCCGCGTCGTCAGTCGGGGCGGTGGCGTTGGAAATGCTGCCTTTCGCACTGAGGCCAATGCCATGGCATCCAAGCGCTCGTGCCCGCTCGTATTTGCAACGCGGGCCGCCTCTAGTGCGCCGGTTTGTTCCGAAAGGACGAACTCGATGTCGACA
>JANNEU010000497.1:0-5868 GCA_031379035.1 Hyphomicrobiaceae bacterium | reverse complement strand
AGGCTCCTTCGAGAGGTGATCTCCGAGCCGCTCCGCCCAGTCGTGCCCATTGGCATTCAAATGCCGCCACCTAGAATGCGGCGGCACTTTCAGTGTCGGATAATTCTGACGAATGGTTTCCGCAACGAACTTGGCAGCAGCTGGCAGCGCGTCGAGATGCAGTGCGAAGTGGGCGAGTTCGCCCCGTTTTCCAGCGTCAAAAATCATCCGTGCTCGCGTACGCACGGCAGCCGCTGTCAGCAGCGAGGCGACCGTCGGCGCGTCAATACTTGTCAAGGCCGCGCCCTTTCGTGTCGGCGAGATCACCGGACGCCGCGGACGTCGTGCCATCCGTGAAGTAGCCTGCGGCCTTCTTCGCATCCATTTCCACCGACGCATCGCGCGGGATCATGTCGTCGGGAATGGGAATGCGTTTCACAATCTCGATGCCGTGGGCGGCCATGGCGTCGAACTTCATATTCGACATAGAGACCCAGCGATCAATCCGTTTCATGCCGAGCCAGTTGAAGACATCCGGCATCAGGTCTTGGAAGCGCACGTCTTGGACGCCGGCCACGCACTCTGTTTTTTCGAAGTATGCCGCTGCCGTATCGCCCGCCGGATTTCGCTTGCGCGCGTTATAGACGAGGAACTTCACCACTTCGCCCAAGGCCCGGCCTTCCTTGCGATTGTAGACGATCAGGCCGGAGCCACCGCGCTGTGCGGATCGGATGCACTCTTCGATGCCGTGCACCAGATAGGGCCGGCACGTGCAGATATCAGAGCCGAACACGTCCGAGCCGTTGCACTCATCATGCACGCGGCAGGCAATTTCGTTCTTGCCGGTCCACAAATTGTCAACATCGCCGAAGATGTACAGCGTGATGCCGCCAATCGGTGGCAGGAACACTTTCCGGTCGGGCCGCGTGACAAGATCGGTGAACATGGCACCGGTCTGTTCAAACAGCGCCCGCCGCAACTGCGTCTCAGAAATCTTCAAACGCTGCGCGATGCCGGGCAGATACCAGACCGGCTCGATAGCGGCTTTGACGACGTTGGTGTCGCCGTTCTCCAGCAGCACGTGGCCGTCGGCCTTCACGCGACCGGCGGCCAGCGCGCCCTGCAACTCGGGCAACTGGATGCGCGCTTTGGTAATCGCAATCGTCGGGCGGATATCAAATCCAGCGGCAATCTCGTCGCGGAACTCGGCGGCGACGCGATGCCCCCACGGGTCAATGGAGACGATGCTATCCATCCCTTGCCACTGCGGTTGCGGTGGGATGTCGACAGGCGGGAACGTGTTGGTCAGGTCAGGGCGATGGACGGGGCTCAACTTGCCAGCGGCGATGGCGAGTGCGCGATAGACGCCGTAAGCGCCGGAGTGCACGCCGATGACATTGCGCTGCTGCGGGTTGGCTTGACTGCCGATGACGGGGCCGCGCTCTTTGGCTGTGGCCGCTCCCCAGTGAATTTCGGGAGCCGCCTTCACGCCTTTGCGCGGGTGGGACGAAAGCACAATGTGCTTTTGATCGGAACGAGGCTCGTTCGAACCCGGATTCGAAGTCGGGCGCGGAACATCGGGCCGCGGCGGGTCTATCTTTGTCATTGGGGAAGTTCGCCTCAGTCAACCGGCGGTCGTTACCGAAGCAATGTCTGATACCATGGGTGTGCGACGCTGGAAAGCAAGCCGATGAAGCTTTTTGGAGCCCCCTTAATGTTCCGTCACCGCGACGCGCCGGGGATCGGATCAAGGACCGGGCCAGTGGGGCGGTTGGCACGGTAGAGGACATAGGTCTCAAGAACGGTCCCCTTGCGGGTTCGGTTGAGACGGTCGACTTCGCGGACCTCGGCGAAGCGGTTGAGCGGAGCGTCGGCACCCAGGCGTTTCAATTCGACGACAAAGAGCACGGGGCGCGCCGTGGCTGGCAGGGTAGCCTGCGGGTCATACTGCCAGCGGCTGCGTTCATTGTACTGGACCACCGGTCGCGCCACCGGCCCATACTGCTTGAGCAGGCTGGTCAACGCGTAGCTCTGGGTGAGAACGGCTCCGGCCCCTTCGCGGGTTGCCACAGTATCGATGTCTCGGGCGAGGTCCCGCCAGCCGGACAGCAAGGTGGTCGGGTCGGATTGGGGCTTGAGCGGCAAGGGTGTCAGCAGCGCTTGAATATAGACCGCCCCGATTATCACCATGCCAATCTGCCAGGCGCGATAGCGCGCAAAATCGACCAAGCGCGTGGCCCACTCGGGTGCTGCAACTCGGGTCAGGCCGGCATCCGCCGCCAGCAGGATCAATGCTGGGTAAAGCGGTGCCATCCAGTTCCCCTGCACGCGGTCATGCAGGCTGTGGGTCAGGAAAAAGAGCAGCAGTGGCGTCACAAGACACACCAGCAGACGGCGGGCGTCCCGATGGCCGTCGTCGGGCGCGCGGACGGCACGGATAAGCCCGGCAATTGCCAACACGAAAATCAGCGGATTGAGCAGCCCCAACTGGCTGCCCAAAAACTCTGCCAGGAATCGGTGCGTCCACTCCGTCTCTCCCACCCGGCCGAACTGCTTGGCAAAAGTCTGCCACTCATGCCGCGCGTTCCAGAGGATATTGGGCGCAAAGAGGGCCACCGCGATCAGCCCGCCGGCATAAGGGGCCGGATGCCGCCACCAGCGCCGCCAACCCGGCAGCACCAACATTGCGAGAATGATCCCCGGACCCAGAAAAAGGGCCGTATATTTGGCTTGCAGCGCGAGGCCAGCAGCCACGCCCACCACCAGCCACCAGCGCCAGTCACCGGTACGATAGAGGCGAGCCAGGCCCCACAGTGCCGTCGTCCAGCCGACCATCAGCGGCGTATCCGGCGTCACCAGCACCGCCCCAACGCCGATCAACGGCGTGGCGGTCCACAGCAGCGCTGCAAAGGCTGATGTGCGAGGATCGTCAAAGAGATCCTGAGCAATCGTGTGGATGGCTGCGGCACCGAACAGTGTCGCCAGAATGCCGAGCAGGCGGATGCCGAGTTCGGATGTCCCGAACAGCGCCGTCGAGAGGCGGATCCACACCGCGACGAGCGGCGGGTGATCGTAGTAGCCCCAGTCCAGATGATTGGCCCACAGCCGGTAATAGGCCTCGTCAAACATCAACTCCAGCCGGGCAGCAGCCAAAATCTGGAGCGCGCAAAGCACCAAAGCGGTGCCGATGGCCCAGCCGCGCAGGCTGCGAGCAAAATGTTCATCGGCAGCAAGCGTCATGGACGTGGATTTCGGGCACTGGTGTCAGGGCGACGGGATCGATTTGGACTTTGCACATGAACACCCTTGGCGATCTTCGCAAATGGTCGCGGCCGGTCAGAGTTGCTCTGCTGGGCGTGGGTGTGCCATTTAATTGTGCAATGCGCCGCTTTTTTGTGCGACTGTCCGCTTGAGATTTTTCTCAGGCCAGCTACTCAGACAGCAAGCGCTTGACGTGTCAGCCGAAATTTTCTGCATCCAGCTTGGCATGTTCGATGCTCTCAGTTATTGACCAGAGTTAATGACCAGAGCCGATGACGACGGCCTGCTTCCACGGTGCCATCGTCAGCCAATGCGCATCGCTACCGTCCCCCGTTCGTATCCCCGAGGCCTCGCATGAAAAAGATCGAAGCGATCATCAAGCCGTTCAAGCTGGACGAGGTCAAAGAGGCGCTGCAGGAAATCGGTCTGCAAGGCATTACCGTGATCGAAGCCAAGGGCTTCGGTCGTCAGAAGGGTCATACTGAACTCTATCGCGGCGCAGAATACGTTGTCGACTTCCTGCCGAAGGTGAAGATCGAGGTCGTTTTGACCGACGAGATGCTGCCGAAAGCTGTGGAAGCCATCCAGCGCGCCGCCAAAACCGGCCGCATCGGCGATGGGAAGATCTTTATCTCGAACATCGAAGACGCTATCCGTATCCGCACCGGTGAGAGCGGCAACGACGCCGTCTGATCCCAGAAATTCCGCTGCACGCTGCTGCGCGCCCGTGTCTGGGCGACACCAGATCGGGCATGCCAGCGGCCGTCCAACCGCAATGATCCAGCTTTGAAGATGCAATGGGGAGCCAAATGGCCGACAAAAAGTCAATCGCCGACGTGCTGAAGATGATGAAGGACAAGGACGTCAAGTTCCTCGACCTGCGCTTCACCGACACCAAAGGCAAGATGCAGCACGTGACCGCCGACGCCAGCTGCGTCGACGAAGCGATGTTCACCGATGGCTACGCGTTCGACGGTTCGTCGATCGCCGGCTGGAAGGGTATTGAAGCCTCTGACATGACCTTGATGCCAGAACCATCGTCCGCCCACATTGACCCATTCTTCGCCCAGACCACCCTGGCGATCTTCTGCGACGTGCTTGAGCCCTCCACCGGCGAGATGTACGAGCGCGATCCCCGTTCGATCGCCAAGCGCGCCGAAGCTTACGTCAAGCAGACCGGCATCGGCGATGCGATCTACTTCGGTCCGGAAGCCGAATTCTTCATCTTCGATGACGTGAAGTTCAGCGCCGACCCCTATCACGTGTCCTACAAGCTCGACTCATCTGAGCTGCCATCGAACATGGCCACCGACTACGAGATGGGCAATCTCGGCCATCGTCCGCGCGTCAAGGGCGGTTACTTCCCCGTGCCACCGATCGACAGCTGCCAGGACATCCGTTCGGAAATGCTCTCGGTCATGGCTGAGATGGGCGTCCAGGTCGAAAAGCACCACCACGAAGTGGCCGCAGCCCAGCACGAGCTTGGCGTCAAGTTTGGCCCCATGATCCAGATGGCCGACCACATGCAGATCTACAAGTATGTGATCCATCAGGTCGCGCAGGCGTACGGCAAGACCGCCACGTTCATGCCGAAGCCGATCTTCGGCGACAACGGCTCGGGCATGCACGTCCACCAGTCGATCTGGAAGGGTGGCCAGCCGTTGTTCGCTGGCAACAAGTACGCCGACCTCTCGGACATGTGCCTGCACTACATCGCCGGCATTCTGAAGCACGCCAAGTCGATCAACGCCTTCACCAACCCGACCACCAACAGCTACAAGCGTCTGGTGCCCGGCTACGAAGCGCCCGTGCTGCTTGCCTACTCGGCGCGTAACCGCTCGGCGTCGTGCCGCATCCCGCATGTGACTTCGCCAAAAGCGAAGCGCATCGAGATCCGCTTCCCCGATCCCGCAGCCAACCCCTATCTGGCATTCGCGGCCATGCTGATGGCCGGCCTCGACGGCATCCAGAACAAGCTCAACCCGGGCGAAGCGATGGATAAGAACCTCTACGATCTGCCGCCGGCAGAACTGGCCAAGATCCCGACGGTGTGCGGTTCGCTTCGCGAAGCGCTCGACAGCCTCGACAAAGACCGCGCCTACCTGAAGGCTGGCGGCGTGTTCACCGACGACATGATCGACGCGTATATCGAACTCAAAATGGCCGAAGTCGAGCGCACCGACATGACCCCTCATCCGGTCGAGTTCGACATGTACTATTCGTGCTGATCTAAGCGCGAAAAGAGTTGCGGAATGAGGCACCCCCGGCGAGCAATCTCCGGGGGTGTTTGCGTGGGGGCAATTCAAATCACGAATCGTAGGTCGGGTAGAGCGTTTCAGCGAGACCCGACAGGGCTGGCTCAGGAGCATGTGGTGTCGGGTCTCGTGCCTCGACCGGACCTACAGTCCGAGCCAGTTGCAAGGGTTCAAACACTCTAGTGTTTGCGTGGGGGCATCGAGTTTGCTATTTTTCGGTCATGCGTCGTTCGGCCGCCGGGATTGCCCATGCCAGCCACCTACAGCATCGTCCTGCGCCCAGAGCCCGAGGGCGGGTTCACGGTCCGCGTGCCCGCATTTCCCGAAATCGTCACGTTCGGTGTGGATGAGGCCGACGCCACAGCGATGGCCA
>JANNEU010000279.1:0-2047 GCA_031379035.1 Hyphomicrobiaceae bacterium | reverse complement strand
ATCAAGCAGGCGCGCGGCTTCCGCCAGTTCCTGCTGCGCGGCGTCGAGAATGTCCGCGGCGAGTGGAGCCTCCTGTGCACGGCGCACAACCTGCTGTAGCTGGCCAAGGGGTGGAGTCTGTCCGCAGCACGGCCGATGGCCGCCTGAAGCCGGGATTGCGGCCGAAAACCGCTCGATTCCGCCCCTTGCCGGGCCCGAAACGGCTCTCTTCAGCGTTCAACCCGAATAAGCAGACGGGCTCCTAGCCCGCGTTTCTCACCATAGATAGCGACATCGGGCCCCGACTCAGCAAGAAGTTGTTTTGCAACAACGACTTCCGCCGAGACCTGAAGAGGGCCCGATGCCGACACACTGTAGACCGGATTCGCTCGATTTCGGAAGCGTCGAGGGGCGCGCGATCGTGGCGCAATTCGACGGCGGCGAGATCACTTCGGATGGCGGCGCGCTCCTGCTCGCCAAAACCAACGCGTCGATCCGGTTGATCGATCGGGCGGCCGCCGCGTTCACCGACCGGCGCAATCCCGACCTCGTCGAGCACGAGGTAGAGACGATGGTCGGCCAGCGGATCATCGGCGAGGCGCTCGGCTACCCCGACATCAACGACCACGACCGGCTGCGCCACGATCCGCTACTGGCGTCGATCATGGGCAAGCTCACTGTACGCGACAAACGCTGCGCGCCGCTCGCGGGCAAGAGCACGCTCAACCGGCTCGAGCATGCGCCGGAGGAAGGCGAGGCGCGCGCGCCGCATCGTTATCACAAGATCAGTCACGACGGCGCGGCGATCGACCGGCTGTTCCTCGACATCTTCAAGGAGGCTATCGACGCGGAGGCCGGCTCGCATCGCAAGGGCAAGGGCAAGAAATCGAAGCGGCGCGTGTTCGTGCTCGATCCGGACGCGACCGACGTGCCGCTGCACGGTTATCAGGAAGGCCGGCACTTTCACGGCCACTATGACTGCTACTGCTATCTGCCACTCTACATCTTCTGTGGGCGTCATCTGCTCACGGCGCGGCTGCGGCCCTCCAGCATCGATGGCGCCTCCGGCATCACCGAGGAGATCGCACGCATCACCGCCTTCATCCGCAAGCATTGGCCCGATGCGTTCATCATCGTGCGCGCCGATGCGGGCTTCTGCCGCGACGAACTGATGACGTGGTGCGAGGCCAACGACGTGCACTTCGTCATCGGCTGCGCCAAGAACCCCAGGCTCAACGCCGCGATAAAACCCGAGCTGGCCGAGGCCGAGACGGAGCACAAGGAAACCCGCCGGCCGGCACGCCGCTTCAAGGACCTCGTCTATCAGACGCACGACAGCTGGACGCAGCCGCGCCGCGTCGTTGCCAAGGCCGAGTGGACCGAGGGCGAGGCCAACCCGCGCTTCATCGTGACGTCGCTCGCCGCGGACGTGATGGATGCGCGCGCGCTGTACGAGGACTTCTACTGCAAGCGCGGCGAGATGGAGAACCGGATCAAGGAGACGCAGACGGATCTGTTCGGCGACCACATGCCGGCGACGACGATGCGCGCCAATCAGCTGCGCTTGTACTTCTCGGCGCTCGCCTACGTGCTGATGTGCGCGCTGCGGCGGATCGCACTCGCCGGCACCAAGCTCGCGCGGGCGACGTGCGCCACGATCCGATTTTGCCTACTGAAGATCTGCGCAAGGATCACAGTGTCGGTGCGGCGCGTGAAGGTCGCGCTGGCCACGAGTTGCCCGTGGCGCGAGCTGTTCGAGCACGCGCACGAGCGATTATGTGCCGCCCGGCGCTGACGCGCCCGCCGAGCCCACCGATCAACGACAGAGGAACATCGCAGCGCCTGCCAAGCCTGCCTGTAACGGCGGCGACGGCAGCGGCTTGCCAGCCGACAGCACGTTGCACCGCTCACGCCCCATATCGGCGGGGTAGACAAGCGCACGAGGTAGGGTGAGAAAGGCGGGCTAGGTTCGGTCATGGTGACGTCTGCCGGCACTTGCCTCACGACACGATGATGTCGGGGCAACAATTTGCCGAGCGTCGCCAGTTGTTCGCGGCTCACCCCCCAC
>JANNEU010000390.1:0-4490 GCA_031379035.1 Hyphomicrobiaceae bacterium | reverse complement strand
GCCTTGAGCTGTCGCACGTAGAGCCTGCGCCCGCGGGAGCATCCCCTTATGCTGCTCGACGCGTCCGTCGGCCCGCACCTCGATGACATAGTGACCACCCTTGCGCTTGGAGACCGCCAGATACTGCCAGTGTTCGAAGCGGTCATGCGGGCCGATCACTTTGACGCTGGCCCACCCGGTTTCGACCACGCGCGTCCGCAACGCCTCGACGGCTTTGGTCTGATGCTGCCAGAACTGCTCGGCGTCGGCGAAATAAACTTGTTCACCGAACAAGTCGGTCTTGATGGCGCCGGAGTAGTCTTTAAGTGGGAACAGTGCAACGTCGGTGCTGATCTCTTCGCCGCCTAAGATCCAGGCCTTGAGCTTGTAGTGCGGCGGCGCATTCTTGCTGGGATCGTTGAGCAGCGCCAAATATGCGGCCTGCTGCTTGCGTGTGGCGAGTGTTAGGGTCTGGAGCGTGTTGGCATCGATCCGCTCGTCGCGGTAGGCGCGATGAACCGCCCGGATCAGCCGCGCAATCGCTAATCGCTTCCTCACGGCGGCAAGTGGAACCCCGAAACCAGCAGCGATCTGTTCTTCGCTGCGGCCAGCTTTCAGCAGGGCACTGAAGGCCTGGTATTCGTCTAGTTCGTCCATCGGTGCGCGTTCGATGTTCTCGGTCAGCGATAGGGCGATGGCGTCTGCATTATCGGCGCCAGCGACGACCAGACAGGACACCGGATCAATTGGAAAGGCCGTCTCGGCCCCGGCCTTAGCCAACGCCTGCAACGCTCGCAAGCGCCGCTGGCCGGCCATCACCTCGAAGATCCCGTCAGCGGCAGGACGCACGACAAGTGATT
This sequence comes from Hyphomicrobiaceae bacterium, assembly GCA_031379035.1. Taxonomy (GTDB): domain Bacteria; phylum Pseudomonadota; class Alphaproteobacteria; order Rhizobiales; family Hyphomicrobiaceae; genus JABFRJ01. The sequence goes on along the minus strand of JANNEU010000390.1, from coordinate 3,651 downwards.
GCAGCAATCCGGTCGTGGCGATGGCATGCGCTAGGCTGGCGACGTGCTTGTTGGCGTGCTTGCGCACATTCAGCGACGAGACAATCAGCCGGTCGAGCGGTACCAGTGTCGTCGCATGTGTGGTGGTGGTCATATTCATAGGAATGGTCCTTGTTGGTGACGAAGGGTCAACGGGATCGTTTCAGGCATGCTGAAGTGTTCAGCCAGCCGATTGGCTCGCTGAGGTGCGCAAAAGGATGTGCTGTGTTCGCGCTGTCAGCCGGGCTCGCGCCACGACGAGACGGTGGTGGCTGTCACGGGCTCGCTGCGGTCTTCGAGGCTGCGTCAGCACCGCGCGATCCTGAGCGCCTGGCGGTTACCGTCCTCGGACGCGCGGAGGTGTTCTTCGAAAGGGCCGATGATCGCGCTGCGCCAATAGATGTATCCATAGGGTGCCATGACGAGCTGCTCGATGCGGTGCAGCCAACCACTACGGTAGCCTGTCTCGACACGAGCCCAGAGTGCTAGGAAGGCGCGGCGGCGGCACTGAATGAGGTGGCCGTTGACGGCCTGCTGGACAAGCCGAAGATCGAATGGGACGAGGTCGTCGCCATCGTTGGTTCGGCGCAGGATGCCGAGAGCTCGGTCGATATCGGTGATGTTGCAGGGCATGACGTGTCCACAGGGTTACTCAGAGACAACAGAAAGTTAGCAGCTTTCGATGCCGCGGCAGCCGCCGTGAAGATCGCACGCGCGTCGCTGCGCAAAAGCTTCAGATAGTGCGCGATGTAGTGTGCGTGATCGGCGCGCGGCTCGGAGGCGAGCCCGAGTTCGGCGCAGACAAATGCCGCCGTCAGTTCTGCGATGATCTCTTCGGCGGCATGCGCATGCGTCCCAAAGCGGTTGGCAAGCTGGCGGTCGAGCCGGTTGCGCGCGCCCGACCAGTGACCGAGTTCATGAGCCAGAACACTCATGTAGCCAAGATCGCGGTCCATCGTCGGCGTGCCTACGAACGATTGCTCCTCCGGCATCGTGATTGTGTCAGCCACCAGCGCATAGAACGCTTGATGCCCTCCGTGTACAATTTTCGCTCCGGTTCCGGCGACGAAACGCGCGAACGCTGCTGAACGCTGCACTGGACCATGATCGACAGGCTCGGATGCGGCTGTCTCCAACCCATCGACCTGGGCCGCATTAAAAACTGAGAACGTGCGCGCCACCCGCCGCTTGCCATCGTCGTTGTCAGCATGCGGCTCAACGTCGAACTGCTTGTAGAACACGATCTGCGTGGCCTTCTCGCCCTTTCGCACCTGCGCACCGGTCGCTGCCCATTGCTGGTAGCTGGCCCACAGACCGGTTGGGTAGTGTTGAACATCAGCTGCGATCCAGAGCATCAGAATATTGATGCCGCGATAAGCGCTGTTGGTGGTCGCGTTCTTGGGGATATGCAGAGCGCTGCCCGCCGGTCGGTGCCACGGCATGACAGGCTCACCGGGATTATCTGCGATCTGTTTCAGGATCGTTGCGGTGATGCGATCATGGATGGATAGTTTCTCTGACATGGGGTCGTCCTCGAGTGCCAAGCCGCCCGATGCGGCCTCGACACCCGCATCCCTGCACGAGCGGCCCTGAGGACGGGGTCAAGCGCCAGCGTTCGAGGGACCGTGTGGCGCTTGACCCCGGCCGCCGCCGTGCGACGGGGATTTCAGGGTTCGAGGCCGCATCGGGTGGCGACTGGTGGACGAAGCGGAGTGGGCTGGTGCCGAAGAGGTGCTGCAGGTTGACGAGGGCTGCAATGAAGTGCTGGCAAACAATCGTCTTCTGGAAGCTATCGGTGTTTGTCCTACCTTTAGTTCCGGCGGAACTTCGATGTTCCCGCAACAACCTCTTGCTGCTGCTGAGGCCTTTCGTACTTATAGCCTTAGTGTGCGCTGCGTGACGTTCGCGTTCGTGTGATCATGCTCACATCTGGCAACTTTTGCCGATACTTACGAGCGGCTCCGATGCGCCGCGGCATCAGCCGCTTCCATCGCTCGATCTCTAGCGTCAGCACAAAGGGACATTGCTGGACCTGATCTGGCCGCTTACAAAGGCCACGTGGAACTGCTCGCTACTACAACAAGCTCGCGCCGACTCATCGGCCGGAACGAACACCGCTACCCAGGACAAGAACGTCCAGCCAAATAGTCTGGTGGAGTTTGCAAGAAGCAGAAGCCTTTCGATGAGTATCTTTCAGAATCATTTCAAAGGAACATTAGCTATGAGCGCCGCTAAGCCGCCTGAGGCTGTAGGACCCTCACTATTCGATGCAGTTTCGGATGCGCTAACCGCGCTCGAAGCCCTGCAAGGCACTCGAGCTAACGCAGCTGCATTTGAAGGTGAGCTTCACCAAAGAAGTTACGCGATTTTGCCAGTACCAGATGCCAAAAGAGTTTCAGTTGCGCGGGAGACGGACGGTACAATTACTTTAAGCTTGTCGGGCTTGACGAAACTGCAATGCCGGGAGGCACTTGAGGCATTTGCACGCATGATAGATCTTGCCGAAGCGAAATGTGCTTGAGGTCGAATGGAGGGTTGCTGCTGTCTCTCACCTGTCTTACGGTCACCAGTCGGTGGTCGTTTGAATTGATGGAGACGTCAGACATCCGTGTTCTCTGCCGCGGGCGCGCTCACCGAAAATGTTGGAGTGACAATGAGCCGGTCGCGCGTTTAAAAGGTTTCAAATGAGCGACGCCTGCAACGACGTTGAGCAAGCAGTGTAGGTTGCGAAAGGCTATGTGTATCGAGATTGCAGCGAGAGAATCACTTTCGTTCGCGATAAGCACTCTGGTCTGAGGGTATAGTGATGCACAAGCAATGGTCGATTGTTGTCGGCATGGCAATGTGGTTCGTCGGCTCGTTGTTTCCCAATGTTGGATTGGCGACTGATGCCGTGGTACTCTACGAAAGGCCGTTGGCGCCAGACGCTTGGCTCGTTGGCTTCAAGCTGCCGTCCGGCGTCGCCACGCCGAATGCTGTTGCCAGGGTGTTGGAACATCTCGGTAAGCTCACGTTGCGAGAAAATTTCGATACATTTTCTGTGCAGCAGATCTGGGACTCAGACACTTCTACAATCTCCAAGCTCGCTGACGTCATCGCAAGTTGTACCCCGGTTGCATCGGTGGTTGAAGAGCCTCACTGCCGAATAGTAGTTCAGGTTTACAAAAAATCTGGCGATATGGATACAATCGGAAGTTTGTCTGCGCTTGGGCGGATGGATGCGCGGCGCATCATCGAGTATTTCCGTACCGATTTGTAGAAGTCTTTCCCGTAAAATTGAACCGTGTCCGCTGTTGCGGAGGTAGTTTGTGCATTCGATTGGCATGAAGCAGTCGAGCAAGGTTTCGATCCGTCGCCAAATGGCTTCGACCGTTTACTCTTCGGCTTTTCGGAGCAGTGTTTTGAATTTTGCGAAGACCTGCTCGATCGGGATCAGGTCGGGCGAGTAGGGCTGCAAGAATAGTAGATGCGTGCCAGCCGCGCGGTTCAGTAGCCGCACTGCGAAGCCTTTGTGAGACCCCAGATTGTCCATGACGACAACGTCGCCGGGTTGCAACGTCGGCACCAAAACCTGCTCGACATAGGCGGTGAAGGCATTACCGTTAAAGGGGCCGTCCAACACAAGCGGGGCCG
>JANNEU010000388.1:0-1689 GCA_031379035.1 Hyphomicrobiaceae bacterium | reverse complement strand
TTGAATACCTCGCGAACCCATCACGCTCCAAAATGCGAGCCGCAGCTTCGACGATGGCGTCGACCATGCTCACTGAACGCTGCTGCGAGGGCGTTTTGCGTGGCTTCAGCCGGTTAGCTGGAGCTTTCTTGGCGCGCGAGTAGCTCATGCGAGCAAGTGCTCGTATTCTTCGGGTATCGAGTCAAGTGCCGCGCCTGAATGACACGGCCCGCCGTTCTGGAGATCCCTGATGCCTGTAGCCCATTCCGACGCGGCGTTGCTGCCGGCCGTAGTTGCTGCCGTCCAATTGGCTGGCAACAGTCTCAAGAACCATTACTCTCGCGATACGCGCTGCGCCGATCGCAGCGAGATCAATGCCACCATTAGCGCGAACGACGCGGTGTCGATGGACGTCCTGCGGGCACAGTTAACGGCCGCGCGTCCAGGTGCGTCTTGGACTGACGATGAACTGGGTGGCGGGACCCTTCCGACCGGGGAGTGGTGGGTTGTTGATCCCATCGAGGGCGCCATCAACGTTGCGCACGGCATGACTGACTGGGGCATCACGGCAACCTTGGTGCGCGACAATCAATCGGTGCTCGCCGTGGTCTATCTGCCACTGACCCTTGAGACCTATACGGCCGTGCGCGGCGGCGGCGCATACCTCGATACGTACCGTTTACGGCCATCTGCCAAAACAGACTTGAGGGCTGCTCTCGTTGGCACCGGACAGGCGAAGCCCGGCGAGGACCGCACCACCCACCGCCGCATCGGCCAATCTGTCACGGCCATGCTGGGTGCGGCTCTGGTCGTGCGTGTATCGGTGCCGGCGACGCTGCAATTGATCCATGTCGCGGCTGGACGCACTGATGCGTTTTGGCAATTCAGCCAGGTCCGATCGGGTCTGTTGGCCGGCGCGCTGCTGGTCGAGGAGGCCGGCGGCACGATTTCCGACATCGGCGGTCGGCCGTGGACGCTTGCCAGTGACGACTTTCTGGCCGCGGCCCCAGGACTGCATTCCGCTGTTGTTGCGGCGCTGTCAGCGGTGGACTGACGCGATCCCAATTCAAATTCAGACCTTGGAGACGGCTGTGAAAATTCTTGTTTTGGGTGCCACCGGCGGCACCGGGCGCGAAATCGTCCGTGTGGCTCGCGAGAGAAACCATGCAGTGGTGGCGCTTGTGCGCTCCAAGGCCCCGGCGCTGGACCTTGCGGGTGTCGAGCTCGTTGAAGGTGACGCGCGCGACAATGAGGTTCTCCATCGCGCGCTCAATGGCTGCGATGGGGTGATCAGCTCTCTCGGCACCGGCATGAGCCTCAGTCAAGAAGTAACGGTTCTTTCCACGGCGACGCGTGCCCTGGTCACTGCGATGGAGCAACAAAAGATCCGGCGTCTCGTATGTATCACCGGCCTTGGTGCCGGCGACAGCCGCGGGCACGCTGGATTCCTGTTCGATAAGCTGTTGTTCCCGTTGCTTTTGCGCAAAGTGTACGAGGACAAAGATCGTCAGGAGGCGATCGTCCGCGCCAGCACGCTTGACTGGGTCCTAGTCAGGCCGGTGATGCTGACGAACACGCCGGCCAAAGGCGCTGTACGCGCATTGACCGATCTGACGGGCGTGCGCGGCGGCAAGGTTGCGCGCGCCGATGTTGCCACGTTCGTCGTTGATCAACTGACAGAGAACACTTGGCTGCGCCGGACGCCGTTGA
>JANNEU010000360.1:0-11715 GCA_031379035.1 Hyphomicrobiaceae bacterium | reverse complement strand
ATCCCATCGCCGGCCAAGGCCTGAACCTCGGTTTCCGCGACGTAGCAGCCCTCGCCGAATGCATCATCGATACCGCACGCCTCGGGCTCGACATCGGGCACGTCGACGTGCTGGCGCGCTTTGAACGCGCACGGCGGTTCGATAATCTAGCGTCAGCGGCCGGCTTCGATGCCTTGAACCGCTTGTTCTCGACCAGCAGCACACTCGCCCGTTCCGCCCGTGGCGCAGCCCTCGGCGTCGTGGATCGCTTGCCGAACTTGAAACGTCTGATCATCGCTGAAGCAGCAGGCGATACCGGCAACGTACCGCGTCTGCTGACCGCGATCCCGTGATCGCCTGCTGCAGTGAGCCGAAAACCCCGCCATCGATTTGCAAATGCGCTGTATGCGTGCGAGTGGCACGACCACTGAAGATTTACCGGAGCAGTTGAATGGACGGCAGGAACCACAGGCGCATGCTATCGAAAAGACTTTTGGCCGCCGCAGTTGCCGTCTCCATCGGGACCATCGGCCAGGCAGCCGTCGGTCAGACCACGTCGCCGCTCACGCCACAGCCCACGCCAAGCACCACAGCAACCGCGCCCGCTGCACCAGCCATCGCCGTCCCAGTCATTACGGTGCCATTCGTCGACGCCAACGCACTGCCGCCGCCAGCGCCCCTTCCCCCGCCACGCCTCGGCCCGCTGGGTGCTGCCAAATCCTGGGGCTACCAGCTCAGCGGGCTCGATCCCAAAGCATTGGCAGCCTCGCCCTATGACGTGCTCGTCATCGACTATTCGCGCGATGGCAGCGACGCGAAAGCGCTGACGCCCGCCGAGCTTGCCGCACTCAAAGTCAAGCCAGACGGCAGCCCTCGCACCATCCTCTGCTACTTCTCAATCGGCGAGGCGGAGAGCTATCGCTACTATTGGAAATGGTGGTGGCGCAGCGTCTGGATTCTGCCCAATCCCTTCGCACCCAACTGGCGCGAAAAGCTCAACGGCGATTGGGGCGGCAACTACGCCGTGCGCTATTGGGAGCCGGAGTGGCAGGACATCATCCTCGGCAAAGATGGCTACCTCGATCGCGTCCTCAAGGCCGGTTTCGACGGCGTCTGGATGGATAAGGTCGATAGCAGCATGGAGGACGTCGCCGCAAAAAATCCGCAGGCCAAAGAGCAGATGATCGCTTTCATCGGCAAGATTGCTGCCAAGGGCCGCGCCGCCAGGCCCGGTTTTTTGATCGTGCCGCAGAACGGCGAGGAACTGCTCGAAGACGCTGGTTACCGCGCCATGATCGACGGCATCGGCAAAGAAAGCCTGCTCTATGGCGAGGAGGGTAAGCCCACCGCAAACCCCGAACCGCTGGTTGCCAAGAAATCCGGCTATCTGAACTTGCTGGCGGCAGAGCGCAAAACCATCTTGGCCGTCGAATACCTCGACAAACCCGTTGATATCGCCGCCGCGCGGAAACGCCTTGAAACGCTTGGCTTTGTGCCGCACTTTGCCACACGGGAACTCGATAGCTTGCGTGTCGGCGACAATCCACCGGCCGGCGCGGCATCAACCGGCAAGAAGCGTCGATAGGTGTCAGCGGGGCAGCGTGCCTGTGTGCTGCCCCTCCTTGCACTGGTAGAGTGGCCAATAGGAAACAAGTCATGACCGCCTCACAGCACGCCAATGCCGCCACTGCGATGATCGATGTGCACCTGGCAGCCGGGCGCGGCACCAAGCCAGCTTTCATCGACCCCCACGAAACACTCACCTACGCAGCACTGGCCGAACGCACCAACCGCGTCGCCAACCTCATGCAAACCTACGGCATCGCGCGCGAAACGCGTGTGGCGCTGCTGCTGCACGACACGGTCGATTATCCACCAGCCTTCTGGGGCGCGATCAAAGCGGGTGTGGTTCCCGTCGCGCTCAACACGCTGCTGACCGCTGAGCAATACGCCTACATTCTGGAAGACAGCCGCGCGCAGGCGATCATCGTTTCGGCCCCCCTTGTTGATGTGATCAAGCCTGTCCTCGGCAAACTGCCATGTCTCAAGCACATCTTCGTCGCTGGCGGTGATGTGCCCCCATTTGCGCTCAACTTCCGCGAAGAGCTGTCGCACCAATCAGCTGATGCCGAACCAGCACCGACCCACAGCGACGAGACCGCCTTCTGGCTCTACTCGTCCGGCTCGACCGGCATGCCGAAGGGCACGCGTCACGTCCACACCAGCCCAATGGCCACCGCCAAGCTCTATGGCCATGGCGTCCTCGGCATCCGCGAGAGCGATGTGATGTTCTCGGCCGCCAAGATCTTCTTTGCCTACGGCCTCGGCAATTCCATGAGCTTCCCGCTGTCGGTCGGTGCCACAACAATCCTGCTGCCGGAGCGCCCCACGCCCGAAAGCGTCTTCCGAACGCTAAAGCAGTATCAGCCGACGGTGTTCGCTGGCGTCCCCACACTCTACGCCGCCATGCTCAATCACGCCGCCGGAATGCCGGAGCATTCCTCGCAAAAGCTGCGGCAGTGCATTTCCGCCGGAGAAGCCTTGCCAGCCGAAGTCGGCAAAGCCTGGCAACAGAAGTTCGGCGTCGATATCCTCGACGGGATCGGTTCGACTGAGATGCTGCACATCTTCGTCTCCAACCGCCCCGGCGATGTGCACTACGGCACCAGCGGCAAGCCCGTACCCGGCTACGACGTGCGTCTTGTCGACGAAAAGGGCGCTGCCGTCGCCGACGGCGAGGTCGGCGAGTTGCTCGTCTCCGGCCCCAGTGCCGCCGACGGCTATTGGAACCAACGTGCCAAGAGCCGCGCCACGTTCGAGGGCGGCTGGACGCGCTCCGGCGACAAGTACGTGCGCGATGCTAGTGGCAACTACACCTATCAAGGCCGCACCGACGATATGTTCAAAGTGTCCGGCATCTGGGTGTCGCCGTTCGAAGTCGAAAGTGCGTTGATCTCCCATCCCGCCGTACTCGAAGCCGCGGTCGTACCTAAAGAGGACAGCGATGGCCTCATCAAGCCGCGCGCGATCATCGTTCTGAAGCCGGGCCACGTCGTTGACGACACGCTGCTCGCCGCGCTGAAAGACCACGTGAAAGCCAAGGCCGGTGCCTGGAAGTACCCGCGCTGGGTCGAAGTGGTCGACTCCCTCCCCAAGACAGCCACCGGCAAGATACAGCGCTATAAGTTGCGTTAAAATGCAATATAATGCAAGTTGACAATGCATTTAAGCGTTGATATGCAAAATGATGCATTTTTAGACATCCACTCTTTGATGCCAAGCCCGGCATCGTGCCCAGGCATCCTGCCACTGCGGCGCGCCAAGATCGGGCTCTTACGGGAGACCTGACTATGGCTGACGCCAAAGCAACCAAGCGCATCGATTTCCACACCGACCCGTCGCGTTGGCGGCACTGGAAGCTCAAGGCCGACGGCGAGCGCGCCGAGCTGATCATGGACGTGGACGAAAATGCCACGCTGTTCGATGGCTATCAACTCAAGCTCAATTCCTACGACCTTGGCGTTGATATCGAACTCGCCGACGTGCTGCAGCGGCTCCGCTTTGAGCACCCGAATGTCAAAGTCGTCGTGATGAAGTCCGGCAAGGACAAGGTCTTCTGCGCGGGTGCCAATATTCGCATGTTGGCCGGCTCCCAGCACAGCCACAAAGTGAACTTCTGCAAGTTCACCAACGAAACCCGCAATGGCATGGAAGACAGCTCGGAGCACTCCGGCCAGAAGTTCATCTGTGCGGTGCGCGGCACAGCAGCCGGCGGCGGCTACGAACTTGCGCTTGCCTGCGATAAGATCATTCTCGCTGACGATGGCAACTCCACTGTCTCGCTCCCGGAAATTCCGCTGCTCGCTGTGCTTCCCGGCACCGGCGGTCTCACCCGTGTCACCGACAAGCGCAAAGTACGCCGTGACCTCGCCAACGCATTCTGCACAGTCGAGGAAGGCGTCAAAGGCGCGCGTGCCGTGAAATGGCGTCTCGTTGACAAGGTTGCCCCCAATTCCAAGTTCGATGCCGAAGTCGAGGCAATGGCAACAGAACTTGCAGCAACGATCAAGAAAACCGCCGGTGCCAAAGGCATTTCGCTCACGCCGCTGCCGCGGGTCATTACCGACGATGCCATTACCTATAGCACCGTCAAGGTCGCCATCGACCGTCCCGGCCGCCGCGCCACGATCGCCATTCTCGGCCCGGATGTTGCCCCACCGGACGACGCAGCCGGCATGCACGCGCTTGCCGCGCACTTTTGGCCGCTGCGGTGCGCCCGCGAACTCGACGACGCCATCCTTGAGCTGCGCCTCAACGAACTTGAAATGGGCACCATCATCTTCAAGTCGGAAGGCGACGCTGGCCGCGTGCTCGCGTTCGATGCCTACCTCGAAAACCACAAGCAGGATTGGCTCGCGCACGAGATTTCCAACTATTGGCGGCGCGTGCTGAAGCGCGTTGACGTAACGTCCCGCTCGCTCGTCGCCACTGTCGAGCCTGGCTCTTGCTTTGCCGGCACGCTCGCCGAGATCGTCTTCGCCTGCGACCGCTCCTTCATGTTCCAGGGCGCGCGAAAAGGCGACAACCGCGGTTCGGCCAGCATGCTGCTCTCAGCACAGAATTTTGGTGCCTATCCGATGAGCAATGGCATCACGCGTTTGCAAACACGCTTCCTCGGCGAACCCGAAAGCGTCGGCGCAGCGCAGAAAGAAACCGGCAAGTCACTTGATGCCAGCGCTTGCGAAGACCTCGGACTTGTCACCGCTGCCTTCGACGAGATCGACTGGGACGATGAAGTCCGCATCTTCCTTGAAGAACGCTCAAGCTTCTCCGCTGACGGCCTCACCGGCATGGAAGCCAATCTTCGTTTCGGCGGCCCCGAGACCATGGAAACAAAAATCTTTGGTCGTCTGACGGCGTGGCAGAACTGGATCTTCCAACGCCCCAACGCCGTCGGCGCCGACGGTGCCCTTAGACGCTACGGCTCCGGCGTGAAGGCCGAGTTTGATAAGACGCGGGTTTAAATCGGCAGTCGGCAATAGGCAGTCGGCAGTCGTTGTTGCGTCGGAATGGTTCTGAAATGACGATCCAATCTTACAAAGATCTCCGGGTATGGCAGCTGAGCATGGATCTGGCTGTGGCAGCTTATCGCGCTACCGCCGGATTTCCCTCTGAAGAAAGGTACGGTCTGACTTCGCAAATCCGTCGGGCTGCCGCGTCTGTGCCTGCAAATATTGCTGAAGGATACGGTCGCGACATTCGCGGTTCCTACATTCAACAGCTACGTATCGCGCAAGGTTCACTCAAAGAACTTGAGACACACCTGATCCTTGCTCATAGGATTGGAACACTTGCCGAGGGTCCGCTTAACGACCTCGCCACCCAATGCGACGATATAGGACGAATGCTGAGAAGTCTTATCCGCACACTCGAAGCCTCAATCTAAAACACGACTGCCGATTGGCGATTGCCGACTGCCGTATCCCAACAAGGACCCCACCCCATGACCACCACCACCATCCCCTCCGGCGCCGTCGACTACACGACGAAGATCCCCAACAACGTGAACCTCGCTAACGATGGCCGCGTCCTCAAAGCGCTCGAACAATGGCACCCCGGTTACATCGACTGGTGGATGACCATGGGCCCCGAAGGATTCCAGACCTCCGACGTCTATCTGCGCACCGCCATCTCCATTGACCCCAAAGGCTGGGCGAAATTCGACTACGTGAAGATGCCGGAGTACCGTTGGGGCATTCTCTTGGCTCCACAAGACGAAACGCGCCTCGTCAACTTCGGCGCCCACAAGGGCGAGAAGGCGTGGCAGGAAGTCCCCGGCGAATATCGCGCCAACCTGCGCCGCCTCATCGTCGTGCAGGGCGATACGGAACCCGCTTCCGTCGAACAGCAGCGCCACCTCGGCAAGACCGCGCCCTCGCTCTACGACATGCGCAACCTCTTCCAGATCAACGTCGAGGAAGGCCGCCATCTGTGGGCGATGGTCTATCTGCTGCACAAATATTTCGGCAAAGACGGCCGCGAAGAAGCCGATGGCATGCTGCAGCGCCAGTCTGGCAACGTGGACAAGCCGCGCATGCTGGGCGCTTTCAACGAGGTGACACCCGACTGGCTGTCGTTCTTCATGTTCACGTTCTTCACCGACCGCGACGGCAAGATGCAGTTGGAGTCATTGGCACAGTCCGGCTTCGATCCCATGTCGCGCACCTGCCGCTTCATGCTGACCGAAGAAGCCCACCACATGTTCGTCGGCGAGACCGGCGTCAGCCGCTGCATCGAGCGCACCTGTCAGGCCATGAAGGACGCCGGTATCGAAGATCCTTACGACATCAACCGCATCCGCGCGCTGGGCGTCATCGATCTACCGACCATCCAGAAAAAAGCCAACCTGCACTACTCGCTGTCGCTCGATCTATTCGGCTCGGAAGTCTCAACCAACGCCGCGAACTTTTACAACACCGGTCTCAAGGGCCGCTTCATGGAAACCAAGATCGAGGACGATCACGCACTGACCACCGCGACTTATCCAGTGCTGAAGTTCATCGATGGCCAGATCCGCATGGTCGATGAACCGGCGCTCACCGCACTCAACATGCGGCTGCGCGACGAATACGTGAAAGATTGCCAGGGCGGTGTGAACCGCTGGAACAAAGTGATCGAGAAGGCTGGCATCAAGTTTGCGCTGACGCTGCCGTCTGTGGCGTTCCATCGCAACGTCGGCGAGTTCAAGGCCATCAAAGCATCGCCAGACGGCAAGGTGCTGACAGAGACCGAATGGGCCAAGATGCAGGCTCAATGGATCCCGACCACCGACGATGGCGCGTTCATTGAGAGCCTCATGGTCCCCTGCTGGGAACCCGGCAAGTACGCTGGCTGGCTCAGCCCACCCAAAGTCGGCGTCGACAACAAAGGCGGCGACTTCGAGTACGTCAAGATCCACCGGGCGTGAGGAAGGCGGCAATGTCGTAAGTTGGGTTAGCCCGCCCTTCGCGGCCGTAACCCAACATCACTTGCTGCAACTAGAGCGATGGCAACGGCGATTACGGAGTACCCGCATGAGTTCATCAGCGAACAGTGGCGGCTTTTGCGAGGAGCGGCAGTCGCCGCTTGCGCTGCCGGAGCCTCAACATAAGCATCGCATGGAGACGAGGTCCGCCGTCGTTCAAGGCGAACGTGATCGCTTGCGTGCCGGCCGTCTCGATGCACCACCGATTTCGGACGCTCAGGACAGCCGGCTCAACGACTGTCCTGCGATGCGTGCGGAAAAGCCATCGATACGAGATCTTAGCCGCTTCTGCGAACTCTGGCTTACGCGCCACGAAACGGTCGTCCATGATTTGCCGCACGGCAGCGCAATCGTCGTGGATTTCGCCACGGGCCATTACGTCGCTGCAGTAAGTGCGCTCGATGCCATGGACCGCTTCGATCTTCTGTTCGGCAGCGGGCGTCCAGCCTGGGCCCACGACATCGGCATACCGATCGCACTCGGGAGCGGCCTGTGGGCACTGTCCTCGGAGGCGTAGACGACCGGCGGCGGCCGCTCGTCCGCGTGGCGCTCGCCGAGCGCGACGAGAGCCTGCTGGCGCTGGTCGATACCGGGTTTAACGGCGAGCTATATGTGACCGAAAGTGTAGCGCGGCGTTTCGGTTTTGAAAGGACGTCATTCGACTCCGAAGTTGCGCTGGCAGGTGGGAATTCCGCAAAAGTCAGTCGCGGTCGCGGTTCAATTCGATGGCTCGGACAGCAACGACGCGTGCAAGTCTTCATTGTGGACGATCCGCGAACGCACCCACGCGAAGGTGAGCCCGATGCCCTGCTTGGCACCGGGCTCCTTTCTCCTCACATACTTCTCGTCGATTTCACCGCGATGACCATCGAAATCGAAGCCCAATAGCGGCGTTCAAAGGTCCCCAAAAATCTTATGACCACCACCACCACCCTCAAAAAACAGCATCTCCTCGATCCTGAGATCTGCATCCGTTGCAACACGTGCGAAGCGACGTGTCCGGTCGGCGCGGTGAGCCACGACGACACCAACTATGTCGTCGATGCAGAGAAGTGCAACTTCTGCATGGACTGCATCGCCCCGTGCCCGACAGGATCTATCGATAACTGGCGGGTTGTGGCCTCGGCGCGCGCGTACTCGCTCGTCGAGCAGCTCGGATGGTCAGAACTGCCGACCCAAGAAGACTTGGGCGCGGCGACTTCGGATACAGCCGATGCCGGCGACGAGGAAGTCGAGAAGCTGCTGGCCAGTGCCCACGCCGGTGTCGGCGGCAAGGTGATCCCGCCGAAGTCTGCCGCGACCCCAAGTATCCATTTGTTCAAACGCGACAAGCCTGCGCTCGCCACCGTGCAGGGCAATTTCCGCATCACCGCTGCCAATACCGAAAGCGACATCCGCCACATCGTGCTGGGCTTTGGCGAGCAGTCGTTCCCAGTTCTGGAAGGCCAATCCATCGGCATTGTGCCGCCTGGCGCGCGCGCTGACGGCAAGAAACACGACATCCGTCTTTATTCGATTGCGTCGGCGCGCGACGGCGAGAAGCGCAATGCCAACAATGTTTCGCTCACCATCAAGCGCGTCGACGCTGGCGTCGGCTCTAACTTCATGTGCGATCTGAAGGTGGGCGACAAAGTCGAGGTGACCGGCCCGTTCGGTGCGACGTTCCTGATGCCGAATGATGCCACGGCCAACATCATCATGATTTGTACCGGCACCGGCTCAGCACCCTTTCGCGCCTTCACCGAGCGGCGCCGCCGCGCCATGCAAAACGCCCCCGGCAAGGCTGCAATGTTCTTTGGCGCGCGCACACCCGAAGAGCTGCCCTATTTCGGTCCCTTGCAAAAAGTTCCGGCGAGCTTGCTGGAAAAGCATCTCGTCTTCAGCCGTGTCCCCGGCACCGATAAGGAATATGTGCAGGACCGCATCCGCCGTGAAGCTGCAGGCGTCGCCAAGCTGCTCAAAGATGCCAACACCCACATCTTCATCTGCGGCCTCAAGGACATGGAAACCGGGGTCGAGGAAGCCATGGCCGACGTTTGCCGCAAACATGGGCTTGACTGGGCCGCGCTGAAACCCGACATGCGCACCAGCGGCCGCTATCACGTCGAGACGTATTGAGCGGCTTCCATCGCACGCCTAACGAGGTTGCCGTGATGTCCAACGCTCCCGTCAAAATCCAAACCCAGGGCATCCACCACATCACCTTCATGGGGGCTGACCGGCAGACCTCGGTCGACTTCTGGGAAGGCGTGCTCGGCATGCCATTGGTGTTCGAACAGCCCAATCTCGATGACGAGACCCAGAACCATCTCTACTTCGACCCGGGTGACGGCCGCTTGATCACGGTTTTCACCAGTGAAGGCTGGGCGAGGGATGGAAAACCGACACCACTCAAGGCCGGCAGCCTGCATCACCTGGCGTTCAACGTCTCGCGCGCGACGTACACGCAAGCCGCCGCCCGCCTCAAGACCCGTGGCTTCGCATCCTCCGGCGAGATTGATCGCGGTTTCATGGACAGCCTCTACTTTCGCGATCCGCTGGGCCACATCTTCGAGCTGGCCTGCTACAAGTTCGAGCCGCCAGTGGGGTTCACCCACACGGACGTCTTGGCCCGGGCTCACAAAATCAGAGTAGCCGCCGGGGCGAAGAACATCTCCGACCCGCATTTGGCTGATGCCATCGCGGCCATGAGCGCGCCAAAGACAGCCTGAAGGCGTTCGGCGTCGCTGACCTGAGCTGAGTTCCCGACGTCTGATGGCGCTTGCCTTCACTGGTGGCACCGAGGTCGCTGAAGGTTAATAACATACTGATATCGTTAATTTTATTGCCATCATAGTGAATTCATTTGCGAGCCTTTTAAAGGGTGCTGGAGCGATTTCGGCAAGAGCGGCTACACCCCTAGCCAGCTTGTGATGGATGGCCCTCCACGGCCTTCTCTGTCGGTTTTTGAGGCCTTCGCGGGGTAGGGTCTCGGACCCATCCTTCAGCTCCCAGCCGCACTCGGCAAAACGCCTCGCAATCTTGCTTAAATGAGCGACTTCAGCGCAGATCCGCAATCACAGGTGGAGCGGACGCCGTTCCATCGAGACCGGATCGGCAGGCAGCCTGCGACCTCTTGCGCGGCTTGCGGGCATTCATTTTTCATTCAGCGCGTGCCGTGCTTTGTGCGGTCAATTCCCGTCTTCTTCCGTTTCCAAGCCCGGATCTCCCCCTTATGTCGGAAACTCTCCAGTCCTCGACGCCCATCGGCGTGCGCCAACCTCTGCACCTGACGACGCCGACCGGCCTGCAGTCGGTTGACGAGCTCAGCCAGCGGCGGCGGATCGTCGTCGTGCTCAATGTCGCAACGTATCTCGCGATGCTGTGGCTGGCCGCCCTCGTGCTCGGTTCTGGCGGCTGGACCATCGTCGACATTGTCCTGTTTGTCGGCTTCGCGCTCGGCACGCCATGGACCGTGCTCGGCTTCTGGAATGCGGTGATCGGCCTGTGGTTGCTGCACTTCCACAAAAATTCCATTCAAGAGGTCGCGCCCTTTGCAGCCGCTGGCGATGTCGCAACGCCGATCGCGATCAAAACTGCGATCTTCATGACTGTCCGCAACGAAGACCCCGCACGCGCTATTCTGCGTTTGAAGACCGTCAAAGCCAGTGTGGACGCGACGGGTGAGGGTAAAACCTTCAGCTACTTCGTGCTGTCAGACACCAACGACGACGCCGTGGCAGTGAACGAACAAGAAGCCTTCGAAGCCTGGAAAGCCACCGATCCCGACGGTGCGCGCCTGACCTACCGCCGCCGCACCGACAACACCGGCTACAAGGCCGGCAACGTCCGCGACTTCTGCGATCGCTGGGGCAACGACTTTGAACTCATGCTGCCACTCGACGCCGACAGCGTCATGAGCGGCGAAGCCATCGTCAAACTTGTGCGCATGATGCAGGCGCACCCGAAGCTCGGCATTTTGCAGTCGCTCGTGGTTGGCATGCCGTCGTCGTCAGCGTTCGCGCGCACGTTCCAGTTCGGCATGCGCCATGGCATGCGCGCCTACACCATGGGTCAGGCCTGGTGGGTGGGTGATTGTGGTCCGTTCTGGGGGCACAACGCAGTCGTCCGCATCAAGCCGTTCCGTGACAGCTGCGAACTGCCTGTACTGCCCGGCAAGCCGCCGCTGGGCGGTCACGTGCTGAGCCACGATCAGGTCGAAGCGACCTTCATGCGTCGCGCCGGTTTCGAAGTGCGCGTGCTGCCCGTCGAGAACGGCAGTTGGGAAGAAAATCCACCCACAATGCTCGATTTTGCCAAGCGCGATGTGCGCTGGTGCCAGGGCAACATGCAGTATGTGAAACTGCTCGACACACCCGGCCTGCATGCCATGAGCCGCTTTCAGCTAGTCTGGGCCGTCCTCATGTTCGTCGGCCTACCCGCGTGGACCCTCATGATCGCGCTGCTGCCGATCGCGGCATGGCAAGCACAAGGCATCGCCGACTATCCGCGCGGTCTCGCCATTTTCCTCTATCTGCTGTTTTTCGGCATGTACCTGATGCCTAAGATCGCAGGCTTGCTCGATGTGGTGCTGACCAAAGGCGGCATGGCGCAGTACGGCGGACCGGTGCGCTTCATCGCCAGCGCCGCGCTCGAGCTCGTTTTCTCGTTCCTGCAAGGTGCCATCTCAACCATCCGCACCACGATCTTCATGATCGGCTTGGCGTTCGGCA
>JANNEU010000337.1:0-9715 GCA_031379035.1 Hyphomicrobiaceae bacterium | reverse complement strand
TCGCGCGCCATCTCGCGCTTGGCATAGGCCGCATGATCAACTGAAGCGGCCGGCTTGTGCGAGCCGCCATAGCCGCGCAGATCAGGGCAGATGACGGTGAACTTTTCGGCCAGCACCGGTGCCACCTTGTGCCACATCGCGTGCGTCTGCGGATTGCCATGCAGCATCAGCAGCGGAGGCCCCTTGCCGCCGGTCCGCACGCGCATCGCGCCATCCCGGACAGGGATGTGGGAGAGGTCGAAGCCGTGGAAGAAGGGCATGTCTTTTCTCGCCATGATGCGCGGTGCCGCCGCATCCTCTACCAGATGATCTGCACACCCAAGGTCGCGAATGCGGGATCCGCCGTCACAATCGCCATCTGTTCCACCAGCGCCTGCCCCGTCAGCATGCGATCAAAGGGATCTCGATTCATGGCGTCCCATAAACTCCACATCACAAGTCTCCAATAGTCACCGGCACCCGCTTATTTAAAGGCACAGATCTGACTGCACGGCGCAGATTTTATGGCGACCAGCATCGCATCGAGCCGCGCTGCCGCAGCCGCATCAACCGTGCTCCTGCTTTGCGTCAACGCGTGCTCAAGCCCAGGACGCTGGACCTCGGGGGTCAACGGAAAGATATGCGGTGCGGTTTCCGCGAGGGCTGCCGTCAACCGATCAACGTTGGGCGGCGTGAATTGATACAGGTGCAGTCCCGCAAGCAGTTGCGTATGGAGCGACGTGAAGCCGATGCGCATGGTTTTGAGACCGGCGCGTTACTGCTCTGTGAGCGTGTCTTCGGGGGTCGCCTCGACATACGCGCGCACCGATTGGGCGACCACCGCTGTTGAATGCACAATCATCACGTGCGCCGAGACAATGATGTCTTCGTTGGCAGCGCCGCTCCGTTGTCCGGCGTTGTCGTGCTCAGCATGCATCCGAAAGCTGCGCAAAACAGCATTTTGAATTTTCAGGATTTCGAGTGCAGCAGCAATACTTGCTCTGGTGTAAGGAGGCGCACCCAGCACGGTCGGCCGATCCCACAGCTGCTTGAGCACCTTCGCGTCGTCCGCATTCTCAAGGCTCGGATAGGTGCGCGCCGTTTGGTGCCGCTCGACCATGGCCTGAAAGGCCGGCTGCAGCGCTGCAAGGTTGGCACTCACGTCCGCTGGGACTTCAGCGTGTGCGGGGAGTGATGCGAGCACGAGACACGTGACGGCAGCGAGACACGCGCGCAGGAGCGTCCGTCCATTGCGCGCCCAGGATGTTGGGCGATTTACGTACGTACTAACGGGCATCGAATACACGGATCTCTCGCAGGACAAGTCCGGGACCATACCCGCTGCTGCATTCGCACCAGATGTTGCTCGCTGCAGCAAAGAAGGCAGCTACAAGGGCAGTGTCTAAGCGAAAAGGCTTACAGATGCCTTCAACGAATATGCAGAGGCTGACGCGCACTGCAGCGACGCCTTGAAGGTTCGCACGGCATGCCTGCTTTACACTCAGTCTCGACCGAGTGGGGACTGTGTAGGATGAAGTGGTGGGTGCGGGTTAGCAAGGGAAATTGCGGCTTGGCATGGTGGCACACCCCACAATCGACGATCTTATTTATTTCCGACGCTAACGCGCAGATTCGCTGACCTAGCGAGCGGTGAGACGACCGAATGCAGCCACGCGATCAACTGCATTTCGTCGGATACTATCGTAGAACAAAGCGTAGTCCAGATTATGATAGCTACCGAACTTAGTCAGCGTGTCTGTGAAGCCCTCGCGCTTGGCGGACGGAATGGAAATCACTAGACGGCCCCTGCTACAGCGTGCGCCGGTCACTCCGCTGCGTAGCGGAGGTACCGGACTACCAAATCCTGCAAATGGCAGCGCGCCAGCATTCTCTACCGCTGGAGAAATGCTCGTTCGATTCCAAGTCAACGGGTTGACGCAGAGCCAGCGGTTGAGCCCTACCGCCCGATATTTGCCCTTGTGCCAAGTCACCATGAGCCCGCGTCCTAGTGCAAGCAATGTGAGGGCCGATGTACTGTTCCAATCGACGAGGCAGCCCGTCTGTGTTGCCGACCCGCAAACCGGCAGGCCGGTGTCGAACGTCTCTGGCAACGAAGCGCCGACGACGTAGGCGACAACCAGCCGGCGCCTTGCAGCGGGATCTTTTGCAATGCGCTCCTGGATCAAACGCGTTGCGTGCAGTGACCCTTGGCTGTGGCTTGCCAGAATAAACGGGCGACCGTTGTTCTCTTGCCGCATGTAGTGATCAAAGGCGCGTACGACATCCGAGTACGCCAGATCGTAGGCCTTGAAGCTGTCGGCCGATGGGCGGAGGAATGCACTAATGGTCGCCTGGCGATAGCGCGGCACAAACATGCGGCAGCAGGCATTGTAGGCGCTCACCTGATATCCGAGCACAACCTCATTGAGTTGCCTGCCAGTGACCCCGTCTGCATCGAAGTTTGCGTTCCAGGTCTCGTTCCCGAGGTAGGTGGTCGGGTGGATAAAGAATACATCGGCATCGGGTGACGCTGCCCGGGCAGGCTTGGCTCCGCTTGGTACTGTATCGGCCGCACTTGTGACGCCCGGCCATACGGCCCAGGCCGAATGCTGCCGATAGTCGGGTGCTGGTGCCTGCGCCGTTTGATCGAAGGGTGTTTTTGGAGGAGAAAGATCGGCAAGTTGCGCTGTCGCCTGCGCAGCACCACTAAAGACAAGGACGATACATGCGAAAAAAACAAACGCGACGCGCATCGTCTCATCCTCGTCGAAAAGGTCATAGCCGTTGGGCGATACCTAAAGAGCCATTGAGGTTTCGAGTTCGCCGCCGTCAATCTCGACGTTCTTAGGTCATTTGTGCACCGGCAGCTTTAGTTCCCAAAACGCTTTTGTTCTGCGCCAGAGAATCGCGCCGGTTCATCGAGAATTGAAGCGTCGGCCCAAAGTGGCCGGAGTCTTGCGGCAACCGTTTTATTACGGCCTCGGTTGCCGAAGGATCTCATAGGTGCAAGCGAACGCAAACTTTTGCACTCGGTAGGTATCCTTTGGGTTCTTAAGATCTTGAACAATCGCGTCGCCCGGACGGGCAACCATTTTTTCTCCCCAAGGCGCCATGAACGAGAATTCGCCGTCCTGCGCGGTCACCAAAACAATGCGCATTTGCACCCCCCGTGGACGATAAGGCAGCCAACCGTCTGCATCGGCAGCCCCGGTCGTTCCCTCATAGCGCTTCGCGAAGTTCAAAGCGGAGACCAGGATCTCCTCATTTCCAGTTTCCGGGCATCGATTGCGAACGACCTTGTCGCCACCCTTTGCAGGCGGGCTCTGCGTCTCTTTGCCTTCGCCCTTGATAACGGTAACAATAATCTCGCCGAGTTTAGACGCTCGAACGTCAACCGCTTTCGTTTTACGCGCTAGACCATCTCGGCTGGTACTACGCGCCTGTTGAAAGAAGGCTACGATGTCAATCTGTTCCTGAGCGTAACAGATTGGCCCAAGCGACAACTGTGCGGCTGCCACCACGGAAGCCATCAAGACGCATTGATACATTCTGCAAACTCCGCTTCCAACAATGCGATGACACGGCGTGGCTTGCACTTTTCGATGCAGTTGCTGACGCGCCAACCAAAAACGGACGTGCGGCGACCGGGCAAGCTTTGGACACGGCTGGGCTGCTCTGGTACAAAATCGATGCAGTCCGATGCCTTGTCAAATCATGCCGTGAGGGCGGGTTGGTCTCGCCAACAGACATTGCGATAGCGCTGCGGCATGCGCGTTACTGGAGCAAGCCTTCTAGGGCAGACCGGCAGGCCTGCCCTAGCGCTTAATTCAGGCCATCGCCTTCTTCAGGTTTTCGTCGATTTTGTCGAGGAAGCCGGTGGTGGAGAGCCACTTCTGGTCGGCGGAGACGAGCAGCGCCAAGTCTTTGGTCATGAAGCCGGCTTCGACCGTGTCAACGCAGACCTTCTCAAGCGTGTGCGCGAACTTGGTGAGGTCGGCGTTGCCATCGAGCTTAGCGCGGTGGGCTAAGCCGCGCGTCCAGGTGAAGATGGAGGCGATGGAGTTGGTTGAGGTCTCCTTGCCTTTTTGATGCTCTCGGTAGTGGCGCGTGACGGTGCCGTGGGCGGCTTCGGCCTCAACGGTGTTACCGTCGGGCGTCAAGAGCACAGACGTCATCAAGCCAAGCGAGCCGAAGCCCTGGGCGACCGTATCCGACTGCACGTCGCCATCGTAGTTCTTGCAGGCCCAGACGTAACCACCCGACCACTTCATGGCGGCGGCCACCATGTCATCGATCAGGCGATGCTCGTAGGTGATCTTGGCGGCGTCGAACTTGGCTTTGAACTCGGCGTCAAAGATCTGCTGGAACAGCTCCATGAAGCGACCGTCGTATTGCTTCAGGATGGTGTTCTTAGTGGAGAGATAGAGCGGATACTTGCGGCTCAGCGCGTAGTTCATGGACGCGCGGGCGAACTCCGAGATGCTGTCGTCGAGGTTATACATCGCCATCGCGACGCCCGATCCGGGAGCCTTGAAGACTTCGCGCTCGATGACCTTGCCGTCGCTGCCGACGAACTTCATCGACAAAGTCCCCGCGGTTGGGAACTTGAAATCGGTGGCGCGGTACTGATCGCCGAACGCGTGGCGGCCGATGATGATCGGCTTGGTCCAGCCGGGCACCAGGCGCGGCACGTTCTGGCAGATGATGGGTTCGCGGAAAATGCAGCCGCCGAGGATGTTGCGGATGGTGCCGTTGGGCGACTTCCACATTTCCTTGAGGCCGAATTCTTTAACACGGCCTTCGTCGGGCGTGATGGTCGCGCACTTGACGGCGACGCCGTGCTTCTTGGTGGCGTTGGCGCTGTCGATGGTGACCTGATCGTTGGTCTTGTCGCGGTATTCAATGCCGAGGTCGTAGTACTCGAGGTTCAAATCCAGATAGGGATGGATCAGCTTGTCCTTGATCAACTTCCAGATGATGCGGGTCATCTCGTCGCCGTCCATCTCGACGACTGTGCCCTTGACCTTGATTTTCTGCATGAGGCGACCCTTTACGGCGGAAGGAGGCTGGAGGAAGTAGGCGGAGGAAATGGGCGCGCAGACAGCGGCCCACCCCAGCCGATATGGTGCCGCTTTAGCCTCGTGCCGCCCAACCGGCAAGAGCGTGCCAGATCTGCATGTTGAATGACCAGCGCTGGCCATGAGCTGGCGGTGCTGTGGCGCGAGGATTGGACGCCGCACTGGCTGCCTTACGCAGGTCGATCCTGGCAAGGACGCTGACTTGAATTCTGGCACGGACGGTGGCAACGGACCGTGGCACGGGCCCCAGAATTCGTGTCAGGCAGCCGCCGCCCCGCGTCGTGTGCCTGTGTTGTGTCCTGCCGGGCTGCAGCTGTGCAGCCCGTCTCGGCTTAGCACACCCTCGCTACGGAAACGGCGGCCGTCGTGGGCCGCCGCACAAGCGCTGAAAATCTGAGGCAATCATCCTCAGAATGGAATTTCATCGTCTATCTGCTTGTCGAAAGGCTTACCGCCGCTGCCCTTGGAACCACCACCGCTGCCGCCGCCATAGCCACCGCCCGAGTTATTGCCACCCGAGTTATTGCCACCGCGACCGCCACTGCCGCCGCCGTAGCCGCTGCCACCGCCCGAGCCGCCGCCCGAGCCGCCGCCAGAGCCGCCGCCAGAGCCGCCGCCAGAGCCGCCGCTATCATAATCGGATTGCCCGCTTTCCTGCATCCCGCCCGGCGCACCATTGGCGCGACCATCGAGCATCGTCAGGGTGCCGCCGAAACCTTGCAAGACAACCTCGGTCGAGAATTTCTCAACGCCAGACTGATCGGTCCACTTGCGGGTCTGCAACTGGCCTTCAATGTAGAGCTTCGCGCCCTTTTTTACATACTGTTCAACGACTTTGCACAGATTTTCGTTGAAGATCACGACTCGATGCCACTCGGTCCGCTCTTTCTTTTCGCCGGTGTTCTTGTCGCGCCAGCTTTCGCCCGTGGCCAACGACAGGTTGGCGATCGGCCGACCATCCTGGGTACGCCGGATCTCTGGGTCCTTGCCGACATTGCCGACGAGAATAACCTTGTTCACTGATCCTGCCATGATGCTCTCCTTTCGCACGCCGCCGCCCAAGGGCCAGCACGCCGCGTTCTGCGCCTCGAAGTTCTTTGCCTGGAACGACAGCCGACCTGCACGTCAAACACGGCCGATTCCGATGGCGTTCACCCTAGACGGTTTAGATGGACCGCAGGGCGCTTCGAGTTGCTTGTCCACGTCTTTCTCAGTGCGCCATCTTTCGTACGCCACGTGCTGCGCGCAGTGCGTTCCTCAAGACGGCATCACTTAAAAAGTTAATGTTCTTTATATGTTCACGTCAAGACGTGCCTGTCAATGCCAAATTTCTGCGTCAGGCCGCGCGCGCCGCCTACCCCTGGATCGACCATCCGCCGTCCACCGCAATCGACGCGCCGGTAATGAAGTTGGATGCGGGCGACGCCAGAAACACAGCGACGCCTGCAAAATCAGCCGGCTCGCCCCAGCGTCCGGCCGGCGTGCGCGCCAACACGCGATCATGCAGTCCCTCGACTTGGGTCCGCGCCTTGCGCGTCATGTCCGTATCGATCCAGCCGGGCAGGATGGCATTGACCTGAATGTTATCTTTTGCCCACGCCGTGGCCAGAGCCTTGGTCATCTGCACAATGCCACCCTTGGACGCGGCGTAGGCTGCGTTGAACGATGCGCCGAAAATGGAATACATCGACCCGGTGTTGATGATCTTGCCGCCGCCTGCCGCCTTGATCTGCGGGTAGGCCGCTTGGCTGCCAAAGAACGCGCCATCGAGATTAACCGACAGCACCTCCCGCCACTGTGCCGGCGTCATGGCCTCTGGTGCGCCGCGGATGTTCATGCCGGCGTTGTTGATGAGAATATCGAGCCGGCCGAACTGTGCGATCGTTGCCGCAACCATGGCTTGGCACGACTCGGCGTTTTGTACTTCGACAGCGACGACGCCGGTTTCGACGCCCCCTGGGATATCGAGTTTGGCAAGCCCCGCCGCTGCCGTGCGCGACTTGTCGAGGTCGCGTCCGGCAATCATGATTTTGGCGCCCGCCCGCGCGAGCCCCTCCGCCATGCCGAGACCGATGCCGCCGTTGCCGCCGGTGATGAGCGCGACTTTACCAGTGAGCGGAGACATCGACATAGCAAACCCTACAGCGAGATTGAACGGCCTTCGTCATCGTAGGGCGCAGCCGCCGTTCGGAGCAAGTCGAACCGATACGGCCGAACAGATGCGACCAGCATGCTACGCATTACTTCACCACTGTCACGGTCAGATCGTCGAACATCGTCACGCTGTCGGCTTTGGTCCACAGGCCGACTTGACCGGCACCCGGAAAGGTTTTGTCCTCGACGTCATAGAGCGCCTTGCCATTGAGCGAGACTGACGCAATGTCCCCGCGCACCTTTACGGCCAGCACATTCCACGCGTTCTTGAGCACGGGTGCCGACGCGCCATACGTCTTGCCTTTGCCTTTCAATGGTAGATCGACGCGCTGGCCCTTCTCGACCTTATAGAGCACAACGTTGTTTTCGAGCGCATTGGCGCGGACGATGTAATAGGTGTTGGCATCGCGGTAGTGCCACACGAGCCCCGCCGCCTGATCGGTCACACCACGCAGCGCGCGGAACTTCACCGACAGATCGAGATCGGTCGCCGTAATCTTGTCGTAGATCAGCACGGGATAGCGATAGTCCGTCGGGTCTGCAGTCGTTTGCACAACAACGTTGCCGGGCTCGCTACTGGGTGCCTTCTGCACTTCCCACTTGGGGGCTTTGCCACGCCCGGTCAGCGCGACGGTGAAGCCGGCGGGGGTGGTGCCCACAGCCTGATCGTCGAAGGTGATCGTGTCCGCACGGGCGAACGTCGCGGCAAGGATGGTGGCCGTGAGCACGGCGGCGGCAAAGGTTTTGGACATGAGCGAAACTCCAGTGGCATGGGCGAAACTCCAGTGGCAGACACACGCGCATGCGGCGTCGGTAACGGCCATGCACGGACTGTGAAGCATACCTGATGCCGGGCCATACAATGAGGCCTGATTGCCGCCGCTTCCCTCTCCGCTGGTTTCCCGGAAAGCCTGCGCTTCAGCTGGCTCATCCGACCTGCTCAACATTGGTCGTTGCATCGCGGGGCGTCGCATTGGGAGGCTCCTCAGCGAAAGTTGTTTTGCGAGAACGACTTAAACTGAAGAGTGGATGCGCCCCGATGCGGAGAGAGTGTCATCGGGTTTCGTTTGAGTTTACAACCGCCGACAGTGTGACGGTGCTCGCCAAGACAGCAGCGATGCCAAAACTTCGGCGCCATGCTCGGCGCGGGTGGAATTGATGGCAACGGAGAAGGCGATTCCCGTATGAGAAGTTGGGCGCAATAGGCCCTTCTGCCGTATTGCGCCGGAGACAGGCGCGATCTCTCCAGATGAAACACGGTGCGAGTTGCACGGCGCAATACGCTTCGCTATTGCGCCCTACGGGTTCGCTTAAATCGCGCCAACACCCATGTGGATCGAGCTACCTCTTGGACATCAAATCAAAATCCCATCCGGCCTCCCACCGCATCGGCATTGTGAGTAGCTTTGAGGAGCTGATCAGCACGCGCTTTTCTGGGGACATCAATGCGCTGTGCTGGCCGCGGGAGTTGCCGGGAGATTTTAGGGAGATTGTAGATCGGCTGCACGTCGAAGACGGGATGACGACGATTGAGGATGATGATCTGCGAGCGCTTACGTTGTGTGCTGCGGGTTCGATAGCGCGGGAGGTGCTGCTGGCCGATCAGGCGCTGCTGCGCGAGCACGGGCTCGCGCCGATCCTCGATTGCATCACGGGTTATCCCAGAGACGAGCGGGGCGACGAGGCGGCGGGTGCGATCCCGACGGACGTGTATTCCTTTCACGTGGATCGGGCGACGATCCCGGCTGACACCTACCTGTGCACGTACATCGGCGGCAGTTCCGAAGGGCTTGCCAATGAGCTGGCCATCCGCCGGGTGGAGGTTGCCGAAACCAGGGCGCGGTTGTTGAAGCACTATGGCGGTGCAGACGATGCGGACTTCGCCGCGTATCTGAGTGAGCAGTGCTTTGATCTGCATTACGCGCCACTGCCCGGCGCGCAGCCCTACACGTTCGGCGTTGGCAACTTATGGCGGATCGCGATTGCGTACCCGGACTGCCCGGTGCTGCCGTGCATCCATCGCGCGCCGCCCTCGCCGCCCGGAGCGCCCGCGCGGTTGCTGTTGATCAGTTGAGCCGCAATCACGCGGCCAGCTGCACCACCCACCGCTCCAATTTCGCGCCGCCCTCCATTGTCGGATGCGCCCATGTTCCCGTGCACACACCGCCGTTGCGTTGGATGACGGTGCGCGAGGCGAGGTTGTCGGGTTGGGTGGTGATGGTGACTTCGGTCAGGCCGAGTTCGCGCGCTTCGTCGAGGACTTGGCGAAGCGCCTTCGAGGCATAACCGTGATTGCGTTTCCAGGGCACCACCGCGTAGCCGATGTGCCCGCTCACGTGTGGGGGCAGTTGAGAGGTGCCCGGCTGATAGCGCATCGAGATGGCACCGCAGAAGTCACCGTCCCACATCCAGCGGACGATGGACGGTAGTTTATCGACAACGGTGCCATCGGGCAGCGCAAACGTACCGGTCTGCTCAAGAAGCTTGGCGAGAAACGCCTCGGG
>JANNEU010000256.1:0-2105 GCA_031379035.1 Hyphomicrobiaceae bacterium | reverse complement strand
CCGCGATTGCCCGCGTATCCCCATTCACACCAACGTCGCGACCGGCGCACGCTGTCTCCCATGCGCGACAACGCTCGGGAGCCGAACCATGTCCACCGTCAAAAGCATCGCCACCCAGCTGACCCTCGTTGCGGGTGTCCTGGTCACCAGTCTTTGGGCGGGCACGCAATGGGCCGCGCACAGTCTTGGCTATCAAGCAGCCCTCGGCGCGCCCTGGTTCGATACGTTTGGGTTGAGTGTCTACGCCCCCACCAATTTGTTCGGGTGGTGGCTGGCGTTCGGCGATCAAGCGCCGGATGTGTTCAACCGGGCCGGTGCCTTAGCCGCGTTGGGCGGCGTGCTCAGCGGTGGCATCGCGGCTATCGGCACCGCACGCCGGTCCAGCCAAGCCGCGAAGGTGACCACATTTGGTTCGGCCCGCTGGGCCGAGTTCTGGGATGTCGCCACCGCCGGCCTGCTGTCCGAGCGTGGCGTTGTGCTCGGGCTCTATGATGACCGCTATCTGCGGCATGACGGCCCCGAGCATGTGATGGCGGTGGCGCCGACGCGCTCCGGCAAAGGTGTGGGCCTCGTCGTGCCGACGCTGCTGTCGTGGACCCAGTCCGCCGTCATCCACGACGTCAAGGGCGAGAATTGGACGTTGACCGCCGGGTGGCGGTCGCAGTTCTCGCATTGCCTGATGTTTGACCCGACCAATCCGCTATCGGCCCGTTTCAATCCACTCATGGAAGTGCGCCGTGGCCCCATGGAAATGCGCGATGTGCAGAACATCGCCGATATCCTGGTCGATCCGGACGGCGCCCGCGAGCGCCGCGACCACTGGGAAAAGGCCGCCCACACCCTCCTCGTCGGCGCCATCCTGCACGTGCTCTACGCCGAGAAAGACAAAACGCTCGCGCGCGTCGCCACCGTCTTGTCTGATCCCACGCGCTCCATCGGCCGCACCCTCAAGGTCATGCTGATGACCAACCACCTCGGCACCGAGGACCGGCCTAAAGTCCATCCGGTGGTGGCCGAGACGGCGCAGGAACTGTTGAACAAGTCCGAGAACGAGCGCTCTGGCGTGCTGTCCAGCGCCATGAACTATCTGGCGCTCTACCGTGACCCCGTCATCGCCGCGACCACCGCGCAATCCGATTGGCGCATCGCCGATCTGATGACGGCGGCGCGGCCGGTCTCGCTGTATCTGATCGTGCCGCCGTCGGACATCTCGCGGACACGTCCCCTGATACGCTTGATCCTCAATCAGATCGGCCGCCGCTTGACTGAACACCTGCACTATATCGACGGCGTGCCGCGCGCGCACAAACTGCTGCTAATGCTCGATGAGTTCCCGGCTCTGGGGCGACTAGATTTTTTTGAAACGTCGCTCGCGTTCCTGGCAGGCTATGGCGTGCGCGCCTACCTGATTGCGCAATCCCTACACCAACTCGACAAGGCTTATGGGCCGAACCACGCCATTCTTGACAACTGTCATGTGCGGGTGGCGTTTGCGCCGAACGATGAGCGCACAGCCAAACGGTTGTCAGACTCACTTGGTACGGCGACCGAGCTCAGGGCCTTGCAGAACCTGTCTGGCAAGCGTTCGGCGCTCTGGTTGGCCAATATGTCGGTCTCCAAACAAGAAACGCCGCGCCCTTTGTTGACGCCGGGCGAAGTGCTCCAGCTTCCCGCGCACGAGTCCCTGGTGATGGTGTCAGGCGCCCCGCCGATCCGGGCGCGGAAATTGCGCTACTACGAAGATGCGCGGTTCGAGGACCGGCAACAGCCTGCGCCAGTGTTGGCAGACGACGGCTTTGCCGACGCGCCACCGGCACGGCCCAACGACTGGCGCGATCGCGCTCGCACAATTGATCGGCGGCTCGATGTCATCAATGCAGATGTTGTGGCAACAGGCACACCGGATGAGGACCGCGTCCGCCAGCGCGAGATCCCCAAGGCGAAAACAGCACCAAAGAAAGAGGTCGAGTTGCCTTTGTTGGCCTATGGCAAGGCGCAGACGGGCGCGCTGCATGATCGGGATCACGCGCGCAGCCCCTGTGACGACGATCCCCTCGGCGAAGTGCTGGAATTTCCAGGTGGGATCAAGCTGTCGTGAGCGTCAG
>JANNEU010000334.1:0-11760 GCA_031379035.1 Hyphomicrobiaceae bacterium | reverse complement strand
TGGAAGGCTGTTGCTCTACCATTGAGCTACACCCGCGCTCTGCTATTGTCCGCGCCGACACGCGTAACCGCGAGCCGGCCGGCGCGGACGATGCACCTCGTCGCTTCCGGCCGGCTCCGGGTTACCGGAGTCGGAAGCGACCACAAAAGTGTCGGAAGCGACGATAAGAGACCAGCATCTCGACAAACCGGCAAATACGGACTACCAGTAGCAATGCTTGGTCCACACTACGAGTGGGACCCCGCGAAAGCGGCGGCCAATGTCGACAAACATGGTGTTTCATTCGACGACGCGATCGAAGCGCTCGAAGACCCTTACGCCGTCATCGAAGAAGATTTGAGCGACCCGACCGAGTACAGAGACAAGATTACCGGTCAAGCTGGTGCCGGCATCCTCATCGTCATCACCACCGACCGACCCAACAACGTCATAAGGATCATCTCAGCCCGAAAGGCGAAACCTCATGAGCAAACTGATTACCAAAGGCAAGCGCTACCTTAAAGACGATCAGTGGCACGACGAAAATGGTCTCCTGCCAGGTCACCCCGGTCTTTGGGACCCGCCAATGACCGAGGAAGAAATCCACATCGCTGCCCTCTCCGACCCCGACAATCAGCCCAGTTCACCGGATGAACCCAGTCGCGCTAGACGCCGCAATGCTATCGGCCGACTTCGCGTCGACCTTGGCCTCACGCAAACCGCATTTGCCGAACGCTACAAAATCCCGCTTGGCACCCTGCGCGACTGGGAACAAGGCCGCGTCGAACCCGATCAGACGGCACGCGCCTATCTCGCGGTCATCCGAAAATCACCGAAGGTCGTCGAAGCCGCCTTGAAAGAAGATGCATAGCCTTTGAGACCATAGGAGCGCCTCGCATCTCCGCAGCACCCCGCCACGTAGCGTCCGGCCGGCACGCGCCGGCGTGCAATTGACTGTGCTCCAGGTTACCGATTTGGAAGCAACCAGCTCAGAGCCCCGGGGTCTTCAGCATCACGTCCGTATCGGCCCCGAAATTGGCGCGGATCGGCAGTAGCGCGCCGCCCAGCGCACGAGCATCGGCCCCCAGCGTGCCGGTGACAATCTCGAACGGCGAAAGGCCTTGCTGATCGTGATTGGCCACCATTGCTTTGGTTTTGGCGATCAGCGCCGCCAGCACATCGCGCGGCAATGCGCCATCAATCACCACCCGCTGGAAATCGATCGTCGCCAGCGCCGAGACGATGGCACCGGCCAGGGCGGCACCCGCAGTATCAATCCAGTCAGCCAGTGGCTTACCCAATCCTGACCAGTCCCGATCTGGATGCTGCAGGATTGCTGGATCCATGGCCACCCGCCACAGCGCCTTCTCCAGGGTAACTAGCGAGGCATGATTGATCAGCTGTTGCGTCCGTCCGCGAACGTTGACTGGCATGGACCCAAGCGCGCCGGCATTGCCCGTGCGCCCTGGATGCACTGCCCCACCTAACACCACTCCGCCGCCCATGAACGTGCCGACAAAGAAGTACAGCATGTCGATGCGACCGTGCCGCTCCTGCCGCCGCGTTTCTATGCGCGCGAGTTCAGCACCGCACGCCGCCGTCGCGTCGTTCGCCAGCAACACCGTCAACCCTGTACTGGCGCAGATTTCGCCCGCCACATCGAGATCGCGCCAGCGATCCAGCATGCCTTGCGGGGCGTCCACCTCGGACGCCCACTTCCACAATTCAAACGGCATGGCCAGCCCGAGCCCGATCACGCGATCCGGCCGCACGGCACGCGCGCGCAAAGTCCGCACCTGCCGCTGGATAAAACGCAGCGCTTGCTTTGGTTCGGGATAGGGATAGGTCGTCTTCGCACGATCCACGATGCCACCGAGAAAATCGCACAGCACGATGTCGGTGCCGCGCCGGCCCAGCTTGACGCCGAACGACAGCGCGCCTTGTGGATTGAGCGCGTACGGCACCGATGGCTGACCGATCCGGCCGCGCAACGGCTCTTGCGCCAGCACCAGCCCTTCGCCCTCCAGCCGCCGCATCATCAACGTGAGCGTTTGTGCCGAGAGCCCCGTTAGCCGCGCCAGTTCGGCCTTCGGCAAAGGCCCGTTGCGACGTAGCAGCGACACCACGAGCCGCTCATTGTACGCCCGCGCACCGGACTGGCTCGCGCCCCCCCCAAGACCTGCCTGGTCGTCTCCGCGTTGCATGACACCCGCGCCGCTGTCCGCCGCCAGCGCTCGCAGATCAAGTGTCCGCGCCCCTGCTGTACGATCATTGAAAAGAGTATGTGGGGAGCGTCCCGCGAGCCGTCAATATTTAAATCGAAGTGATTTAGTTATTGAC
This sequence comes from Hyphomicrobiaceae bacterium, assembly GCA_031379035.1. Lineage (GTDB taxonomy): Bacteria > Pseudomonadota > Alphaproteobacteria > Rhizobiales > Hyphomicrobiaceae > JABFRJ01. Next base: position 9,441 of record JANNEU010000334.1, on the reverse strand, counting down.
AGCACCGCTCCCGTGAGGGCTTATTGGAGCGATAGCAATAAACGTGCAGTAGCTGATGAAGTCACATCAGAGATTGTATTCTTGACTAAAATGCAGTGCCCAGGACGTGCAGAACCCTGCGCGACACCGGTGCCATATTCCGACCCTTTGCGAACACGCATTTGGACCTGCTGGCGTTTAGCCGGACGTGTTGGAGTGAACCTGCATGCATGCGCCGTTGCTGCGTTTTAACATCCTGAAGGGCATAGCCCTCGGTGCCGCAGTCTCGGCCGTCGCTACCGTGTTTGCAGTCACGGTCACCGCCACGAACGCGGCAGCGCAGCAAAAGCCCATCGTCGGATTGATCACTAAAACCAACACCAATCCATTCTTTGTCAAAATGCGCGAAGGCGCTGAGGCCAAGGCCAAAGAACTCGATGTTGAACTGCGCTCGTTTGCCGGCAAAGTGGATGGCGACAATCAAAGCCAGGTCGAAGCCGTCGAAAGCCTGATTGCCGCTGGTGCCAAAGGCATCCTCATCACCCCCAGCGACAGTGCCGCCATCGTGCCAACCATCAAAAAAGCCCGCGACAAGGGCATCCTGGTTATCGCGCTCGACACGCCCCTCGATCCCGCCAACGCCGCCGACGCCACCTTCGCGACCGACAACTTCAAGGCCGGCGAATTGATCGGCGCCTGGGCCAAGGCCGCGCTCGGCGAAAAAGCCACCAGCGCCAAGATCGCTATGCTCGATCTGAACAAGAACAACATCACCGTCGACGTGCTGCGCGACACCGGCTTCCTCAAAGGCTTCGGCATCGACGTGCCCAACGGCAAAATCAACGGCAGCGAGAAAGATCCGCGCGTCGTCGGTCACGATGTCACCGCCGGCTCTGAGGAAGGCGGCCGCAAGGCCATGGAAAATCTTCTCCAGAAAGATCCTGGCATCACCGTCGTCTACACCATCAACGAACCCGCCGCAGCCGGTGCCTATCAAGCCCTCAAAGCCGTCGGCAAAGACAAAGGCGTGCTGATCGTCTCGGTCGATGGCGGCTGTCCAGGCGTCAAGAACGTCAAAGCCGGCGTGATCGGTGCGACCTCCATGCAGTTTCCGCTTTTGATGGCGTCCAAGGGTATCGACGCGGTCGTCACCTTCGCCAAGTCAGGCAAAAAGCCGGACGCCACACCCGGCCTCGACTTTTTCAACACCGGCGTCGAACTCATTACTGACAAGGCCGTTGGCGGATTGCCCGCGCTCTCAAGCGAGGAAGGTCTGAAACGCTGCTGGGGATGAGCAGCTGACCGAACGACATTACGAGACACCTGGCAGCCCGATCCGGGGGGAAGAGGCTGCCTGGCAGGGAAAGGGAGATCACCCTCCCTTTCCCTTGTTTTTTTGTGGCGGCCTGACGCTAAATCAATCGACCAGGAGATATGGAGCACGCATCCCCGTCATGCTATCGAGAGCATAAGTTTTCTCCTTCGGGCGACCGCATGACAGAGCCGACGCCCGCCCCATTGAAAGCCGCGCAAAGACCCGACGCAGTCCTTGCTGCAACGGTGCCAGGCGTCGCCCGCTTTGACGAGCCGCCGCTCTCCACCCTCGGCCGCGTCCAAGCGTTCCTTCACACCTACCCGACCGCCATCCCAGCGCTCATTCTGCTGGCCAGCCTCGTGCTGTTCAGCGTGCTTATCGGCAAGCGCTTTCTCGATCCCTTCAATTTCTCGCTCATCCTCCAGCAGGTGACTGTGATCGGCATTGTCGCCGTCGCGCAGACGCTGATCATTCTCACCGCCGGCATCGATCTCTCCGTCGGTGCCATTCTCGTGTTGACCTCGGTTGTCATGGGCAAGCTCGCCGTCGATTTCGGCGTTCCCACGCCGCTCGCCATCGCTGCGGGGCTTGCTGTCGGCGCGCTCTGCGGTGCCATCAATGGCGCGCTCGTCACCCGCCTGCGCATGCCGCCCTTTATCGTCACGCTCAGCACCTGGATCATCTTCTTCGCCATCAACCTCAAGCTCTCCGGCAGCGAGACCATCCGCGCGCAAGACCTGGAAGAGCGCGCGCCTCTTCTCTTGCTCTTCGGCACCGGCTTTGATGTGCTCGGCACGCGCTTCACCCTTGGCGCACTGCTGATGATCGCGCTCGTTGCGCTGGCCTGGTACGTGCTGCACTGGACCCGCTTCGGCCGCCACCTCTATGCGACCGGCGATGCGCCCGAAGCGGCAGCACTGGCCGGCGTCAACACCGACCGCACGCTCATGCAGGTCTACATTCTTGCTGGCATCATCTGCGCCATCGCCGGTTGGGTGTTGATCGGCCGCATCGGCGCGGTCAGCCCGCAAGCCGGCCAGACCGCCAACCTCGACAGCATCACCGCTGTGGTCATCGGCGGCACCAGCCTGTTCGGCGGCCGCGGCGTCATTACCGGGACATTGATGGGCGCGCTGATCGTCGGCGTGTTCCGCAACGGTTTGGCATTGCTTCCGGGCGTTGATCCGTTGTGGCAGGAGTTCACCATTGGCATGCTCATCCTGGTCGCCGGTGCCATCGACCAGTGGCTCCGGCGCACGACGCCATGACCACACCCACTCCGTCTGCCGGGCCCGTTCTCTCCGCCCGCAACCTCGTCAAACGCTACGGCCGCGTTACCGCGCTTGATCACGCCGACTTTGATCTGCTGCCCGGCGAAATCCTCGCGGTCATCGGCGACAACGGCGCGGGCAAGTCCACGCTTATCAAGGCGTTGACGGGTGCCGTCATGCCGGACGACGGCGAGATCTGGCTCGAAGGAAAACCCGTCCACTTCCGCTCGGCTCTGGACGCCCGCGCGGCTGGCATCGAAACAGTTTATCAGACCTTGGCGTTGGCACCGTCACTCGGCATCGCCGACAATCTGTTCCTCGGCCGCGAGATCAAAGCGGCCGGTTTCGCTGGCAAGTATCTCGGCAAGCTCGACCGCGCGCGCATGGAACGCGAAGCGCGCGAGCATCTCTCAGCGCTCGGCTTGCTGACTATTCAGAACATCACGCAGCCCGTGGAAACGCTCTCCGGTGGCCAGCGCCAAGGCGTTGCCGTGGCGCGCGCCGCAGCGTTCGGCAGCCGCGTTGTCATTATGGATGAGCCTACGGCCGCGCTTGGCGTGAAGGAAGCGCGCCGCGTGCTCGACTTGATCCTGGAGGTGCGCCGCAAGGGCGTGTCCATCGTGCTCATCAGTCATAACATGCCGCATGTGTTCGAGGTGGCTGATCGCATCCACATCCACCGCCTCGGCCGCCGCCTCTGCGTCGTCGATCCCAAGCACACCACCATGAACGACGCTGTCGCCTACATGACCGGCGCGCGCGCTGCGCCTGAGGGGGTATAAGACGATCATGACCCGTCTCGATATTACCCTTGTTGACCGTGGCCTGGTGCCGAGCCGGTCGCGTGCGCTTGATCTCATCAAGCGCGGCTTCGTGCGCGTCGCCGGTGTGGTGGTGATCAAGGCTGCTGCGGATATTGCGCCCGATGCCGTCGTCACGCTCGCCAACACCACGCCCATGCATGTGTCGCGCGGTGCTGAAAAACTCGCCGCCGCGCTTGATCACTTCGGCTTCGGCGTCAGCGGCCAACACTGCGCCGACATCGGCGCTTCGACCGGCGGGTTTACCGAGATCCTTCTCGCCCGCGGCGCAGCGCACGTGACCGCCGTCGATGTCGGCCGCGATCAGATCCATTCCAGTCTGCGCTCAGACCTGCGTGTCACGGTGCTCGAAAGCACCGACGCCCGCGCGCTCACGCCTGCGCACTTTCCCGATCCCATCGCAGGCCTCGCCGCCGACGTCAGCTTCATCTCGCTGGAAAAGGCTTTGCCCGCCGTCCTGGCTCTCGCCGCACCCGGGGCCTGGCTGATCGCGCTGATCAAGCCGCAGTTCGAGGTGGGTCGCGCGGCCGTCGGCAAAGGCGGGATCGTCCGCGACACCGCCGCCCGCGACGCCGTCCCCGCCCGCATCGCCGCCTGGCTCACAACCTCCGGCTGGTCCATCGCCGGAATTATGCCCTCGCCGATCACCGGCAGCGACGGCAACCAGGAATTTTTGATTGGCGCGCATAAAGCCGCTAGAAGGCCGCATGACTGAAACCACCGCCCTGCACATTGCCCCCCTTCGTGTTGACCGCCTCGGCCGCGATGGCGACGGCGTTGTCGAAACACCCACCGGCCCGCTGTTCATCCCCAACGCGCTGCCCGGCGAAACCTTCGTGGCAGCTGCCGATGGCAGTTACGTGCGTACCGGTGATCCCGCGCCCGAGCGGATCGCCCCACCGTGCCCCCACTTCGAAGCCTGCGGCGGCTGCGTTGCCCAGCACATCGCGCCGGACGTGTATCGCGCCTGGAAAGGCGATCTCATCGTCTCAGCGTTTCGCACTCAGAAAATCGATATCACCCAGGTGCCGCTCTTTGTGGTGCCGGCGAAATCCCGCCGCCGCGCGGCGCTCACGGCCCACGTCATCGGTCAAACCGTGTACCTCGGCTATCACGCGCGCCGCAGCCACACGCTGATCGACCTCACCACCTGCCCGGTGCTCGCTGAACCCATCGTCGCGGCTCTGCCGGCCCTGCGCGAGATCGCGCGCCAGCTTGCGGCCGGTGCCGGCGGCCCCCGCAAACCTGTTGAATTGCGCTTCGCTGTCGCCGCTCTTGTCGGTGGCCTCGATGTGGCGATTGAGGGCACCGGCACACCACCCGGCATGCAGGCCGCAGCGCAGCTCGCCATCATTGCCCGCCGCGCCGGTCTGGCGCGTGTGACTGTCGAAGGGTTGACTGTGTGCTCGGAGGGCGAGCCCCATCTCACCACCGAAGCCGGTGCCATCGTGCCGCCACCGGGGGCCTTCTTTCAAGCCGCAGCCGAGGCAGAAACACACATGACCGCGCTGATCCTCGAAGGCGTCGGCAAGGCCAAGCGCGTTGCAGATTTGTTCTGCGGCTCGGGCACTTTCACTCTGCCGCTGGCCCGCCGCGCCCGCGTGCTTGCCGTCGATAGCGACAAGGCGGCGCTGGCTGCCCTCACCCACGCCACCCGCTTTGCGGCCGGGCTCAAGCCTGTCGAAACCCGCTTACGCGATCTCTTCGACGAGCCCCTCTCAACGCAGGAACTAGCCGATATCGAAGCGGTCGTGTTCGATCCGCCACGCGCCGGCGCCAAGGCCCAGTGCGAAGTCATCGCTCGCTCCAAGGTCAAGACCGTGGTGGCCGTCTCCTGCAATCCGGCCACATTGGCACGCGATTGCCGGACTTTGCTCGACGCTGGCTTCACGATGGGTCCCGTCGCCGGGGTTGACCAATTCCTCTGGTCGCCGCACGTGGAAGCGGTGGTCACCTTGACCCGCCGACGCTGAACACACTTCGCTGAACCCTCCGTGGCGTCTCAAAAGCAAGCAGGACATCCCGTGGCCACCCCTCCCGAGACCACCCGCCGCGATCGCACCCAAACCGTCGCCACAGCTCACGCCCATCACGAACCCGATCACCATCATCACCACGACCATGATCACGACGCCGAGCCGCGCCCGCACACACCTGATGCGCTGCTAAGCGCCCGTGCCATCTCGCTGATGAAAGGCAACCGCACCATACTCGACCGCATCGACCTCGACATCAGTCCCGGTGAGATCGTCACCTTGATCGGCCCCAACGGTGCCGGCAAAACCTCGCTGGTGCGCACCCTTCTTGGTGTTGAGAAACCGACATCGGGCACCATCCAGCGACTGCCAGGCCTCGTCGTCGGCTACGTGCCCCAACGCTTCGATATCGACCGCGCGATACCGATGACCGTCGAACGCTTTTTGATGCTCTCCAGCGAACTGAAAGATCACGAGGCGCGCGCCCAGGCCCTGCGCGATGTCGGCGCGCCGCAGCTCGGCGACCGCCCGTTTGGCGAGCTCTCCGGCGGCGAATTGCAGCGCGTGCTGATCGCGCGGGCGCTGCTGCGCAATCCGAACCTGCTGGTGCTTGATGAGCCGGTGCGCGGCGTCGACTTCCAGGGCGAGGCCGAACTTTATCAGCTCATTTCCGATCTCCGCGCCGAGCGCAATATTGGCGTGCTGCTGGTCAGCCACGATCTGCACGTGGTGATGGCGCAAAGTGATCGCGTCATCTGCATCAACCGCCATGTCTGCTGCTCGGGCGTACCGAACTCGGTCGCGCAGCATCCCGAGTATGCGCGTCTGTTCGGACCGCAAGCCGCCCGCGCGCTCGGCGTCTACACCCACGTCCACGATCACCGGCATGATTTGTCCGGCGAAGCGGAAGCACCGCGCGCCACCGGCAACAAGACCGAGAGTAAGCGATGAACGATCCCTTTATGTTGCGCGCGCTGGCCGCAGCCCTCGGCCTGGCGCTGATCGCGGCGCCCATCGGCTGCTTTGTTGTATGGCGACGCATGGCCTACTTCGGCGAGACGGTGTCGCAAACCGGCCTGATCGGCGTCGCGCTTGGGCTCGGGTTGGCGATCCACCCCACGCTCGCAGTGCTGGCGGTGACGCTGCTGGTATCGCTGCTGCTGCTGCTGCTGGGACGGCAAACCAAGGTGCCGATGGATAGTATTCTCGCCGTGCTCGCGCACACCGCGCTCGCCGCCGGCGTGATCGCTGCGGCGCAAGTGAGTTCCACCCGCAACGATCTGCTGATGTCGATCCTGTTCGGCGATGTGTTCTCGGTCACCGCCGGCGATCTACGCTGGATCTATTTTGGCGGCGCGTTTGCGCTGGCCGCCCTGCTGTATCTCTGGCGGCCGTTGCTGGCAGCGTCGGTGCACGAGGACATGGCGGCCGCCGAAGGCGTCGACGTTGTAAAGGTCAACGCGCTGTTCGTGCTGCTGCTGGCGTTCGTGGTCGCCATCGCACTGAAGATTGTCGGCGCGCTGGTGACGATTGCGTTCCTGATCATCCCGGCCGCCAGCGCGCGCCCCTTCTCCGAAACGCCCGAACAGATGGCGTTCTTCGCCACCATTTTCGCGTTGCTGTCCGCCGCCGTCGGCCTGCTGATCAGCTACTCCGCCGACATCCCCGGCGGCCCCGCCATCGTCGTGGTGCTAGCGACCATTTTTGCCATCTCCATGGCGGCGACGTTGTGGAGAGAACCGGGGTGATGGGTAGGGTGGAGTTGTGAGAACCATTCTGGCGGCGAAAAGGAGTTTAGTTTCGCCCGGAGCGGTGGCTGCCCTGGTTCGGTCTGTTCCTGTCAGAGCTTGGAGGGCGTAAAGTGTTCAGATGGCTATTCCCGCGTTCTCGTGTCGCCGACGTGGCGCAAGTCGTTCACGAGACGATCTCGTATGCCGTCCACCTCCGGGATACACTCGGCGCTCCTCTGCATGGGTATTTTTTAAGCCATCCAATGAAGTCGCACCACAGCACGATAGACATGGGCACCAATCGCACGACGCACCACTTCAATCTCCAAGGGCCACAGCTCGACCTAAAGATTTTGGTTCAGGACGGAAACGATACTACGAAGGGATTCGTAATGGTGATGCCGCAAAGCGACTTCTGCGGTGCAGTTATTCAGGCCAGCCAGAAAAACCAATACATTGTGCGGTTTGAGCGGCCACTTTCGCGACCGCAAGGAAAACAAGCGAAGCAACTTATAGAAGAATTCGTATCGAAGTACGGCGCAATAGATACAAGCATCTAGTTCATGAATTTACCAATCCACTGACCCGCCAAGTAGGGCCGACTGAGGCGCGGGCGTTTTCGAGTCTGATGCTGACCTACCTTCTTCGAAACATCAGCGCGAGAGTTCCGCCGAGCAGTGCCGCCGCGAGCGCGACATAGGCAAACAGATCCATGTGGCTATTGAACACGTCCGACGCATAGCGCTTGCCGTAACAGGAAATCGATTGCGACGGGGGAAGGCCATAGTACCCTCCTGGGATATCGTCGTAACTCGGAAGCATCGGTTCCCGGCACTTGAAACTCAACTTTAAGCCGTCGCTGTCTTCACAGAAGATGACGCTTTCGTTGTACTTGTCCCGTGTGCACTTGATCATGATGCGCTTTCGTAGCTACGGGCCTCTACCGCGTAAGGGCTATTCGTGTGGCCGTAGACGAAATAGTCCCAATTTTTAGGAACCCACTATTTTCAGGAATCTGTCTCCTGCCCCCCTTAGACTTGCTCCGTGTTAAAACGTTGGGTCGCGCTGAAACGCTTGACCCAACCTACATCGCCGGCCGTCACGTGTCTCGGGCCACGCCCCCCTCAATCCACCCACAACACATCCAACCCGAACGTGTGCACCTCGAACGGTGGCGCAGTGACGGACGACTTCCGTAGCCCGACCCGCTCACGCCACCTTGCGCGACTTACTGATCTTAACGTCGACGCCATGGCCGAGCGCGCTCGCGTAACCAACAAGCCGGTCGAGACTGAACTCGTCCAGGCGTCCGCAGAGCAGCTTCGACACTTTGGGCTGATCGATGCCAAGCGCGACTGCTGCTTGAGCTTGCGTCATGCCGGCTGCCTGCACATGTTTGGAGATGGCCGCCGCCACCTTCACCTTGAGCATGTCCAGCGGGCTCATGGCGATGCCGATTTCCTCGAAGGCGGTCTTTGTGGTTTTGGCCATAGGGCTCAACTCCGCTCTCTCGATTGCTGCTCTGCCAGGTTCAGCCGCGACTTAATAAGATCCAGGTCAACTTGCGGCGTTGCAATGCCGCGCTTCGATTGCTTCTGAAAGACGTGAAGAACATAAACGGCATCTGCCAATTTGACCGTGTAGACAGCGCGGTACGTGTCGCCATCCAAATCTTCGACCACTTCCAGGACACCAGCACCCTTGAAGCCTTTGAGAGGCTTCGCGTGATAGCTCTTGCCGCCGATTTGCGCTTCATACAGCGCAAAGCCGATATCCCTCTGTGCCTGCAATGGCAGTGCTCGCAAATCGCCCAGAGAGGAGCCGACAAATCGAACTGGCTTCATTGCGATACTGTCCACAGATTATGCCGATATTGCCATGTCGTCGGCATTACGTCAAGCAAAGCGGACAGCAAAGCGGGCCAGTCAAAATTCCTGGGCTATCGAAACGCGAATGCCCTCAATCCACCCACAACCCATCCAACCCGAACGTATGCACCTCGAATGGTGGCGCAGTGACGGGATCGGCGTTCTTGAATGTCGCGGCGGACTGCACTGTGCCGCCAGTCCAGGGCGATATCTCGCAGCACCACGATCATCGCCCTGCATGGTGGGTTACGCTGCTGAAACGCAGCTAACCCAGCCTACGGAGCTCGCTTTGCATCGAGGGTGTGTATGTCAGTCCCGCACACACCTTAACGTTAAAGTGTAGAAACGATTTATATTCGCACAAGTTGTGTTAGATTGAATGCAACAAATTAGTCCAGCGGCGGCGTTCTCGAGAACGCTGGTGGGCTGAAAAGGATCGGCCTCCGGCGAAGCCCGGACTGCCGGTCGTGCAGCGCGGTGG
>JANNEU010000332.1:0-4368 GCA_031379035.1 Hyphomicrobiaceae bacterium | reverse complement strand
GTCGACTATGTGATGGGCGCGCAGCAGCGCTATGCCGAAGTGCCGGCGTATCTCAAGGGGCGCATTGATTTCTTCGGCGTGGGCCTCGGGCGCTATCGGCTGTTCATTATTGCTGTTTGCGGGGTGGTGGCGCTGGTGCTGCAGACGATCCTGGCGCGGTCGCGGTTCGGGGCGCAACTGCGGGCGGCAGTGGATGATGCGCGGACGGCGCGGGGGCTCGGCATCCCGGTCAGCCGGATCTTTACGCTGACGTTTGCGGCGGGGTCTGGCTTGGCCGGATTGGGTGGTGCCCTTGGGGCAGAGATCCTAACGCTGACGCCGACGTTTCCGCTGAAATACATGATCTCGTTTCTGATTGTGGTGACGGTGGGCGGCACGTCGAGCATGACAGGGCCGTTCGTGGCGGCGCTGCTGCTCGGCGTCGCGGACGTGGCGGGCAACTACTACCTGCCGGAGATCGGGGCGTTCATCACCTATGCGCTGATGCTTGTGGTGCTGATGATCAGGCCGCAGGGCCTGTTCGCGCGGCCACGATGACAGAGGGGCGGGCCGTGCCGGCTGCGGGCGAGACACCAACTGGGATGGAATGGCGGCGGCGCAGGACGGTGCTCGAAGTGCTGTTCTGGGTGGCGGCGTTTGCGGCCATCGTGCTGCTGCCGCGGCGGCTGTTGTTGCTCAACGAGATTGCCATCCTTGGGCTGTTCGCGCTGTCGCTGGATCTGATCCTGGGGTACGCGGGCATCGTGTCGCTCGGGCATGCGGCGTTCTTCGGCGTGGGTGCCTATGCGGCAGGGTTGATGCTGCTGCACGTCCATACAGACCCACTGCTGGCGCTTGTTGCTGCGGCAATCACTGCTGGCGTACTTGGCCTGATCACCGCCTTTCTTGTTATGCGCGGCACGGACCTGACGCGCATTATGGTCACGCTCGGCGTTGCGTTGCTGCTGGGCGAAGCCGCCAATAAGGCACGCGATCTGACAGGCGGGGCCGATGGCCTCCAAGGCATTACGGCAGCACCCGTGTTCGGGCTGTTCCGCTTCGATCTGGCAGGACGAACGGCCTATGTGCTGAGTTTGTCGGTGCTGCTAGTGCTGTTTTTAGTGGCGCGGCGGCTGGCGGCGTCGCCGTTCGGCATGACGCTGCGGACCATCCGCGATAACCCATTGCGGGCGGCGGCGATCGGCGTGCCGGTCAATCGCCGCCTGCTCACGGTCTATACGATTGCAGCGATCTACGCGGGCATCGCGGGCGGCTTGCTGGCGGTGACGACGCAATTCGTGTCGCTGGATGTGTTCGAGTTTGCGCGGTCGGCGGATGTGATGCTGGTGCTCATTCTCGGCGGCACCGGTTATCTCTACGGCGGTATCCTCGGCGCGATCGTGTTCAAGGTGCTGTCGGACGTGCTGTCGACCTTGACGCCGCAGTACTGGCATTTCTGGATCGGGCTGCTGCTGGTGGTGTTGATGGTCGTTGGGCGTGATCGAATCTCGGGCTGGTTCAAGCGCAGGGAGACACGGCCGTGACCGTTCCCGCGCTCGAAACTCAGCAGCTTGAAAAGCATTTCGGCGGACTTGTCGCCACGCGAGACGTCACGTTCCGGCTCAACCCAGGGGCGCGGCACGCGCTGATCGGGCCGAATGGCGCGGGTAAGACGACGTTCGTCAATTTGCTGTCCGGCGTGCTGCCGCCGACGCGCGGACAGATCAAGCTCAATGGCGAAGACATCACGCGGCTGAGACCCGACCTGCGCGTCAAGAAAGGCTTGGCGCGGACGTTTCAAATCAACCAGCTGTTCAAGGAACTGACGCCGCGAGAGACGCTCGGAATCGCTGTGGCGCAACGGCTCGGCATGGGTGGGCGGATGTGGGGCCGCTTCGCGCGCGATCCGGAGATCGCTCTGGAGACTGAGGCGCTGCTGGCATCGTTCAAGCTTGGTGATGTGGCGGATATGCGAACCGCGTCGCTGGCGTACGGCAAGCAGCGGCTGCTGGAGATCGCCGTCGCAATTGCTGGGAAGCCCAAAGTGCTGCTGCTGGATGAGCCAGCAGCGGGGGTGCCGGAGGCTGAGCGGCATGACATTCTCGGCGTGGTGGCGGCGCTGCCGGCAGACGTTGCCGTTTTGCTGATCGAGCACGACATGGATCTGGTGTTCGCCTTCGCCGACCGCATCACCGTGCTGGTTGAAGGCGCGCAGCTGGTCGATGGCACGCCCGCCGAAATCGCCGCCGACCCGCGCGTCAAGGCCGTGTACCTCGGGAGCGGCGACCATGTCTGAGACTGTGCCGCTGCTGCGTGTGGACGATCTCGTTTCGGGCTATGGCGAGGCAGTTGTTGTTGACGGCTTGAGCCTAGACTTGGCACCAGGCCAATCGATGGCGGTGCTGGGCCGCAACGGCGTCGGCAAGACGACCCTTTTGAACTCCATCATTGGTGTCACGCAGCGTCAGCGTGGCCGCATTGGGTTGGCCGGGCAGGACATCACGGCGCTCGCACCAGAACGCCGGGCGCATGCCGGCATCGGCTGGGTGCCGCAGGAGCGCAATATCTTCCGGTCGCTGACGGTTGAGGAAAACCTGACGGCTGTCGCGCGGCCCGGGCCATGGACGCTGGAGCGCGCCTATGCGCTCTTTCCCCGCATCAAAGAGCGGCGCCGCAATCTGGGCAACCAGCTGTCGGGTGGCGAGCAGCAGATGCTGGCCATTGCGCGGGCGCTGATGCTCAACCCGACTGTGATGCTGCTGGACGAACCGACCGAGGGGCTGGCACCGATCATTGTCGACGAGCTGATGGCGACGTTGACGCGGCTGGTGCGCGATGAGGGGCTATCGATGCTGATCGTCGAGCAGCATGCGCAACGGCTGCTGGGGCTGACGCACCAAGCCGTCATCCTCGAGCGCGGACGGATCGTCTGGCGCGGGGCGAGTGCTGCGCTGGCTGCGGATCCGGTGACCTTGGAGCGGTATCTGGGCGTGACGCAGCGTACGGCTTAAATTAATCGATGTACCAGCTGGACGCACCACCGCGCGTAGGGCGGATGATGGTCATGCGGACATCGATATCCAATGAGCGACGGGGCGCGGAGACACCCGACACGCGGCAGCCGCTTTCGGTGCCGCAGGTGATCCCGGCCCACTCCTGGCGCGCGAAACGGGGTGCGTTGTCGGCGACGCCGTCGCTATCGTTTTCGACGCCTGCGGGCACTGGTGCGCCGGTTGGGCGTGGCTTCAGGCGTTGGACTATGACGGGTGGCGCCAAGTCGCAGGCAGCCACGCAGATGACGCAGACGCGGCCTTCCTTGCACACAACGTCGCCTTTGGCGTTCTTGTCATGTGCTTTCGCTGCGACAACAGACGCGGCGCGTTCGAGCACGGCGGGCGGCGATGCAAGCGGTGGTGGCAGTTTGGGCAGCATGGTTGACGCCGGCCAGCGCACGGTTTCAGCCGACGCGGGGCTCGCCAACGTGATCGCCAGCGCGGCGATCAAGCCCAAGAACAAACCTTGAAAGGTGACTGCACGCATAGCTGGTGCCACACAAATAGGATCCGATATCTCTGCACGCTCTCACATTTCGTCTTTTTTACATAAAGACTTCGCGCCGACTGGTGAATGGGTTGCAAATGTCGTTGCATCATTTGTGCGCAATGATCTCGCGGTTGCACATGACCGTCTTGTTATGGAGCAGTGTTTGCGGACTGTCGTTGGCGCGGCACTGCCTTTCCGGCCACTGGGGTTTTGACGCGCTTGCCACATCAGCCTGGGTTTTTGACGTGCTTGCCGCGTCAGCGGGCTGGAGGTTCCTATTGGCGTAACTCAGACGGCTTGATCATGGCGGTTTTCGCTGCGGCGGCTTGGCAGCGCGGGCCGCTTGTTTGATCCGGAAAAAGCCCTGCTGCGAACGCGAGGTGCTGCCTTGGTGCAACGCAAAAAGCATTGACATGGGTGGGGTGATTTCCCCATAAGACCCGCGCACGCCTTGCCGGGTCCGGTGAGGCGTGATCGCTTTCAGGGCTTGGTTGCCAGAAAGCGGGCAAACCGGATAACGCGTCGGGCGCGTCTATGGGTGGGTGCCCGAGTGGCTAAAGGGGGCAGACTGTAAATCTGCTGGCTCGCGCCTACGCTGGTTCGAACCCAGCCCCACCCACCATTCTAAGTTGTTCGTGGCGACACCACTGCGCGGCGCTGGCCGCCACGAACGGAAGTGTCGCAGCCGAGTGCCGGCTATAGTTCGTCGCTTCCGACTCCGGTAACCCGGAGCCGGCCGGAAGCGACGAGGTGCATCGTCCGCGCCGGCCGGCTCGCGGTTACGCGTGTCGGCGCGGACAATAGCAGAGCGCGGGTGTAGCTCAATGGTAGAGCAACAGCCTTCCA
>JANNEU010000317.1:0-55748 GCA_031379035.1 Hyphomicrobiaceae bacterium | reverse complement strand
TGGCGAAGTCGCGGGCCACGCATCAGGCTGATCGACGCGACGACGGCGAAGCAGCACCCCCAACGCGCCGCGCCCCGGAGATGGCTTGAGACGGAAGATTGGAACTCCGTTGGCAATTCCGCTCAAGATTGAAGCACCTTGCTCACACAGTGGATAACGTGCCGCTTTTCTGGTAATGTCGCATCATGACTGACTGCGCTCACATCTCAATTGATCCCCACATCATGGGCGGCACACCGTGCATCCGTGGCACACGGATTACCGTGTACGCAGTGGCGGCCCGGATTGCGGGCGGCGATTCGGTGGCGTCGATCCTGTCCGAATATCCAAACCTCACCAGCGCCGGGATTGAAGCCGCCGTCGCTTATGCGGCACGCGTGCCATTTGTCGAAGATCCGGATGGCCGTCCTTGGCGCAAAATGAGCCAGCAGGCGGCTGAGTGAAATTTCTTGTCGATGAATGCTTATCGCCGACTTATCTTGCGTCCCTTGCAGCGCGTGGTTACGGGGACGCGATCCATCCGACTTATGGCGGGTTTTCTGGATCGACCGATCATCAGATCATTGAGCGTGCCCTCGCCGACGACCGGCTGATCATCACTGCCAACGCCCGGGACTATCGCCGCTTGTTAGCAGCCGTCGCGCTCCACCCAGGCGCAATCGTGGTTGAGCCGCTGGCCCGGGTGCAGACTTGGCAGCTTGTTGAACTCGCGCTCGATTTTATCGAGCTACAGATCAATCCCATGGACTACATGGTCAACCGGTTCGTCGAGGTATCAGTCACCGCGGGCGTGCGGCCCTTCGTGCTGCCAGCATCAAATCTAGGCACGTGAAGGCTAGGCATCTTCACCGCCGCATCTTCACCGCCGCCTTGCCCATCGGCCCCCAACCCTTTACGGATGGACCAGCCGCCCTGCCCTGCGCGCCAGCGGTCCAGAATTCATCCCCCGCCAAACGCCCCGAAGGAGACCGACCATGTCTGCATTCAAGCTTCCAGAGCTGCCCTACGCGTATGACGCGCTGGCACCCTATATGTCGGTCGAGACCCTGCAGTTCCACCACGACAAGCATCATCAGGCCTATGTCGACAACGGCAACAAGCTGGCTGGCGAAGGCACCAAGTATGCCGGCAAAACCATCGAAGCCATCTGCGTCGAGGCGTTCAACGCCAAGGACATGCCGGTCGTCAACAACATCGGCCAGCACTTCAATCACAACCACTTCTGGCTGTGGATGAAGAAGGGCGGCGGCGGCAAGAAAGTTCCTGGCAAGCTCGACAAGCACGTCACCGCCTACGGCGGCTTCGACAAGGTGCGCGCCGATTTCATCAATGCTGGCGTGACGCAGTTCGGCTCCGGCTGGGCCTGGCTCGCCATCAAGGGCGATAAGCTCGAAGTCATGAAGACGCCCAACGGGGAAAACCCGCTGATGCATGGCGCCACGCCGATCCTCGGCGTCGATGTGTGGGAACACAGCTATTACATCGACTACCGTAACGCGCGGGCCAAATACCTCGAAGCCTTCTTCGACAATCTCGTGAACTGGGATCACGTCGAAAAGCTGATGGGCTGAGCGGACTAGCTGCGCCACTGCCCACCCGGCCTCCGGCCACCTTCTCCCCCTGCGTGAAGACGCAGGGGGAGAGGGGAAGTGCATGCCTCCGCGAGTTTGCCCATGTCCCACGATCTCATTCTCAAAGGTGGCCGCGCCATCGATCCGTCGCAAGGGATCGATGGCGTGATGGATGTGGCGTTCAAGGCCGGCAAGGTGTCGGCCCTTGCCAAGTCGATTGCACCCACGCCCGGTGCGGACGTGCGCGACGTCAAAGGTGCCATCGTGACGCCCGGCCTGATCGATCTGCACACGCACGTCTACTGGGGCGGCACGTCGCTTGGTATTGATGCGGAAGAATTCTGCCGCACCTCCGGCGTCACCACGGCGGTGGATACCGGCAGCGCTGGCCCGGGCAATTTCATGGGCTTTCGCAAGCATGTGATCGAGAAGTCCGAAGTCCGCATTCTTGCCTATCTGCACGTTTCATTCGCCGGTATCTTCGCGTTCTCGCCCACGATCATGGTCGGCGAGAGCGAGGAGCCGCGCCTGCTGGCACCCGCTGAATGCGCCGAAGTGGCCGACCAGCATCGTGACTTGCTCGTCGGCATCAAGGTGCGCGTTGGCCGCCACTCATCCGGCACGCAAGGCTGGGCTGCGCTCAAAATGGCGCTGGAAGTTGCTGACAAGGTCGGCATGCCGCTGATGTGCCATATCGATCATCCGCCACCGAGCTATGAGGACGTGATTGCCGAGCTGCGTCCTGGCGATATCCTGACCCACGCCTTCCGCCCGTTCCCCAACACACCAGCCAATGCGCAGGGCAAGGTTAAGGCCGAGGTGCTCGCTGCCCGCAAGCGCGGGGTGATCTTTGACATCGGCCACGGCAAGGGCTCGTTCGCGTTCGAGACGGCGCGCGCCATGCTTGCCAATGGCTTCAAACCGGACGTGATCTCATCCGACGTGCACGCGCTGTGCATCAACGGCCCGGCCTTCGATCAGGTGACGACGCTGTCGAAGTTCCTCTGCATGGGCATGCCGCTGTCGGAGGTGATCGCTGCCTCCACCGTCAACGCCGCCATGGCGATGAAGCGCCCTGAACTCGGCACGTTGAAAGTCGGCAGCGTTGGCGACGCCACCTTGCTCACGATCAAGGACGGCGCGTTCGACTACGTCGACGTCGTCGGCGAGCACATGGAAGGCCGCCAGAAGATCGTTTCCGAGGGCGTCGTCATCGCCGGCAAATGGTGGCATTCCAGCAAGGGCGGACACTTTGATCGCCCCGCCGGCTGATCTGACCTTGCCGGGCGCACAAAGACCGATCATAGTCTTTGACACTAGTCTTTCTTCAAAATCTTTCAGCGGTTTTTGGTTTGGTAGCTGCGCGGACTCCCGCGACTATGCCACGCGAACGCCGTGAGGAGTGCTGCGTGCAACCCTTCGAGCATGATCGGCAGGTCCAGGAAACCATCACGCGCGACGTGGTGATGGCGTTCATGCAGTTTTGGGCGGCGCAGGACGTCGCTGAAACGACGGCTCTGCTGGCACCCGATTGCTTCAGCGTCGTCTACCTTGACGAGTCCGCCGGCGGGATGGCTGGGAAAAAGTCTGGCCGAGTGGAAATCGCCGACGGCCTCTACAGCAATCTCGCGACGTGGCACTATCTCCAGTTCGACTGGACAGTGATCGGCGTGGAGCACAACACTGGCCGCGCCCAAGTCGCCTTTGAATACCAGCACCAGAAGACCCACCTCCGTTATGCCGGCACCATGCGCATGATCTTCGTTGTCACGGACGGCATGATCAGCCGGGTCGAGTGCCACCACGATGAGCCGCGGATCGTCTCTTTCATGAAGCTGGTCGCGGAGGCTGAAGCGCGGCTGTTGGAGAGCAAGTAGTGTCGCGGTCGTTGCGTCGACGGCGTTTGGCCCCGATTGCCGTCTGCTGTGTGCTCGCCACTGCCGCTGCTGCACAGTCGCCACCGGCGAAACCAAAGCTGCCCCCTGGTCGCGATCCCGGCGGCGTACTCCTCGGCTTGATGACGACCGGCATTGATCCTTCGCGCGCCGACGTGGCCCGTTGCCTGGCCCGCGATGGCGAAGGCGAGTTGCTGGGCTGGGACATGGTGGACAACACGCGCCAGCCGTTCCGCCGCGCCTCACTCGATCAACCCGGCGACGACGCTGAGTTTGCAGCCTTGCTCTGCGATGGCCGCGTGCGTGTTGCGCCCGTGCGGGTTGATCCGGCAGACCCTGTCACCCTCGGCAAGGCGCTGGCGTTCTTCTCGACCACGCCGGCCCGCGTGGTGGTCATTCCCGTTTCGAGCCAACCTGCTGATTGGACCCTGTTCAAACAGGCTGCCCTGGCCTTCAACCAACTCCAGGTGCTGATCGCGGCCGACACAAAACCCGCGACCCTCGAGGGCTTGCCGAACGTCTTCGCAGTGCCGCCGGTTACGGCCATGAGCCTCGCAACGCGCCCGCCGCAGTGCCACCGTTCTTCCGACGCCACCGCGCGCGACCCCGTCTGCCGTTGACCGGCCCGTTGACCCGCCCGGTCGGTTCCACTACGGGGTGCCTGACATGTGGCCCCAGCACTGGATTCTCATCCATGCCCAACTCTTCCCGCGCGCCCGCCCCCTGGACCGAGCCGCCGCTGACGGCGCGCCTGGTGCTCGCCGACGGTACCGTGATCGCGGGCTATGGCCTGGGTGCTACCGGCCAGGCCGTCGGCGAACTCTGCTTCAACACCGCCATGACTGGTTATCAGGAAATCCTGACCGACCCGTCTTATGCTGGCCAGATCATCACTTTTACCTTCCCCCATATCGGCAATGTCGGTGCGAACGACGAGGACAGTGAAACCTCTAACCGTGCCATGCGCTCGGGCGTGCGTGGCTGCGTGCTGCGGGCTGCCGTCACGGAGCCTGCCAGCTGGCGCTCTACCGCCACGCTGGATGCCTGGCTCAAAACGCGCGGCATCATCGCCATCTCGGGTATTGATACGCGGGCACTGACCGCACTGATCCGCGAAAAGGGCACGCCCAACGCCGTCATCGTGCATGAACCCACCGCCATCTTCGACGCCGCCAAGTTGGCCGCCGACGCTAAAGCCTGGCCCGGCCTGGACGGCATGGATCTGGTGCCCGATGTCTCGCGTGCGCAATCCATGACCTGGAACGAAAAACGCTGGGCCTGGGGCGAAGGGTTTCAGACACTCGACAAGCCAGAGTTCCACGTGGTCGCCATCGACTACGGGCTGAAAACCAACATTTTGCGCTGCCTCGCCAACGCCGGCTGCAAGGTGACAGTCGTACCATCCACGGCAACAGCCGACGACATTCTCGCGCGCAAGCCGGACGGCGTGTTCCTCTCCAACGGCCCTGGCGACCCTGCCGCGACCGGGACCTATGCCGTGCCCGAAATCAAGGCGCTGTTGGACAGCGGCGTGCCGCTGTTCGGTATCTGCCTCGGCCATCAGATGCTCGGCCTCGCACTTGGCGCGCGCACCCACAAAATGCACCAGGGCCATCACGGGGCCAACCATCCGGTGAAAGATCACACCACCGGCAAGGTCGAGATCGTGTCCATGAACCACGGCTTTGCGATTGATACCAAGACGCTGCCGAAAGACGTGATCGAAACGCACGTCTCGCTGTTTGACGGATCCAACTGCGGCATTCGCTTGAAAGACAAGCCGGTGTTCTCCGTGCAGCACCATCCAGAGGCTTCACCCGGCCCCGAAGATAGCCACTATCTGTTCACCCGCTTTGCTAACCTGATGCGCGAGAAATCTGGCAAGAAGCTGATGGCCGAGCGGGCCGTGGCACGCGGCTGATCGCGGTCACACGATTTCGTTGCGCAATTTCGTTTCCCCGCGCCCCAACCGGCCAAGGTTATCGAGCAAGATATCGATGACGTTGTCTTCGTAGGCTTGGGTTTCGCCGGCGGTGTGCGGTGTCAGCAGCACGTTGGGCATCGCCCACAGCGGCGACGTGGCGGGTAACGGTTCTTCGCGCGTCACATCGAGCGCAGCTGCGCGCAGGCGGCCTGCTTGCAACGCGGCGAGGAGTGCGGCTTCGTCCACAACCCGCCCGCGCGCGACATTGACCAACAGCGCGGATGGCTTCAGCAACGTGAGCGCGTGTGCGTCGATGAGGTTCTCCGTCTCCGCCGTCAGCGGGCAGGCGAGTACAAGAAAATCTGCTTCCGGCAGTACGCTGGCAAGCAGCGCTGTTGCCACCACACGGTCCACGCCCTCGCCGCCGGTCTTGGGATCGCGCTTGACGCCAATCACCCGCATATCAAAGGCCTTGGCAAAGCGCGCCAGCCGCGCGCCGATGCGTCCAAGCCCGACGATCACCATCGTGCGGCCAGCCAATTCAGCTTCGCGCTGCGGGATGTCAGAGATCATCGGCCGCCAGTGCGCGCGGGCTTGATGATCGCGGCCGGAGACGATGTGGCGCTCAATGCCAAGGATCATCGCCATCGCATGCTCGGCCACCGCGTTGGCGTTGACGCCGGCTGCACTTGCCAGCCGCACGCCCTGCGCCTTGAAGGCCGCAAAGTCGTATTGATCCGTGCCCGCGCTGATCGACTGCACAAAGCGCAGCTTCGGTGCCAGCGCCAGCACCTCGTTGCGCCACATCATCGAGACGCAGATCACATCGGCCTTGGCGGAGCGCGCCTTCAGTTCATCCAAGGTCTTCACCTGGAAGTGCTTGATGCCGGTGCTGCGGGCAGCAAACCGTGGTGCCATCTGGTAGGCACCGTGGGCGAAACAGATGGTGAGGGCAGAGGCAGGCGGAAAAGTGGATTGGGTCATCGGTCGAGTTTAGACCGAGAACCCGGGGACGGGAAACTGGGAACAGCCACCATTTCCACCCCGCGACGCCGCCCCGTCTTGACGTTCCGGCCCCCTCGGCTCTATCCCCAAACCCATGCTGCAATGCGGGATCGCGAGGGATTGGCTCGATGACTGAGACAACGGCTGCCGATGGGCTGGACCTACCCCCACGCGAAGCGATGGAATTCGACGTCGTCATCGTCGGTGCCGGGCCTGCTGGGCTCGCGACGGCCATTCGCTTAAAGCAGCAGGCGCAGGCTAAAGGCCAAGACATTTCGGTCGTGGTGCTTGAGAAGGGCTCCGAAGTCGGCGCGCACATTCTGTCCGGTGCCGTGATCGACCCCATCGGCCTCGATATGCTGATCCCGGACTGGAAGGCGCAAGGCCTGCCGCTGACCACTGAGGTCACTGACGACCGATTCTATTGGCTTGGCCCGGCCGGCAAGCTGCGGCTACCGAACTTCGCGCTGCCGCCACTGATGAGCAATCACGGCAACTATGTCGGGAGCCTCGGCGCGGTGTGCCGTTGGCTCGGCGAAAAAGCTGCTGACCTTGGCGTTGATATCTATCCGGGCTTCGCCGCCGCCGAAGTGCTCTATGACGATAACGGCGCGGTTGTTGGCGTCGCGACCGGCGACATGGGCATCGGCAAAGATGGCAAGCCGGGCGACCGCTTTACGCGCGGTATGGAAATTCGCGGCAAGTATACGATCATCGGCGAGGGCGTGCGCGGCTCGCTCGCGAAAGAATTGATCAAGCGGTACGAACTCGATGCCAATTGCGAGCCGCAAAAATTCGGCATCGGCATCAAAGAACTCTGGGAGGTCAAACCGGAAAATCACAAGCCGGGCCTCACCCAGCACACCTTCGGCTGGCCGCTCGATAGCAAGACCGGTGGTGGCTCATTCCTTTATCACTACGGCGAGAACCTGGTTTCGGTGGGCTTCGTCGTGCACTTGAACTACGAGAACCCTTATCTCAGCCCTTACGAAGAATTCCAGCGCTTCAAAACCAATGATCTCGTGCGCCCGGTGCTCGAAGGCGGCAAGCGGATCGCCTATGGCGCGCGCGCCATTACGGAAGGCGGCTGGCAATCGATCCCGAAGCTGGTGTTCCCGGGCGGCGCGCTCGTCGGTTGCTCAGCCGGCTTCGTCAACGTGCCACGCATCAAGGGCAGTCACAACGCGATCCTCTCCGGCATCCACGCAGCAGACGCTCTGATTGATGCATTGGCGCACGGCCGTAGTTATGACCGCCTCGAAGCCTACGAAACTGCCGTCCGCACGGGCCCCATCGCCAAGGACTTGAAGCGCGTCCGTAACGCTAAACCGTTCTGGTCGAAGTTCGGCACGTTCCTGGGTATTCCGCTGGGCGGGCTGGATATGTGGCTCAACACCCTCATTCCGGGCGTTGGTCTGGGCTTCACGCTGAAGCACGGCAAGCCGGATTATGCGGCGCTAAAGCCGGCCGAAAACTTCAAGCCCATCGAGTATCCGCGCGCTGACGGCGTGCTGACGTTTGACCGACTGACCAACGTGTCGTTCTCAGCGACCAACCATGAGGAAGATCAACCGGCGCATTTGAAAGTCAAAGACCTAGCCGCGCAGGCGTCGAAAGAGCTGGCGGTGTTCGCTGGCCCGTCGAACCGCTATTGCCCGGCTGGTGTCTACGAGTGGGTGGACGACGGCGGTGGTCACAAGCGCTTCCAGATCAACGCGCAGAACTGCGTGCACTGCAAAACCTGCGATATCAAAGATCCCGGCCAGAACATCAACTGGACCGTGCCCGAAGGCTCCGGCGGGCCGAACTATCCGGGGATGTGAGACGCATCGCGGCTGGGGGTAGCTGCTTGGCTGCGTCGCGCGTTGAACCAATTGGTGGCAAGCTGGCCGAGCGCGTCACGGATGGCGTCGTTATCGATCTTCTCAAGTGCGTCGGCGGCAAAGCTTTCGATCAGCATCGCGCGGGACTGATCCTCGGGGATGCCGCGCGAGCGGAGATAGAACATCTGCGCTGGGTCTATTTCTGCAACGGTGGCACCGTGGCCGCAGACCACATCGTCGGCATAAATTTCCAGCTCCGGCTTGCTGTCGAATTCGCAGGCTTCGGATAGCATGAGGGCGTTGGCCATCTGCTTGCCATCGGTCTTCTGGGCGTCGGGGCGCACGATGACTTTGCCCTGGAAGACGGCGCGGGCTGAGTCATCGAGCACGGTCTTGAACAGCTCGCGGCTTTCACAACCGGGCACGGCGTGGTCGATAACCAGCGTCGTGTCGATGTGTTCGCGCCCGCGGCCGAGCATGATGCCGGAGATATCAAGCTTGGCGTGTTCGCCATCAAAGCGGACGAAGGTTTGATTGCGCACAAGTTGCGTGTCTGCGGTGAACTGGAATGACTTTAGCGTCGCCTCGCGGCCGAGATTTGCGGCAATCGTCTGGAGGTGCGTCGTGGCAGCGCCAGGATGAGTTACGAGAATATGCGTCAGCGATGCGCCGGCGCTCGCGTTCAGGGAAAGCACCGTGTTGGACTGTGTGTGGGCAGCACCTGCCGTTGCGGCGTAGACTTCGATAATTGTTCCAGTGGCCCCAACGCCAGCGCTGAAGTTATGGCGGAGTGACGTGAATTTCGCAGATGCACCTGCCGCGAGGTGGACCACAAGGACCGGTTTATCGAGCTTGGTATTGGCCTTGATCTCGACCGTTGCACCATCGGTGGCGAGTGCCGTGTTGAGCGCCACGACGGCTTCATCGGCCCCGAGCGTTGGCGTCTCGGCACCTTTGCCGGCGCGGAAGCTGGCACCGAGCGTCGCGATGGGCGTGTGTGGTTTGGCGGTCGATAGTTCGGGGCGATAACTGCCGTTGACGAACACAACGCGGTCTGCGTCGAGGCTTGCGAGCGGTCCGAGGGCGGCATTGACGTCAGCGAGGGAGACGGGTGCATCATCGCGGGTCGCGATAGGGGCAAATTGGGTGAGCACGTTGCGGAGATCGGTATACTTCCACGTCTCGATACGACGATGGGGCAGGCCCTGGCGTTCAAACACCGACATCGCTGCATCACGTGCGACTGCCACAGCGCCAGCGCCCGGCAGTTCGGCTCCACGCGCCTTGAAGTCAGCCAAGAGTGCGGTCTCGGCGGCTGTCTTTGTGATCAAAACCGTCATACCTGTCATGCCGCCTTGCCCGTGAATGCGGCGTAACCGCTCTTCTCAAGTTCGAGCGCGAGTTCCTTGCCGCCCGTTTTCTGGATGCGGCCATGCGCCAGCACGTGCACCTTGTCGGGTGTGATGTAGTTGAGCAGGCGCTGATAGTGCGTGATCACCAAGAACGCCTTGTCCGGCCCGCGCAGCGCATTCGCGCCCTCCGAGACGATCCGGATCGCATCGATGTCGAGGCCTGAATCTGTTTCATCAAGCACGCACAGTGTCGGTTCCAGCAGCGCCATCTGCAGCACTTCCATGCGCTTTTTCTCGCCGCCGGAGAACCCGACATTGAGTGCGCGCTTGAGCATGTCGTCTTTCACGCCGAGCTTGGCTGCGGCGGCGCGCGCAACCTTCATGAACTCCGGCGTTGTCAATTCTGCCTGTCCGCGCTTCTTGCGCGTCGCGTTCACGCTAGTGCGGAGAAACGTCATGGTCATGACGCCGGGAATTTCCATCGGATACTGGAAGGCGAGGAACACGCCGGCAGCAGCGCGCTCGTCCGGGCTCATCTCAACGATGCTCTCGCCGTTCCACAGGATGTCGCCATCTGTGATCTCATAGTCTTTGCGGCCGGCCAGCACGTAAGCCAGCGTCGACTTGCCAGACCCGTTCGGCCCCATGATCGCATGCACCTCGCCCTTCGGCACGGTCAGCGTAATCCCTTTCAGGATTTCAGCGCCGCCGTCTGCGATACGGGCGTGGAGGTTCTTGATTTCAAGCATTTTGTCTTATGTCCTGAATGTCGTCCGTAGTCCGTAGTCCGTAGTCCATGGAATGATGCGCTCGTTAGGTGCGCCATTGCTACGGGCTAGGGGCTAAGGACTACGGACCACGGCTTTCCGTCACTTCTTTGCGTGGATATCCACCACTTCGATCTCATTGAGCGTGAGCACGCCCATCCAATCGCAGCTGTCTTTCTTGGCTTTGCCGCTCTTGGTGAACTCCACCAGGAACGAGTGTCCCGCATCCAACGTATCCACCACAGTGACCATATCGCCCACCTGAAGATGGATGCCCGGCTTGGTCGCAGAAAGGGCATTTCTGCGCTTGGCTTCGACCTCGTCCATGGCTTTCATCACTCGGGCGGTCATCACTTGACCAGTCACTGCTGCCGCATCACGCATCGCGTCCTCCTTCGGGACAAATATTATGTCCAGGCCCCCACCTAGATCTTGGCTTCTATCGTTCTGCTTCTTGCTGTGCCGGGTTGCTCCCGGGGATGCTTGTCACTCTGTGTCATCCTCGGGCTTGGCCCGAGGACCCATGTCGCAGCTGGTTATTCAGTTGGGTTTTCACGTCCCGGCTGCTCGATATCGTTTCTATTCTCAATCAGTCATGCGTTGCCCGATGGGTCCTCGGGACAAGCCCGAGGATGACAACGAGGAGTAGTTATTTTGGCCTCATTTGGTCGACGGCTTGCTGGGCGGCTGTTTCGCCTTTCCACCGCCAGCGCCATTCGCCGTCGGTTTTGCTGCGGGCGAGTTTGTAAAAGCCAATGAAGATCGCTGCTGTGATGACGAGCCAGATCACTAGGGGTATCGCACTTGCCGATGACCACCGGCCACCGAGCAATACCCAGGCGAGCGCGCCCGGTGCAAGAGTTGCCACAGCCGTCGCGACCCACCCTTCCCACGTGTTGGGCGACGCGCCATAGCCATGGCTTTTCGGTTTGAACCAGTATTTGGACATGTGTCTCTAGCTGTTCAGCTCTCTCATTTGTCATCCTCGGGCTTGTCCCGAGGACCCATGTAGCGCCAGGCGGCGTTGCGTCGGCTCTATCCGCCTGTTGCTCAAACTCACTCAGTCTCCGACTTCATAGTTCGCCGCTGGATCGGTCCTCGGGACAAGCCCGAGGATGACAGCGGTGGGTGCTCACCCCACACTCCCTTCCAGCGAAATGCCGATCAGCTTCTGTGTTTCGGCCATGAATTCCATGGGCAGCTGCTGGAGCACGTCGCGGACGAAGCCGTTGACGATGAGGGCGACGGCTTCTTCGGACGACAGCCCGCGGCTCTGGCAATAGAACAGCTTATCGTCGGAGATTTTCGACGTGGTGGCCTCGTGCTCGAAGTGGCTCGATGCATTTTTGGCTTCGATGTACGGCACGGTGTGGGCACCGCACTTGTCGCCGATCAGCAGGCTGTCGCAGTTGGTGAAGTTACGTGTGCCGGTTGCCTTTCGGTGAGCAGAAACAAGGCCGCGATAGGTGTTCTGCGAATATCCCGCCGCGATGCCCTTGGAGATAATGCGGCTCGATGTGTTCTTGCCGAGATGGATCATCTTGGTGCCGCTATCGACCTGCTGGCGGCCGTTGGAAACGGCGATCGAATAGAACTCGCCGCGGCTGCCGTCGCCGCGCAGAATGCAGCTGGGATACTTCCACGTGATCGCCGATCCTGTCTCGACCTGGGTCCATGAGATTTTCGAATTCTTGCCGCGGCAGTCGCCACGCTTGGTGACGAAGTTATAGATGCCGCCCTTGCCGTTCTTGTCGCCAGGATACCAGTTCTGCACGGTGGAATATTTGATTTCCGCATCATCCAGGCAGACGAGTTCGACAACAGCAGCGTGCAGCTGGTTTTCGTCACGCATGGGGGCGGTGCAGCCTTCGAGATAGCTGACGTAAGATCCTGCCTCCGCAATGATGAGTGTGCGCTCGAACTGACCGGTCTTCTTCTCGTTGATGCGGAAGTAGGTCGACAGCTCCATGGGGCAGCGCACGCCCTTGGGGATGTAGACAAACGAGCCGTCCGAAAATACCGCCGAGTTGAGGGCCGCGTAGTAATTGTCTGACTGCGGCACCACGGTGCCGAGGTATTTGCGGACCAATTCGGGATGCTCTTTCAGGGCTTCTGAAATCGAGCAGAAGATAACGCCGGCCTTGGCCAGTTCCTTCTTGAATGTGGTCACCACAGAGACGCTGTCGAATACGGCGTCAACAGCCACCTTGCCGGCCATCTGGGCATAGCCGTCCGCGTCTTCGAGCATGCTCGGTTCGCCCTGCTTGCGAACGCCGGCGAGGATTTCCTGTTCCTTCAACGGTATGCCGAGCTTGGCGTAGGTCTTGAGTAGCTCGGGATCCACTTCGTCGATGGATTTTGGGCCGTCGGTGCCTTTGGGGGCTGCGTAGTAATAGAGATCCTGGAAATCGATTTTGGGATAGCTGACCATGGCCCAGGTCGGCTCGGTCATGGTCAGCCAACGGCGATAAGCTTGCAGCCGCCAGTCGAGCATCCACTGCGGCTCGTTCTTTTTGGCTGAGATGAAGCGGACGATGTCCTCGCTCAGGCCTTTGGGTGCCAGATCGCTCTCGATGTTGGTCTCGAAGCCGTACTTATACTGGTCGACATCGAGGCTTTTTACCCGATCAATCGTCTGTTGGACTGCGGCCATGTCTTCAATCCTTGCGGGCGCTTGCGCGTGCCGCGGGGTGTCAGTTCAGGCGGCGCGTTCGCGCGCCACGGTGAGGTGTTTCCAGGTGGCGAGAAAGGCCGTCACATCGTCGGCAGTCGTTCCATAGCCAAGGCTTATTCGAATGGCGGCGCGCGCGAGCGCTGGTTGAAGTCCCATGGCCAGCAAGGATGCGCTGGTACCGACCTTGCCAGACGAGCAGGCTGCGCCTGCACTGACAGCAACGCCCGCCAGATCAAGGCGGATCACGGCCGTTTCGGCGGTGAGTCCGCTCAAAGCGACGCACGTGGTGTTGACGAGGCGATTTTGAGTGTGGCCAATGACAACGGTTTCGGGTGTCAAAACGCCAATGCCGGTTTCCAGTCTATCGCGTAAAGCGCCAACCCGATGGATTTGTACCAGGTCACGATGCGCTGCTTCCGCCGCCGCGCCGAAGCCAGCGATGGCAGCAACGTTCTCAGTGCCGGAACGCCGACCGCGTTCTTGACCGCCGCCCGCGACTAATGCTGCTAAAGGCGCGCCATCGACGATGACGAGTGCACCGACCCCTTTGGGGCCACCTAACTTGTGAGCCGAGATGGTCAGAAAATCTACGCCCAGAGCTGCGCAATTGACGGGTGTGCGTCCGGGTGCCTGCACCGCGTCGCAGTGGACGCGCAGGCCATGGGCGCGAGCAAACGCCGCAACCTCGGAAACCGGCTGGATAACGCCCGTTTCGTTGTTGGCAAGTTGTAGGCAGACTAAGGAACGCCCTGACGCGGCTATATTGCAGCTGAGGACGCGGTCAGCGAATGCACCGGCATCGAAGGCCCCATCCCGGTCAACCGGCACGTCGATCAGCCGTGCGCCACTCTTTTTTGCCGAGGCGCGGACGCTGTCGTGCTCAAGAGCCGAGAGAAACACAGTGTCCCAGCCGCCCGCGAGTACGGTCGCATTCGCTTCAGATGCGCCGCTGGTAAGGACCACGTCGCCCGGCCGCGCACCAACAAGTTTGGCAACGCTTTGCCGTCCGCATTCAATAACTGCCCGCGCCTCCCTGCCTTCGGCGTGTACCGACGACGGGTTTCCGACAAGCTCCAGCGCTGCAAGCATCGCCGCGCGCGCTTCCGGCCGCAGCGGGGCGCTGGCGTTGTAGTCAAGATATGTGCGGCGGGCCGTCATCTGTTCTGGTGCAATCAATCGATGTTCTGGGATGAATCTGGCATGAAAAGGTCAGGTGCGTGTCACAACGCCACCCGTGAAAACAACGGCGGGCGGCGGCATGCCAGGATTGCTGCGTCCGACGGCACCGTTGACGACTTGCTGCAGCGTAATCCCTGAGAGGAATTGATCGATGTGATCGCCAAGCGCATCCCACAGCCCGTGGGTCAGGCAGCGTTTGCCGGCAAGGCATGGTTCGCCTGCATCGATCCCGCAGCGTGTCATGTCAGTGCTCTCGGCAACTGCGGCCATGACGTCGGCGACTGTTATGGTGCTCGCGGGTCGGGCTAGGCGATAGCCGCCCGCGCGGCCGCGCACGCTTTCAACGAGGCCCGCACGGCGCAGTTTGCCAAAAAGTTGTTCCAAATAGGCCAGTGAGATCATCTGCCGCTCGGCAATGCCGGACAGCGGGGCGGACGGTGCATCGGCGCAAAAGCGGGCCAAATCGGCCATCGCCATCACCGCATAGCGGCCTCGGGTGTTCAATTCCACGCCACACTACTCCAGGATTCCGCCTGCAAACCTCTCGTGCATGCCAGAACAGCCCACATTGGCCGTAACGGCGCATGCCAAAAGCTTGCATTCGTTACCCCCTGTCATGCTAAAGGAACGCAGATCGACACCCTGAGTGGGCGTCCGGTCGGGGGAAACCGGCTTCGACGCTGCAGCGGGATCGGAATTGGAACCGTTCCAAGCTGCTGGCTATATGAAAATTCCGAGCGGCGAAGTCAAGTATCTTCTGCACCGTCTTTAATTCTCTTACGGCGCGCCGTCGGCTCGAACTCGGCGCCAACTTGAAGGCCTGCACCTCATGCCCGAACTGATGATTAACGGCCCTGTTGGTCGCCTTGAAGCGCGTTACCACCACGAAGGCCGGCCACACGCACCGATCGCCATGGTTTTGCATCCCCATCCGCAGCTCGGCGGAACGATGAACAACCAGATTGTCTATGCGATGTACTATGCCTTCGTGGACCGCGGGTTCTCGACCCTGCGCTTTAATTTTCGCGGCGTTGGGCGCAGTCAGGGCTACTTTGACAATGGGCCTGGTGAGCTGTCAGACGCGGCGTCGGCGCTCGACTGGCTGCAGCTGCAGAACCAGGACACCAGCTGCTGCTGGATCGTCGGCGTGTCGTTTGGCACTTGGATCGCGATGCAACTGCTCATGCGCCGGCCCGAAGTGGACAGCTTTGTGTGCATCGCACCGCCGGCCAACCTCTACGACTTCTCGTTTCTGGCACCGTGTCCGGCGTCGGGGCTGCTCATCAACGGCGACAAAGATAAGGTCGTGCCGACAGCGTCTGTTGCCGAAATGAGCGTCAAAACCAAGGTGCAGCGCGGCATCAAGCTGCAGCACGAAATTGTGCCGGGCGCGAACCATTTCTTCGAGGGCAAGATTGAAGAATTGGTGAAGGTCTGCGGCCAGTACATCGATATCCGCACGGCCGAGATCTTGAAGGCGAAGCGTGAGGCTAAGGACTGACGTTCGGTCGGCGCTACTTTACAAGCGCACCGAATTCAACGCGTGGCTTGGCCGGTGTCGCTTGGGCAGACGTTTGTCCCTTAGGCGCGATGATCTGCACGCCAACCTTCTCGGCTTTTGGAAACAGCTTGAAATATCCAAAGTCGATTGATGCTGCGAGGGACGGCTGGGCGCAAGTCAGCACGTAGTCGGCGTGGAACTCCGAGTGCTCGCTTTGGGCGTGATCATGCTTGGCAGCGGGCGATTTTGTTGACTTCGGCTTCCCATGGCCATGCGCATGATCATCATCAGCGCCAACCTTCGCTTTTGCTGACACCACAGTGCATTGCGCTGCGTCAGGTAAAATGAAGAGTGCGAGCGGTTTTTCAAGTATCGCGAGCGCGGCGGCGAGCGCTTGCTTGGCCTTCGCGGTTTTTGCTTTGCCTTCAAAGCCCACAATATCGTCGCCTGGCGCGCGGAACTCTAGCGTCAGTTTGTTGCCTTCGATGGCAACGTCGAGCGTGCCTTGGCCATGCTGATGCGCGCCGAGTTCGCGTCGCGTATCCTGTGCGGATGCAATGGTTGCACCAAGAATGGCCGTTGTGAATGCAGTGATTGCAACAGCGGTGTCGAATTTCGAGCACATGGTCAAGCCCTTGCGTTGTCGTCGCGTTTGATTAGTCCACTTTTACGTCCACTGCTTCAGCTGCAAGGCTGTAGCCGGTATCGGCAAGGCCGGTGAACTGACCCTCTGTCGAAAGCGTCCCGGTGACGTAGACCGGATCGAACTGGCCTTTGATCGTGACCCCCTTTGGCGCTTTGACATAGACGATCTGATTGGCTGGTGGTGGCGGCACGTGGATGCAGGCACCGACGAACGGCACGAGAAGAAATTCAGTCACTTTGGTTGCATCGAAATCGAGCGGGACGACATAACCGCCGATCCGCACGCGCTTGCCGTTGAGTTCAGTCACGACCGGCGCGGGTGCATTGCCGGCGGGCGCTTTGCTGGCACCCGACATCCACTTCGCATCGCCCGGCGCAGTCGATGGCTCATGACTTGTGCCACCAGGCGCAGCCTGACCGGGCAGCGTAGGTGTCGCGCCGGAAAAGAAGGGTTTGGGCGCACGCACCTGCGGTTTGTCAGCGGGGACGAGTGTGGCCCATGTGATGTTCTGTGGTGCGTCGGTGGCGGCGTGTGAGTGCACCCCACTCAAGAGTGCGATCCCGAGCGTTGCGGCAGCTGTCGCGATGTGTCGCCGTGTCAGGTGTGCCTTGGTCACGTCCGCACCATCATGCCGTCCGCCAATGATAACTGGTAGGCTCTGAGCGCTGGCAGCAGCCCGGCTAACAGCCCGGCTACCAGGATCGCGCTCAGCAGTCCCAATTCGTAGGCCGATGGCGCGGTCAATGGAATGTACAGCCCGAACCATCGGTCAATGACGGGTTGCAGCGCAAGCAAGGCGAGATAAAGGCCGGCGATGCCCATGGCGATCCCGGCGAGCACCAGCAGGCCAGCCTCGGTTACGAGGAGGCCCAAAATCGTTTTGGGGCCCGCACCGACTGATCGCAGGATCGCCATCTCACGGCGGCGCTCATTGAGACTGGTTAAAATCATGGTGATCAGGCCGATCAAAGCCGTCACGACGACCATGATCGACACGGCTGAGAGAGCAATCTCGGCTGTGCTAACGAGCCCCCAAAGTTCCTGCAGCGCCGCACCCGGCAGGATCGCGCTGAGCGGTTCCTGGGGATACGCGTTGACCGCGCGCTGGAATTTGAATGTGGCGATTTTGGATCTGAGGCCGACCAAGGCTGCGGTGACGGCTTTGGGTGCTAAGTCGCGCTTTCGTACCTCGTCGGCGGTCACGGTCTGGCTGGGGTCGCGTGCGCCGGATTGCCAATCTGCGTGAATGGCTTCGATGGCCCCCAGACTGACATGCACCGTGCGGTCAGCGGGGGTGCCGGTTTTGGATAGAATGCCTGCGACGCGGAACGGTTTGTCGTCGTGCTGAACGAATGCGACATTGCCTAGGCCGTGCGCCACTACCATGGGGTCGCCAAGTTTGTAGTTCAGCGTAGCTGCCACATCGGCGCCGATGACGGCATCGAACAGGTCAGAGAAGGGTGCGCCAGCGGAAAAGCTGAGCGGCTGTCCACGCCGATATTTGTAGAACTTGAAATAGTCAGCCGTCGTGCCAAGAACGCGGAATCCGCGGTGCGTATCGCCCAACGATAGCGGCACGACCCAGGCAACGTCGGGCGATTTGGTGATGTCAGACAGTGACGCCCAGGTAATGTTGTTGGTCGCATTGCCAATGCGGAAAACCGAATAAAGCAGCAGGTTCAGGCTTCCTGAGCGCGCACCGACAATCAGATCGGTGCCGGAGATGGTGTCGGCGAAGCTTTGCCGCGCACCGTTGCGCACGCGTTCGACGCCGAGGAGCAGCATGACACTGAGGGCAATCGCAAGTGCGGTCAGAAACGCTGTGCCGGCGCGGTTGCGAAGCGATTGGAGTGCGAGCCGTTGGATGATCATGCGGCCGCCCCGGTCTCGATGTCTGCAATTTCATCGAGGCGCACGATACGGCTGAAACGGGACGCGAGTGTCTCGTCGTGGCTGACCATGATGAGTGATGTACCGGCTGTATCGAGTTCGGCGAACAGCAGATCGAGAAAGGCCAGTTGGTGCGCCCGGTCGAGTGATGAGGTCGGCTCGTCTGCTATGATGAGCTCTGGCGCGCCTATGAGTGCGCGCGCGGCTGCCACGCGCTGCTGCTGCCCGACGCTGAGGGACGCTGCGCGAGCGCCGTCAATCATCAACGCATCTAGGCCAAGTGTGACCAGAAGGCTGCGGGCTTTGGATTCAGCTGAACCGGCTGCTGCGGCGCGTGCGCGACGGCTTGGCGCAAATGACAATGGCAGCATCGTATTGTCGAGGACCGACGCGTAGGGCAGCAGGTTGAATTGCTGGAAGATGATGCCGAAGTGCTCGGCACGGAAACGGTCGCGCGCGGTTCCGGAAAGCTTATCGAGATCAGTCCCAAGCACCGTGACGGCCCCTTGATCGGCAACGACGATCCCGGCAAGGAGGCTCAGAAAGGTTGACTTCCCGCTGCCTGAGGGGCCGAGCAATAGGAGGCGCTCTCCGCGTGCGAGGCTGAATGCTTTGATCGAGATCGCAAAGCGGCGGCTGCCCGGCCAAGTGAAGCGGACGTTCGTCATGTTGACGACAAGATCGGAAATAGCATGCCTCCGGTTCAGCATTTGCGCTCGGTTCTGCTTGCCGTATCTGATCGTACGTCGCAACAGGGCCGATGCCGCAGGTGACTATGAGTTTTGGTGGACCGGTGGCGCGCTGCCCAATGGTTCCGGTGGCCCGAGCCGCTCGTGACGCAGGCTGGGTGCCAGCCAGAACGTGGCGAGACCGACGCCGGCGGCCATTGCGGCTATAGCAAACGACAGGCCATAGCTCCCGGTGTGGGTATGCAGCGCGCCGGAGATCAGGCTGCCGGCACCGGCACCCAGTCCGAGCGCCAGCGACAACGTGCCAAAGATCGCGCCAACCGAACCGCCAACGAAAATCTTGGCGACGAGGGCGACCAGGATCGGTCCCCTTGCGCCCTGCATGAGACCGAAACACAGTACAAAACCATATACGAACACCAGGGACGAACTGGCTTCAACCGCGAGCAGGCTCAGGATGCCGATGATCGTCATGATGTAAGATAGCGTCACAATCGGTAGGCGGCCGATACGGTCGGAAAGCCACCCCATCGCCATGATGCCGATGACGGAGAGTACGCCCGTGGCGCCAAACGCCCAGGCCGCGACCTGCGGTGCAAAGCCACGCTCGACCAAGAAAGCAACCGAATGCGGCAGCACGCTGTAGGCGGCGAACGAGGTAGCGAAATAGGCAAGGAATAGCATCCAGAAAGCCCGTGTGCGGGCGGCGGCTGAGACCGTCCAACCGGCTGCGCCGGAGGCTGCCAAGCTAGCGGCGGTTTTGATTTTGAGATCGCGCCAAGCGTCTGAACCAGCGTTGTAGCGGGTCATCGGCAGCAGGAAAAGCAGCGGCACGATCGCAAGCACAAACATCCCTTGCCATGTCTGCACCGTGCGCCAGTCATGTGTTGCCAACAACCATTGGGTCAACGGTGGAAACACCAGCATGCCGGCACCGACCGCTGCGTAGGGCACAGCAGACATGGTGCCGAGGCGCGCCGAAAACCAGCGGCTGAGCAGGCTCGATGCGGCGACCATGCTGAGGCCGGCTGCCCCAAATCCACCGAGGATACCGACGCCAAGATAATATTGCCATATCGTGTCGGCATGTGCGCCGATGAGAGTGCCGAGGCCGAGAGAAATCAATCCCGTTGCGTAACAGACGCGTGCTCCCATGCGGTCAATCAGCTGCCCCACGAACGGCGCAGAAAGTCCATAGGCGAGCATGTAAATGGAGTAGGTGGCTGCGATCTGGGCTCGATCAACACCGAGAGTGGCTTCGACCGGCAGCAGGTAAACCGCGAACGTTTCGGTCACGCCGCGGCCGATGGCGTTCATAAGAAACGTGAGGCCGACCAGGCCCGCCAAAAAGCGCTGGTCTTGTGTGGGCCTAGACGTGGATGCACTTGTCGCGGTCACGGATGGCCTTGCGCAGTCGGATGAGTTGCGCCACCCGTGCCACGCTGGCGCGCGGCTGGCTATGCCCGTTACCGGATGGCTCGCCGTCGATTGGGATATGTCTTCCAGCAGTCTTTCGGCAGTTAAAACTGCAGCTTGCCGTTAGAAGGAGGAAAAAAGGGATGGGTCGAGTTTGAAGCCGTGAATAGTACCAGGCCGGGCCTTTACCGGTGACCAGAGACCGTTGTCCTGCAGTCCATTCCAGGGTCATAGCGTACTGTGTTTGTATCACAAGGAACGGCGCATCCATGACGCCAGCGCATCCATGGCCTCGGTCGGGCGGTCGAACAAGCCGACCCAGTTGAGAAAGCCGTGGTTCATGTCGGTGTATCGCGTCAATTCGACGGGGACACCTGCAGCTTTCAGTCGATGCGCATAAGCCTCGCCCTCATCGCGCAGCAGATCGTATTCAGCGGTGATGACGTACGCCTTCGGCAGGCCAGCGAGGCTCTTCGCGCGCAATGGGGAGGCGTCGGGGTTCGCCGCGTCTTCGGCGTGTGGCAGATAGAGGTCCCAGAAGCGGTTCATACCTTCGGCCGTTAGCCCGCAGCCTTCGCCACGCTGGGTGTAGGAGGGGTGCGCGACTGAGTAGTGGTCTGTGACAGGATACAACAGCATTTGTGCCTTGATTGCCGGGCCACCTTCGTCGCGGAAGCGGCGGGCGACGACGGTGGCCATGGTGGCACCGGCGCTGTCGCCGCAGACGGCAAGCCGGGCCGGATTGGCACCGAGGCTTTGCGCGTTCTTGGCTGCCCAAAGCGTGGCTGTATGGCAGTCATCGGGGGCTGCTGGGAACGGGTTCTCAGGTGCCAGCCGATAGTCGACCGAGACAACGACTGAGCGGCCGCGCCGGCTGATCTGGCGGCACATAGCATCATGCGTATCGATGCTGCAGATACAGAAGCCGCTGCCGTGGAAGAATACGGTGAGCGGGTGGCTGTGCCCTCGGTCGGGCCGATAGATCCGAATACGGATATCGCCCCGTGGGCCGGGGATCATGCGGTCCTCAGTCGAGGCAACGTCGTCCTGGGGGACGCCAATGTTGTAACGGGCAAGATCGGTGGCGCGGATCGCGTCGATGGGGACTTTGTGCATGGGCGGCAGGCCCATCGCTGCGGCCTTGTCCAGCATGGCTTGCAGCGCAGGGTGCAGCGGCATGGCAATAATCCTCCCGACAGTACGCTACGCGTGTACGCGCAGTATTGGTCTGATAATTTATGAGGTTGACCAAGTCTAGATAAAGGTCAGGCAGCCGCGCTATTGGCGGTGGCGACGTCACGATAGGCGCTAACGTGACGCTCCATGCGCTTGAAAGCCGCATCTTCGTCTTTGTCGCGAATGGCCTTGAGGATGACGGTGTGTGCCTTGACGGCTTGGGCCCGGAGTTCCGGTGTCGTCACATGCTGGTAATCCTGCGCGTCGCGGATTGGCATGGAGATGGCCTCCATCAAGGCCATGAGCGGCTCGTTCCCGCTGGATCGCGCGACAGCCAAATGCCATTCGAGATTGAGACGCTTGTAGGCCGAGACATCGTCGACTGAGGCGGCGAAACGCTCGTGCAACGCGCTCATTTCGTCGAGCTGAGGTTTGGTGCGGTGGCGGGCTGTAAGGCGTGCCAGGGTGGGCTCCACGGCGACCCGGCATTCGAGCAAGGAATCTAATCGCACGCCATGTGTTCTGACAAATAACTCCACGGAGCGCGCTACTGATGCGCGGCCAGGCAGGGTCACCATGGAGCCGCCAGCGCGGCCGACCTTGGTCGAGATCAGCCCGTCGGATTCGAGGACGCGCAGGGCATCGCGCACGGACGTGCGGCTGAGCTTGGACTCGGTGACCAGTTCGCGCTCGGAGGGCAGGAAATCGCCGGGCGCGAAATGTCCGCTAATGATCAGGTCGCGGAGCCGCGAAGCGAGGACGTCGGACGCCTTGGGAACGACGACGGGGGAAATGAGCGCGCTGGTAGTCGTGGGGGTCGACATGTGATGGGCCAGTCCGCTCTGCGACGCGTCGTGGAACTTTCCAAGCGCGTCTCGATCCGTTGTTTGGTCGATCTTACGCTAAATGATCAGACATTTACAGTCCCATGTAGGTTTCCTGGACCATTGGATCGGTCAACATTGTCCGGGCAGAGCCCGATTGGGCGATCCGTCCATGGTCAAGAATGTGCGCTTCATGGGCGATTTCGAGGACTTCGGTGACCCGTTGCTCCACAATGATCACCGTCAAGCCGCCGCCAGCGGCCAGTTTGGCGACGGTTTCGAGAACGCGCTCGGCCATCAGCGGCGATAGCCCAACGGATGGCTCATCAAGCATCAGCAACTTGGGTTTACTCATCAGCGCGCGGGCGATGGCACACATCTGCCGTTCGCCGCCCGAGAGTTTGCCAGCCATCTGCGATTGGCGGTCCTTGAGGATGGGGAAGATCTCCTGCACCTCGTCGAGGCGCTGGGCAATGTGGGCGCGCGACGAGCGGGCATAGGCACCGAGCTCCAGATTTTCCCGCACGGTCATAAACGGAAACAGCCGGCCCCCTTCGGGCACCAGGGCAAGGCCTTGCTCGGGCAGCTCGTCGGCGCGGCGATGGGCAATGTCGTTTCCCGCAAATAGAATCTGGCCGGCGGAGGCGCGATTGAGCCCGGCGATGGATGATAGCAACGTGGTCTTGCCGGCACCATTGGCGCCGACGATAGCAACGATCGCGCCGTGGGCGACGTCGAACGAGATGCCATGCAGCACAGCCACGTCGCCATAACCGGCGTGGAGGTTTTGGACGGACAGGTGCGGCTGCATTGTCACATTCCTTTCTTGCCGACGTAGGCCTGGATGACCTCGGGATTGGCGAGCACATCGGCCGCTGATCCCTCTGCAAGCAACTGGCCGCGATTGAGCACGATGACGCGGCGCGAGAACGCGCGCACGACTTTCAGATTGTGCTCGATGACAAGGAACGTGACGCCCGTTGCGTTGAGCCGCTGCACCAGATCGATGATTTCCTGGACTTCAGTCTGATTGAGACCAGCCATGACCTCGTCGAGCAGCAGCACTTCTGGTTCCATGGCGAGCGCGCGGGCCACTTCAAGACGGCGCCGCTCGCCCAGTGTGAGTTCACCGGCTTTGAAGGCGGCGCGGTTGGCGAGCCCGACCTGCTCGAGTGCGGACCACGCTTTGGCTGCGGCAGCCTCAAGACCACGATGATGGAGAAACGCGCCGATCATGCCGTTTTCCAGAACGCTCATCGACGTGAGAGTTTGTGAAATCTGGAACGTGCGCCCGAAACCAAGGCGCGCGCGCTGGTTGGGGCGCAGGCGGCCGATGTCGTGGCCCTTGAAGTGGACCGACCCGCCGGACGGCGCGAGCTGGCCAGTCAGCAAGTTAAACAGCGTCGTCTTGCCGGCACCATTGGGGCCGATGATGCTGACCAATTCACCGGGGGCGATGGCGAAGCTCACGTCATCGACAGCTTTAAGACCGCCGAAGTGTTTTGAGGCCGATCTGACGTCGAGGAATGCTGCGGTCATAATGCCGGTCTCCGCAGACGGTGCCAGGCGGATTGCACGGCGCCGAAGATGCCACGGCGCAGGAACAGTGCGGTCAGCATGAGAACCACGCCGAGTGCGATCAAGTTGCCACCAGGCACTGAGCCACCGAGTTGCGCGCGCAAGTAGCTTTCGAGTGGCACCAAAAATAGTGCACCCAACAACGGGCCATAAATGGTACCGATGCCGCCAACGAGTGCGATCATGGCGACTTTCACGCCGACGTCGAATAATGAGAACAAGGTCGGCGGATCGACCACGCGCACGAACATCAGGAACAATGTACCGCCAACGGCGGTGAGCGCCGCGCTGATGGCCATGCCGGCAAGTTTGGTGCGCAAGACATCGATGCCCGATGCCATTGCGGCATCCTCGTTGTCGCGAACGGCCTGCAGCGAGTAACCGAGGCGTGAGCGCGTCACGATGGCCATCACGAGCAAGGTCAAGGCTAAATATCCGACCATCAAGAGCGCGTAAGAAAACCGGTCGCGAAAGATCATATTCTCGAGACCCAGGCGGAACGGAATCGAGAGGCCGCGGGCACCGCCAGTGAATCTGTCGAAGTAGATCGCCAATGCCAAAGCGACCTCGGTGAGTGCCATTGTTGCGATCGAGAAGAAAGGCCCGCGCAGCCGGAATACAGGCCATGACACAGCGACGCTCAGGAGCGCAGCAACGGCCGCGACCAGCGGTAGTGACAGCCACGGCGAGAGTTGGAAGACGAGAAAGAGATTGGCGCTGATGATGGCACCGGTGGCGAAAAATA
The DNA here is from genome assembly GCA_031379035.1 of Hyphomicrobiaceae bacterium. Taxonomy (GTDB): domain Bacteria; phylum Pseudomonadota; class Alphaproteobacteria; order Rhizobiales; family Hyphomicrobiaceae; genus JABFRJ01. The sequence continues at coordinate 31,093 of JANNEU010000317.1, read as the reverse complement.
CGCTATGCCCGAGCGAGAATTGACCGCCGAGGCCGCCAATGATGTTCCACGCCGTTGCCAGGCCGGCGAACAGGAACGTCGTCGCCAGGATGTTGAGCGAGAAGCTGTCACCGGCAAAAAGGATCACCAGTGCGGCCATAGCAGCTACGACGGCAGCTGTTACTGGCAGCTCGCGCCGGAGCGTTCGAATGTAGGCCCCGGGCGGCAGCATGGTTGGTGTTTCAGTGTTCTTCACGGAGACCGACCTCCTCGGCGCCGGCGATGCCGAACAGCCCTTGCGGACGCACCAACAACACAATGATGAAGACCATGAATAGTACCGCTTGCTTGAGGGCGGGATCGAGATAGTAGCCGGCGAGTGCTTCTGTCAGGCCGACGATGATACCGCCGGCATAAGCACCAGCCACACTGCCGAGACCACCAAGCACGACAACGGCGAAGGCGGGCATAATGAAGTTGGCACCGATCTGCGGTGACATCGTATAGAGCGGTGCAAGCAGGCAGCCGGCGAGACCGGCGAGCGCGGTGCCGATGCCAAAGCTGATCATGTACATGCGGTCAACGTTGATGCCCATCAAGCGGGCTGCGCGCCGGTCTTGCGCGATAGCGCGGATGGCTTTGCCCGGTAGCGAGGTTTTGAGATACCAGCCAAGCGCGATAGCAACGGCGGTGGCGGCGGTCAAAACGATGACGCGGGTGAGGCCGATCTGCAGCGGGCCGAGCTTGATCGAGACCTGTGAGAGCGCCGAGTTGACCGAGTAGCCGACGCCGCGGGTGACAGCGAGCACGACGTTCTCAAGCGCCATTAGCAGGCCGAAGGTGGCGAAGACCTGCATCATCGGTTCGCCCTGCAGCGGGCGGAGCAATAGCCAGTAGACAGCGCACCCAAGCGCGAACAGCAACGGCACGACGATGACCGGGGCAATATACGGATCGAAGCCGAGTGCCATTTGGGCTGCGAACGTCCCGTACATGCCGAGCATGACGAACTCGCCCTGCGCAAAATTGACGATGCGCACGACGCCGAAGATGAGATTGAGGCCCACCGCGACGAGGCTGTAAATGCCACCCAGCAGCAGGCCAACGGCGATGATGTTGAAAAATTCGGTCATGACACGATCCAGCGCGCAATCCTGCAGATCAACGCCGGTGGGGCGCGGTTGCGCTCCACCGGCTCACGTGTTGGTCACGCCCGCGGGATATTGACGATGGCTACGCCACCTGCGGCGGCGTCGGGGAACACGGCCTTTACTTGCCCGTTCTGCCATTGGGCGATCACGGGGAACGCGCGCGTGTTCTGCATTTTTTCGTTGAACTTGATGCCGTAACCGGCCTCGTAGGTGCCGAGCGGCTTGTCGAAGCTGGCGGCTGCCTTGATGACCTTTTCGTATTCTGTGCCGCCGGCTTTGGCGATCGCTTCGATTAGGATCTTCGCGCCGACGAAGGCGTTCATCCCCTGCGGTGCAATCGGCTCGCGCTTGAACTTGTCGCGATAGAGCTTGAGGAAGGCGGCTGCGCCAGGGCTGTAGGCTTCGTTGACGTCAGGACGCGCATAGGAAATGAGCAGCATGCCTTCAAGGTATTCCTTGCCGAGTGCATCGAGCGTTTCCTTGGTGTCGCCGACGCCGAGCAGAATGATCGCCGGTGGCTTGAAACCTTGATCGCGGGCGGCGCGCAGCAACAGGTTGGTGTCGCCGACGTAGCCGGTGCTCATCCAGACATCGGGTGCGGCGTTCTTGGCGCGCAGGATCGAGTCGGTCAGATCGATGGCGCGCGCGCTGTGCGTGCCAACGCCGTAGGTGACACCGGCTTCCTTGAACAGGCGATCCTGTTCCTTGAAGACGGAGGTGCCGTAGGCGCTATCTTCGTGCTCGATCCAGACCTTGAGGTCCTTGGCTGTCTTGTTGAGTTTTGCGGCGACGATTTTGACGGCACCTTCCACTGAGCGGGCGGCGAACTCGTTGCTCGAGGGTCCGGAGCGCGCGTAGTTTGGCAGGCCGCGGTCGGTCAGATCGCGAGCCAGGGCGTTGGTTTCCCAGTAGAGTTTGCCGTTGTTGAGTGCCGCCTCGCTGGCGGCGTTGGAAATGGCGGAGACATAGGTGCCGATGAGAACATCGACCTTGTCGCGGCCGACCAGCTGTTCGACAGCGGCAATACCTTCCTGCGCATTCGTGGCGCTGGCGCGGACGATCTCGAGTTTGCGGCCAAGCACGCCGCCGGCTGCGTTGGCCTGCTCGGTAGCGAGTTCGAAGCAGAGCGAGAGTTCATCGCCGTATTGCGCCATGGGGCCAGAATAGGGGTTTACGGCCCCGATTTTGATCGTGGTGCCTTGGGCGTAGGCGCTGGGGGCGCTGGTTGTTGCCACTGCGCCGGCAACGACGCCGCCGAATGTCCGTCTGGTGAGTTTCATACTTTCCTCCTGGGTGATGCTTTTGAACGGTTTGGTCTTGGGGCTGCTCAGGCTGTACGTTTGCGCGCCGAAAGGATGGCGCTACGGTTGTGGCGTGTTCGTTGTGCATCGACGCGATAGACGGGCCGGTCGAGGATCGTGCGTTCGATCACGGCGACGATGCCGTGCTGCTTTTCTGCTGTAGCGAGATCGATCATGCCGTCATTGAGGTCGGCTTCAATTGCTGCTGGATCGCGCTCGAACGGATCGCCGAAACCGCCACCGCCAGGTGAGGCCAGATGGAAGCTGTCGGCGTTCTTGAACGGCACTTTCTCGGCCTTGGAGCGCATGGGTGGGACCCAGCTCTTGCCGCCGGTTTCAAGCGACACGCGGTTGGGTGCGCCCTCGCCGCCGCCTTCAACACCGAACGGTGCGTGATCGACGCGATCGCCTAGAATGGAGATGAGGCAGGCGGACAGCGTCTCGATGCCATACTCAGTCCCGCAGCCGCCGCGATGGCGACCGGGGCCGCCCGAACCCGAGCGGATGCCGAGATAACGGAAGCGCACGGGATAACGATGTTCGCTCATCTCCACCGACATGAATTTGGCCATCGAGCCGGGCGGAGTGCCGTTGACGAGACCGTCGGAGACGGCGCTGCCGCCGTAGCCGCCCGGATAGGGATAGACGGCGACAAAGTAGTTGCCGGTCTTGGGATGGTGGCCGGAGACCGTCGCAACACCGGTGGTGCCAAAAGGTGCAGCGGGCACGATCGCCGGAACCGCTTGCGCCAGCGTGCCGAAGACAACGTCGACGACGCGTTGGGTGACATCGGTCGTGCCGCCGACGGCGACGGGGTACTCGGCGGCCAGAATGCAGCCCTTGGGGATGGTGAAACGCGTCGGGCGGAAGGCGCCGCCGTTGACCGGCACGTCGGGGAAGATGTGCTTGAGGGCGACGAAGCACAGGGATTTCGCCGTCGCGTCGGAAATATTCATGGGGCCGACGGCGGCGGGCGAGGTGCCGGTGAAATCGAAATGCAGATCGGAGCCGGACACGGTGACGGCGAGTTTGACGATGAGTGGGGCGTCCACGACGCCATCGTTGTCGAAGTAGTCGGTGATTGTGTAAGTGCCGTCCGGAATTTCGGCGATGTAACTTCGCATCTCAGCTTCAGAGCGGCGCATCATTTCGGTGATGCAGCCTTGCAGAGTCTCCACGCCATAGCGGCCGACGAGTGTGTCGAGCCCCTTGCGACCCGTATTGAAGACGTTGGTCATGGCGGCGAGATCGCCAAGCAATTGCTGGGGCAACCGCACGTTCGCGGTGATCATGGCGACGACGGCTTCGTTGCGCTGGCCGCCCTCGAACAGCTTCAGCGGCGGGATGATGATGCCTTCCTGGTGGATCTCGCGGGCGGTGGGCACCCAGCCGCCGGGCGCGCTGCCGCCCATGTCCATCCAGTGGCCGGTATTGGCGAACAGCGCAAACAGCTTGCCGTCGACGAAGTGCGGCGCGACCAACACGATATCGTTGAGATGCGTGCCGCTGAGATAGGGATCGTTGGTGATCCAGATGTCGCCGGGCTTGAAGCCGCCGCGCGCGTTGGCGATGACGATAAGGCGTTGAACCGTGAACTGCATGTTGGCGAGGAACATCGGCAAGCCATAGCCCCCTTGGGCGATGGTTTCGCCGCTGACGGGGTCATAGAGTCCGTGCGCGCAATCGTTGGTTTCCGAAATGATCGGCGACAGTGCCGCGCGGATGAGATGGAGATCCATCTCGTCGGCGATTTGCTCAAGAGCGCCGCGGACAACGGCTAGAGTGACCGGATCCATCACGCCACCTCGATCAAAAGGTTGTTGTGGGCATCCACGCGCGCCGTCATGCCGGGCTCGATGACGCTGGTAGTATCGGACTGCTCGATGATGGCCGGGCCGAGGAAGGTCATGCCGGGCAGCAGATCGCGGCGGTCGTAGATGGGGGTGGCGATCCAACGGCCGAAGTACACGTCGCGGTTGGCGCGCGGTTTCGCAGGGCGGCCGTCGGCGGCGGGTGCCGGCGGGGCGACGGTCGGCTTCTGGCGGACGCCGTAGACGCTGGTCTTGAGGCCGACGACGCCGACGGGAATGCCCGGCAGTGTGTTGCCATACTCTTGCGCGTAGACGCGCTCGAAAGCGGCGATCATCTGGTCGGCGCTCCACTGCGGCTCAAGGGTGACGCGCAGGGTGTGGATCTGGCCCTGATAGGACATTTCGGCAGCGTGCGTTGCGTGTGTGGAGAGGAGTGGGGTGCCGCTCTCTTCAAGGCGCTGCATGCCGGCGCTGCGCTGCTTGGTCAGTACATCGCGGACGAAGTTTGCGGCGAGCTCCCGCACGGGGCGCTCAACCGTTTGTGAGAGATCGTAGCGGATGTCAGCGACGGCGCAGCCGAGGGCACACAGAACGCCCGGATGCGGCGGCAACAGCATAGTCTTGATGCCGACTTCGCGCATGATCGCTGCGCCATGCAGTGGACCGGCGCCGCCGAACACCACGAAGGCGAAGTCACGCGGATCGTGGCCTTGTTCGACGGTGAGCAGGCGTGTGCGGCGGGCCATGACGTGATTGACGATGGTCAGGATAGCTTCGGCGGTGGCTTCAATGCCGAGGTCGATTTTCAAGCCGAGCGCGGCCATGGCTTTGCGGGCACCCTCCACATCCAAGCGGGTGAGGTGCTTCATGCCGATGGGATGTTCGGCGTTGATGCGGCCGAGCACGGCGTTGGCGTCGGTGACGGTGGGTTCGGTACCGCCGCGGCCGAAGCAGATGGGACCCGGAACGGCGCCGGCGCTGCGCGGGCCGACTTGAAGTGTGCCGCCGCGATCGAGATAAGCGATGCTGCCACCGCCGGCACCTATGGTGTGCACGTCGATCATCGGCAGGCGGAGGGGAATGCGAAAATCTAATTCTGTGGTCTCGGCGATGCGGGGTTCGCCTTTGACGACGACGGCAACGTCGTAGCTGGTGCCACCCATGTCGCCGGTGATGATGTGATCGAAGCCGGCTTCGTGGGCAAGCTTGGCTGCGGCCATGACGCCGGCGGCGGGTCCGGAGCGGACGATGTTAGCCGCGCGCGTCGACAGTTGAGCCAGCGGTACGAGCCCGCCGTTCGACTGCATCACCAGGGTCTGGCGCTTGAAACCGAGGGCTTCGAGACGTTCGGTGAGGTTGCGGGCATAGCGCGAGACGAGTGGCTGGAGATAGCCTTGTACAGCGGCAGTGCTGGTGCGCTCGAACTCGTAGTACTCACGAACCACATCGCTGGAGATGACGATTTCCCACTTCGGGTTGGCCTTGCGCAGGATGTCGCGCGCACGCTCTTCGTGGGTGCTGTTGGCATAGGCGTGCAGGAACGAGACGACGACGGCCTCGATCTCTTCTTTAGCGAGGGCGTCGGCGAGTTTCTTCAGATGCGCTTCGTCGAGGGGGGTGAGCACAGTGCCATGCTGGTCGCAGCGCTCGTTGACTTCCCATCGCATGGCGCGGGGGATCAGCGGTTGCTGCACGCCCGTGAGGCCGTACATTTGCTGCCGGTCGCGGCGGCCGAGTTCGAGGACGTCACGGAAGCCGGTGCTGGTAATTAATGCGCAACGGGCACCGCGCCGCTCGATGACGGCATTGGTGGCGATTGTGGTGCCATGCAGGATCACGTCGAGCTCAGAGGGCTTGATGTTGGCAGCATCGAGGGCATCGATCAGGCCGCGGCTTGGGTCGTCAGGCGTTGACGGCACCTTCAGCACCGCATCAACGCTACGGCCGTCGCGGGAATAGAACAGGTCGGTGAACGTGCCGCCGACGTCGATGCCTACTAAACCTGCCATGGCGCAATCCAAATACTAATGAGGCGTGGTGGCTGTGGGTTGACTATTCAGCAACGGCGGCGTGGCTGGTTCTGCTGCGAAGAACGGTTTCAGTATCAGCGCCAAGCGGACGGCTTGGCTCCAGAGAGCGGGGCGTGACGCCAGCATAGCGTAACGGCGAATGCTGGACGACGATGCGGCCGAGTTCGGGGTGGTTTTGCCATTGCAATGTGCCACGGGCGTGCATGTTGGCATCGTTCATGACCTCGTTGAGGTCACGCACAGGCGCGCAGGGCACGCCGACAGCCATCAGCGATTCGAAGGCGGATTGTTTTGTGCGTTGCTTGGTCCAGGTGCCGACGATGGCATCGACGTCGTCCATCGACGCAACACGGTTCTTCAGCGTCGCGAAGCGCGGATCATCGGCCAGTTCTGGCCGCTGCATCACTTTAGCGAACGACCTCCAATGCACTTCGCCGACACAGATGATGGCGAGCCAGCCATCGCTGGTCGGATAGACGTTATAGGGTGCCTCCGCGAGGCCGCCGTGACGGTTGCCGGTGCGTGGTGGCGGCGCGTTTTCGGCACCTTGCTGGCCCCAGTGCATGCCGAGGCTGGAACTGAGCGAGGCATAGACAGCGTCTTGCATGGAGACTTCGAGTTTGCGGGCGATGCCAGTTGTCGCGCGTTCGAAAAGTGCTGTCGTGATGGCCCCGTAGAGATGCACGCCGGCAAAGAAGTCGCATAGCGCAGGGCCGGCTTTGACTGGCGGGCGGTCGGCGTAACCAGTGGTGCTCATCACACCGGCCATGGCCTGGACGGTAAGGTCCATGGCGGGATAGCTGCGATAGGGGCCGTCGCTCCCAAAGCCGGAACTGGAGGCGTAGATGAGGCGTGGGTTCAACGCTTGCAGGATTTCGGCGGCGAGCCCAAGGCGCGGCATGGTGCCGGGTGCGTAGTTCTCAACGAGGACGTCGGCATTGCGCACGAGGTCTTTCAGGGCGGCCTTACCGTCTGCACTTTTGAGGTCGAGCACGACGGATTGCTTGCAGCCATTGAGCATCGCGAACGGTAACGCTGCGCCACCGACGACGCCGCGCCGGCGTAACGGTTCGCCGCCGGGGGGCTCGATCTTGATGACCGTCGCGCCGGCCGCCGCCATCAGAAACGTAGCATAGGGCCCGTTGTAGATCTGGCTGAGATCGATGACGACGATGCCGTCAAGCGGCTGGCGCGCAGTGGTCGGCTCGTTGCTCATTTGGCCCTCGCTTCGCGGCGGAAGGCAGACCAGCGGTCGACGGGCCACATGTCTTGATCTTCGCCGTGACCGACTTTGCCGTTAATGGTCCAGGCAATAAGGCCGTTGCTGTCAATGAAGCTGTGGCGGTTGATGATGATGCCGCTGAGACGCTCGCCCACGGCATGCAGATCGCGGCCGAATTCGTCGCGGGCTTCGATGGTGATTTTGGTCACCCAGCCTTGCTTTGGGCAACGCTCGACGATGCGCCGGCCGGAGACGAGATCGCCGGTTTTACCTTCGCGGATCATGAAGCCATAGGCGACGGGGTTGGTTTCGTCGTTCCACTTGGTGACAGCGAGGAAGGCGTCATCGGGCGAGGCGATGCCGGTGACATAGGCGCTCTTGCCGGGGCGGTGCTCGGGGCGCGGACCCCAGCTGCGATCACGAATGGCGTAGCAGTCGATGGGAATGCTTTCGCCGTGCAGAACGATATGACCTTTGACCTGGCCGAACTGGTCGAAATGACTGAGGTTTTTGAACGATGAGTCACCCTTGCGCAGCGCACGCGGCGGCATGACGGCATTGAACTCGAGATCGACCGAGAGTTTGCCGGTGTCCTCAAAGCCAAGCTTGTAGCGCATCAGCGGCTCAAGCATTTTGATGCTGACGCCGGTTGGCAACTTGATGTCGGTCAGCAGTTGGTCGCGCGGAATCTGCAGGGCTGTGTAGTTAGCGCTATAGGGGACTTCCCACGGCACATGCGCGGTATCGTCCCACACCCAGGCACCACCAGCGATGGTGCCGATGTTGGGGCGGAACATGGAATAAAGCCAGCCGCCTATTTTGCGCTCTGGATTGCAGAAGGCGAACCACGCCGTCTCCGTGATCCACCAGCGATCCGACATCTGGTCGAAGTGGAAATGATCGTCTTGGGCGGTGAACGGCGACAAGCTGGTCGCGAGAGCAGCGTTAGTCATGAGGCTGGCTCCGGGGATCTTCGAGCGGTGGGAATTGGCGTGAGGCGAGCCCGCCTGACGCGCCGGCAGCGAGCTGTGCGTCGCGCTCGACGCAGCCAGCAAAACAATGCAGAGCTGCCGCAAATGACAAGTTGGTATTGCGGTAGGCTTCGAGCACTTGCCGCTTACCGGCCTCGACGGTGACGGGCGCATGACCGAGCGTTGTTTCCAGCGCTGCGAGGTTGGCGCGTGTGATGCTGGGGCCGATGCGATCGACTTCGCGCAGATATTTGAGGACTTTGGCGGCGTTCTTGGCAGCGGCGATGACGCCGGTTTGTTTGCTAACGTCGGCGATCTCAGTTTTCAGGTCGCTTAAAGTCACGTCATAGAACGGTGTGAAGTCCGTCGATGGCGCGTCAACGGGTTCAGGTGTGTGGAGGGTGATGCCGTTGGCTTCTGCCAGCGCTGAGACGAGCAGCCGGCTGTTGAGTGCCTGTGACACCAGTGAGTTCGCCGGTTGGCCGGTGACGTTGCGATGGCGAATGATGACGACGCGCGTCGACACGAAAATGCGATGATAGCGGATGCGGTCGAAATCCAATGGAACGCCGCTGTGCCGCGCATACTCGCGCAGCAGGCTCGCAAAATCCGGCACTGGCTCCATGACGCTGCGCATGGAAAACCAGGCGAGGTCCTCCATGGGATCACCGGGATGCGCCAGCTCCCAATCGATCAGCGCCGTCATGCGGCCCTGCTCGAATAGGAAATTGCCGGGACCGGCATCGCCATGCACGAGGACCGGCGCGCTCTGCTGTGCGGGGATGTTCGCAAACAGCCATTCAAGCGCGAAATCGATCAGTGGATCGCGGTCGGCGGTTTCCAGATACATATTCCGCCAGGTTTCGAGTTCTAGGCGCACGCAGTCTGCCATCGACTTGCCGGGTACATAGCCGGGCAGCAACTGGTCAGAGACTGGCAACCGGTGCAGGGTGACGAGTGTGTGGACAAACTGGCGGGCAATGGCGATGCGATCAGCCTCGCTCTTTACACGGCGGTAATCGGCGCGGCCACGGGCGCGCTCAGTGAGAATGGCTTGATGTTCGGGATGAATGGCGATGAGCTGGGGAGCGAGCACGGCGGTGCCGCTGATCGCCTTGTAGACAACAGCCTCGCGCCAGACGGTATAGGGCTCGGCCGAGGGCGGGCGCGGGGGTTGATAGCGCAAATAAAGTTCGGCGATACTGCCGTCGGATGTGTGCGTAACATCGACTGACCAAGACCGGCAGCGATTGCCACCCGAGATCATCTGCCATTGAGTGATGGTGCCGCCGGTGGTCTCCTCGACCCAGGCGCGCAGTTCGGACTCACTGGCGAGCTGGTCGGAGGACGCGGCCGCAAGTGGCGCGGCCTGCGCACCAGTTTCAGGACCTGATGACGCGCGTTCGCGGGGCTGTCGTTGACTGATCACCGTGACACTTCCTTTCCAGTCGTGGCAGCATCATAGAGGACTCGACATGATCGATCAACTAAATTATTAGACCAATTAAAAGTACGATCTAATAACGCGGCTGGCATTTGTCCATCTGCCAAGGAGGCACAGCATGGCGGGGCTTTTCTTCGACGATCTGAAGGTAGGGCAGCTTTTCAAGCACGAGATCAGGCGCACGATCACGGAAGCTGACAACGTCTGGTTCAGCGCCATAACTCACAATCCGGCCTATCTGCATCTCGACGAAGAGTACTGCCGGACGCAGACCGAGTTCGGGCAAAGGCTGGTGAACAGCTGCTTCACACTGGCGCTGATGGTCGGCATTTCAGTGGGCGAGACGACGCTTGGGACGGCTGTCGCCAACCTTGGTTGGGACGAGGTGCGGTTTCCGAAGCCGCTGTTCCACGGCGATACGGTGCGGGTTGAGACCGAAGTTGTTGATCTGCGCGAAAGCAAGTCGCGGCCAGACCAAGGCATCGTGACGTTTCTGCATCGCGCCTACAATCAGAAGAATGAACTGGTGGCCCATTGCAAGCGTTCGGGCCTGCAGCGCAAGCGGCCGAAAGCGTGAGGATGTGCCATGACGTTGCGCTCTTTTCTGTTTGTGCCCGGCGATAGCGACAAGAAGCTCGCCAAAGGCGATGCGTCGGGTGCTGACGCGTTGATCCTTGATCTCGAAGACTCGGTGGCACCGCCGCGCAAGGCGCTCGCGCGGGAGATGGTGCGCGACTACTTGGCGGCGCGGCCGGCGGGCAAACGTGCGCCTGAGCTATGGGTGCGTATGAACCCGATCGACGCTGGCGGGCTTGATGACCTGGTGACGGTGATCCGCGCGGCACCAGATGGCATTGTAGTGCCGAAGGTCAATCATCCCTCGGAGCTTGCCCAGCTGTCGCACTTCGTCGACGCACTGGAACGGCGCGATGGCGTGGCGCGCAAAGTCCGCTTCCTGCCGGTGGCGACGGAGACGCCGCGCGCGCCGTTCGGGCTCGCGGCCTACGCAGACACGCCGTTGCCGCGGCTGTTCGGGCTGACCTGGGGTGCCGAGGATCTCAGCACGGCGGTGGGTGCGAGTACCAACCGCGCGCCGGATGGGCAATGGGCGTTTACCTATCGCATGGCGCGGTCGCACTGTCTGTTAGCGGCGAAGGCCACGGGCATTGCTGCGATCGAAACACTTTATGCCGATTTTCGCGATGACGCGGGGCTGCGCGCGGATAGCGCCGAGGCCTATCGCGAGGGCTTTACGGGGCGCATTGCGATCCATCCCGATCAGGTGGCCGGCATCAACGCGGCGTTCTCGCCGTCGGCTGAGGATATTGCGTTCGCGCAGCGTGTTGTGGCCGCATTTTCGGCGGCACCGGGTGTCGGCGTCGTCGGACTTGATGGCAAAATGCTCGACATTCCACATCTGCGGCAAGCCGAGCAGGTGCTGGAGCGGGCAGCGGCATTTGCGAAGCGCAGCAGCGCGAAATGGTAGAGCCAGTCATGCCATCTCGCACGTCACAGAACTCCACGCGCGTCGCAGATGCTGCAGCGCTGGCGCGGCTGTTCGTAAAGGGCGAGCGTGTGTTCATGCCGGGATCGGCGGCGGAAGTGCCGGCACTTGTTGACGCGTTGTGTGCGGGTGTGGCGGCACCCGTGCAGCTGACGACGACGTTTATTCCCAGTATCAATCCGGCACCCATTGAGCGTTTTCCGGAGGGCACAACATGCGACAGTATCTTTGCGTATCCGTTGGCACCCGGCATGCAAGCGAGCGGCAAGCTGCGCCATAGGCCGGCACCGTATGGCACTTATGTATCGCAGCTGGCGCAGCAGACGTTCGACACATGCATTGTGCATGTATCGCCGCCGGGGGCGGATGGACTGTGCTCGCTGGGTGCGGCGGTGGAACTGACGCCGGTTGCGCTGGCGCGGTCCAGGCGCGTGTTCGCGGTGGTCAATCCGCAGATGCCAAGAATGCCGAAGTCGGCCTGGTTCAAGCTGGCGGATGCCGCCGTTGTCGCCGAGATTGATGCGCCGCTCCGGCAGTACGATGTTGGCGCGCCGAGCGCGCAGGCTAACGCGATTGCGGAGCGTATCGCCACGTTCGTGACGGATGGCGCGACGTTGCAGATCGGGCTTGGGAAGGTGCCGGACGCGTTGTTGCGGCGGCTGACGGATCGCAAGGGGCTGCGGCTTCATTCCGGTATGTTGTCAGACGGTGCGCGTGCGCTGGTTGATGTTGGCGCGCTGGACGCATCTTATGAGCATGTCAGCTGCGTGCATGTGGGATCGAGCGCATATTTTGATTGGCTCGACGGGAACGCGCAGTTTGTGGTGCGGGGCTGTGAGTTCACACATGGTGCTGGCGTGCTCGCAGGTCTTGATAGGCTGGTGGCGGTTAACGGTGCGCTTAGCGTTGATCTGTTCGGTCAAGCCAATCTCGAAATGCTGGATGGCCGCATGATCAGTGCTGTGGGTGGCGCGCCGGATTTTTCGCGAGCGGCAGCGGCTCGTGCGGACAGCATCAGCATTGTCGCGTTGCCGGCCATATCGGGCCGCAATGCGGTGTCGCGGATCGTGCCGCGGCTGGATGGGCCGTGCTCCATTCCTCGCCACGACATTGATGTGGTGATCACAGAATGCGGTGCTGCGGATCTGCGCGGTGCGTCAGTCATGGAGCGCGCAGAGCGTTTGATTGCGATTGCCGCTGAACACCATCGCGGCCAGCTGCAAGACGCTTGGCGCGAGATTGCAGCGCGCCTCTGAGCTATCACTATAGGGACAACAATTCCATGCCGACCCATATCCCGAAGTACAGTGTGCCCAATGAAAACCGGCAGGTGTTGCTCGCGCAGCGGCCGGCCGGAGTGCCGCAGGCCAGTGATTTTGCGATCTCAACTTCGGCCATTCCCAAGCCAGGTGCCGGCGAGATCCTCGTGCGCAATATTTATCTCTCCGTCGATCCGGCACAGCGTGGCTGGGCCTCGGCAGAGGCGAACTATTCGGCACCTGTACCGCTTGGCGGGCCGATGCGCGCGCTGGCTGTTGGCGTTGTGGTGGAAAGCCATGCGCCGGCACATGCCAAGGGCGATTATCTCTATGGGTGGTTCGGCTGGCAGGATTATGCGGTCGTCAAGCCTGAGCAAGTCATCCATGCCGGCCAGCATGACGTGCCACTTGATGCTTACGGCAGCTTGCTCGGTATCAACGGTCTGACCGCTTATCTCGCGCTGACCGAGCTCGGACGACCGAAAGCAGGCGATACCTTGCTGGTATCAACGGCGGCGGGTTCCGTTGGCAGTTTCGTCGGGCAGATTGGCAAGGGGCTCGGTTGTCGCACGATTGGCTTGACGAGCACTGCCGACAAGATGGCGCGTTGCCGCGCGCGCTATGGCTACGATGTGGCCGCCAATTACAAGTCGGGTGCATTCGATGCGGCTATTGCTGACGCCGCACCGACGGGTATCAACGTCTATTTTGACAATACCGGTGGTGCGATCCTCGATACGGTTCTCCGCCGCATGGCTGTTGGTGGCCGCATCGTCCAATGCGGCACAGCATCGGTCGGCACGTGGTTGCCGCCGCCACTGGGGCCACGCAATGAGCGCGAAATTCTGACACGCCGGCTCATCTGGAGTGGCTTCGTGATTTTTGATCACATGAGCATCTACGCCGAGGCAGCTGGAAAACTCGCGGCGATGCTGAAGTCCGGGGCGATCACCTACGACACCGACCTGGCGACGGGCATCGAACACGCACCCGGTGCCATTGCCGCGCTTTATGCCGGCGAAAACAGCGGCAAGAAGCTCATATACGTCGGTTGATACTCAACAGACGCGGTGGAAGCGGGCGAGGAGCACACCATGGACATGCAGCTCAGCGAAGATCAGAAGGCCATCGACGAGAATGTGCGGCAGCTTTGCCGCGAGTTTGATGACCAGTATTGGACGGATTGCGAGGAAAACAGCCGCTTTCCGACAGAATACTACACGCTGATGGCCTCGGCCGGCTGGCTAGGGATCACCATGCCGGAAGAGCTTGGTGGCTCAGGCCTTGGTGTAACCGAAGCAGCGATCATGATGCACGCGGCGACGGCGAGCGGAGGCGGGTATTCTGCCGCGTCCGCCATTCACATTAATCTGTTCGGTCCGCATGCGATTGTCGTGCACGGCACGCCGGAGCAGAAGCGGAACTGGCTGACGCCGCTGATCAAGGGCGAGCAGAAGGCGTGCTTCGGTGTCACCGAACCCGACGCCGGTCTCGACACCACCAGCATCACGACATTCGCGACCAAGACCACCGGTGGCTATACGGTGCAGGGCCGCAAGATGTGGACATCGACGGCGCAGGTGGCGGACAAAATCCTGTTGCTCACGCGCACGACGGCGAAAGACAAGTGCAAGAAGCCGACGCAGGGTATGACGCTGTTCTATACCGATCTCGACCGCAAGAAGATCGAGGTGCGGCGCATCCGCAAGATGGGCCGCAACGCGGTGGACAGCAACGCCGTGTTCATCGACGGGTTGTTCATTCCGGACGCGCATCGCATCGGCGAGGAAGGCAAGGGCTTTGAGTATCTGCTCGACAGTCTCAACCCAGAACGTATTCTGGTTGGCATCGAGGCGATCGGCTTTGGCCGGGACGCGTTGGATCGTGCGGCCAAGTATGCACGCGAGCGCGTTGTGTTCGGACGCCCTATCGGCAAGAACCAGGGCATTCAGCACCCGCTGGCAGAAGCGTGGATGCTGCTCGAGAGTGCCTACTGGATGTGCCTGCGCGCGGGCTGGTTGTACGACAACGGCCAACCGTGTGGTGCTGAGGCGAATGCTGCGAAGTTTCTGTCAGCGCGCGCGTCATTTGATGCGTGCACCAAGGCAGTCATGACGCACGGCGGTATGGGGTATGCGCGCGAATACCAGGTGGAGCGCTTGTTCCGTGAAAGCATGCTGCCGCGTATTGCGCCTGTCACCGAGCAACTTATTCTCTCGTTCATCGCCGAGCGTGTGCTTGGTTTGCCGAAGTCGTATTGACCCCCTGGCGTCCCAAAGAGGTGACACCCATGACTGCAAACTCTGATCCCTTCGGCTTGAAAGACAAAGTTGCCGTCGTTACTGGAGCTGCTAGCGGCATCGGCCGCGGGATTGCGGAGGCGTTGGCCAAGGAGGGCGCTCGCGTTGCAATTCTGGATCGGAATCGCGCGGGTGCGGAAGAGACGCGCGCAATCATCGTGGCGGCTGGCGGACAGGCCCTCGCCCTTGACTGCGATGTTGCCGACCCGGCCAGTATTGAAGCGGCTGATCGTGCCATCACTGCCAGTTTTGGCGTGGCTGATGTTCTCGTGAACAACGCTGGCATGATCCGCTCTGGGTTGCTTGAAAGCCTGCAGCTTGAGCAGTGGAATGCGCTGATCTCGGTGAACCTGACCGGCTATTTTCTCTGCGCGCAGATCTTCGGCCGCGCAATGCGCGCGCGGGGATCTGGGGCGCTGGTACATGTGTCGTCAATCTCAGCAACCAACGCGACGGCTGCTGCAGGGGCCTATAGCGTTGCCAAGGCTGGCGTGACGATGCTGTCGCGGCAGTTGGCGGTGGAGTGGGGCCCCAAGGGTGTCCGCTCCAATTCCGTGCACCCGGGTATGATTTTCACGCCACTGTCGCAGGCTATGTACGAGGCGCCTGGCGTCATGGAGCGGCGCAGCGCGGCCATTCCGGCTGGGCGAATCGGGATGCCGAACGACATTGCGCAAGCCGTGGTGTTCCTGGCCAGTTCGCGCTCGGCGTATGTGACTGGCACCGAAGTCGTGGTGGATGGCGGGTTTACAAGCAACTTGATGGCGCTGATCCCGAGGGCCGGATATTGACTGCCAAAGGGCGCAATCGAAGTTAGTTTAATGGGGCTGCCATTGGGCGCGGCGCGGTGAAGCAACACCGCCGCAAGACGATGACAGTGCGCCATCGTTTGATGCTCCTGGACAATGTCGATTAAATAAATTATTAGACCATTTGAGAGGGGCATATTTGTCGTCTGGTGTTGCCAGCGCGCCCCAACGGATATGACAGCGACTAGTCGCGAGGGGACGATGCCCAACGATCAGCCTCAGCCATCAGCACTCCGAACGCCAGAGTCACGCACCGTAGATGCTGTTGTCGTCGGCACCGGCTTTGCTGGCCTCTACATGCTGCACAAGGTGCGCTCTCTTGGGCTGTCGGTGGTCGCTTTCGAGACGGGAGACGGCGTTGGCGGCACCTGGTTCTGGAACCGCTATCCGGGTGCCCGCTGCGACGTGGATAGCCTGGAGTACTCGTTTTCTTTTGACGAACAGTTGCAGCAGGAGTGGACTTGGTCTGAGCGCTTCGCCGGACAACCTGAAATCCTGCGGTATCTTGATCATGTTGCTGATCGCTTTGACTTGCGGCCAGATATCCGGTTTGAGACCACCGTCATCTCCGCTCATTGGGACGAGACGGCGGCCTGCTGGCATGTGGGCACCAATCGCGGTGATCGTATTGCTGCGCGCTATTGCATTATGGCGACCGGTTGCCTGTCGACCGCGCGTGCGCCCGAGATCGAAGGGATGGCGGACTTTAAAGGCCGTGTCCTGCATACAGGCCTGTGGCCACACGAGCCGGTCGATCTGGCAGGTCAGCGCGTCGGCGTTATCGGCACAGGTTCGTCGGGTATTCAGGTGACGCCCGCGCTTGCCGCTGTCGCAGCCCACGTCACGGTCTTTCAGCGCACTCCCAACTTCTCGATCCCTGCACGCAATGCGCCGACTGACCGGACGCGTGAGGCGGCCTGGAAAGCTGAGTATCCGCAGAAACGGGCGGCTGCGCGTCTCACCACGGCGGGTATTCTCTATGACTACAATGACATCAAGGCGTTGACAGTCAGCGAGGCCGAGAGGCAGACCGCCTACGACGCGCGATGGCAAAAGGGCGGCGTCAACTTCATCCGGACCTTCTGCGATATCACGCTCGATCAGGCGGCCAACGACACCGCCGCCGACTTCGTACGTGGGCAGATCACGGCGACGGTTCGCGATCCTGCGGTGGCGCAGAAGCTGCTGCCGCACGATCACCCCATCGGCACCAAGCGCATCTGCGTCGATACTGATTATTTTCAGACCTTCAATCGCGCCAACGTCAGCCTCGTTGATCTGCGTGCAGCGCCGATCGCGCGCTTGACGAGCACCAGCGTTGTCACCGCTGACGGGGATTATCCAATCGATGCGCTTGTGTTCGCCACTGGCTTTGATGCCGTAACCGGCGCGCTCGGCCGCATTGATATTCGCGGCCGCGGTGGGCGCGTGCTCAAAGACGAATGGAAAGATGGCCCGCGCAGTTATCTCGGGCTCCTGTGCGAGGGTTACCCGAACTTCTTCACGATCACAGGCCCAGGTAGCCCGTCGATCCTCACGAATGTTGTTGTGTCTATCGAACAGCATGTTGAGTGGATTGCCGACATGCTCGCTTACATGCAGGCGCGCGGACACACGACCATCGATGCCAACGAGGACGCACAGGACGCCTGGGTGCAGGAAGTTGCCACGGTTGCCAACCGCACACTGATGGTGAAGGCCAACTCTTGGTACATGGGTGCCAACATTCCTGGGAAACCG
The DNA here is from genome assembly GCA_031379035.1 of Hyphomicrobiaceae bacterium. Classification (GTDB taxonomy): domain Bacteria; phylum Pseudomonadota; class Alphaproteobacteria; order Rhizobiales; family Hyphomicrobiaceae; genus JABFRJ01. The sequence goes on along the minus strand of JANNEU010000317.1, from coordinate 13,572 downwards.
CGCGTGTTTTTGCCATGGGCTGGCGGGTTCGCGGCTTATGCCAAGATCTGCGCCGAGGTGCGTGCCGAAGGCAATCGCGGCTTCGATTTCGATCTCGGCGCGCCATTGGCTGGGGAGGCGCGTGCCAAAAGTTTTCTAGGTTCGCCGCTCCGCCGCGAGGCCTGATCATGTTTGCAGGGACGTCCGACGTGACCAAGACATCCAGTGCCAGTGTTGCCATCGACCTGGACGTTATCGTCGTCGGCGCGGGCTTTGGTGGGCTGTACGCATTGCACACGCTGCGCGCTAGCGGCTTGTCTGTCTGTGCTTATGAAACTGCAGCGGATGTTGGTGGCGTTTGGTATTGGAATCGCTATCCTGGCGCGCGTTGCGACGTTGAGAGCATGCAGTACTCGTTCTCATTCGATGAGGCGTTGCAACAAGAGTGGCACTGGTCCGAGCGGTTCGCTGCGCAACCCGAGATCCTCGCCTACGCTAATCATGTCGCTGATCGCTATGATCTGCGCAACTCTATCCGTTTCAAGACACGCATCACGGCTATGCACTACAACGAGGCGGCGGCGGCCTGGTCCGTCCATGCAGATGATGGCAGTGTGCGCAGCGCACGCTTTGTTGTGATGGCGACTGGCTGTCTTTCGGAAACACGAACGCCCGAGATACCGGGTGTGGCGGACTTTGCGGGACCGATGTATCACACCGGTGCCTGGCCACACGATGGCGTTGCCTTCTCTGGCCAGCGTGTCGGCGTCATCGGTACGGGCTCGTCGGGCATCCAGGTGATCCCGGAGGTCGCGCGGCAGGCCGGCCGCTTGTTTGTATTCCAGAGAACGGCCAACTTCTCCATTCCCGCCCGCAACGTGGCAATGGACGATGCCTACGAAGCATCGTGGAAGACCAATTATGCAGCGCTGCGCAAGCGTGCACGCGAGGAGACGACCTCTGGCACCGTCTATGAAAAACCCACGCATAAAGCTTTCGAAGTCGACGCAGAGGTTCGTCGCAGCGAGTACGAGCGCCGCTGGCAGGCTGGTGGCGTCAGCTTCATGCATAGTTTTTCGGATCTGGCGACGAACCGCGACGCCAATCAGACCGCCGCCGACTTCGTGCGCGAACAGATCCGCGTGGTCGTGCGTGATCCGAGGACCGCTGAACTGTTGGTGCCGAAAGATCACCCAATCGGGACTAAGCGCATCTGCATCGACACCGAGTACTTCGAGACCTACAACCGCGACAACGTCGAGTTGGTCGATGTTCGGAGTGATCCGATCGGCAGCTTCAACAAGACTGGCGTCGTATTGGCCAGCGGCCGGCATGTGGCCGTCGATTGTCTCGTGTTTGCCACCGGCTATGATGCGATGACTGGGGCCTTGGCGCGCATTGATGTCCGAGGCAAAGGCGGCATGACACTGACCGAGGCTTGGGCGGGTGGTCCTCGTACCTACCTTGGGCTTTGCATTGCGGGCTTTCCGAATTTCTTCACGGTCACCGGGCCCGGGAGTCCGTCGGTGTTGAGCAACATGATCTTTGCGATCGAGCAACACATTGAATGGATCGTTGGCTGTATCGGATACCTGCGCGCGAGAAATGCCTCAGCGATTGAGGCAGACGCCACGGCGCAAGACGCTTGGGTCGCGCACGTCAATGAGGTGGCTGACAAAACGCTCTTTCCGCACGCCAACTCTTGGTACGTCGGTGCCAACGTACCCGGCAAGCCGCGCGTGTTCATGCCCTATATCGGTGGCGTTGTGCCCTACCGTCAGCGTTGCGACGAGGTCGCTGCCAACGGGTACGACGGTTTTGTAATCCTTGGCTCCGTGAAGGGATGACGTCATGAAGCGCTTTGCCGTCATTGGTGCCGGGGCGGGCGGACTTTGCGCTGCCAAGCATTTGCTCGGTGCCAATGTCGACGTGACGATCTTCGAAGCCGGCAGCCGCGTCGGTGGCCTTTGGGTCTACAATAACGATAGCGGCATGAGCCCAGCTTACAAGTCACTGCATATCAATTCAGAAGCCAAGGTCTCGACATTCGCAGACTTCCCGTTCCATGAGGATGTCTCGCTCTATCCTGATCACGAGGAGATGAGCCGCTATTTTGAGGCTTACGCGCAGCATTTTGATCTCGCGCGCCGTATTCGCTTTAAGAGCCGCATTCGGTCCATCGCGCACGCTGGCGTGCAATTCAGCGTCACAGTCGAAGGTGGCGCTCCTGAAACCTTCGACGGCGTCGTCGTTGCAACCGGCCATCAGAGCAAGCCCCGCCATCCGCCGCAGGTCGAGGGCTTTAGCGGCGACTATACCCACGCGCACAGCTATCGCACCCCAGGGCAGTTCGAAGGTCAGCGCGTGCTGGTTATTGGTCCCGGCAATAGCGGCGTCGACATTGCCGCAGATATTTGCACCGCGACGAAGCACACGGTCCTCTCGGCCCGCTCGCCAGTCCTGATCATGCCGCGCATGATGTTTGGCGCGCCCGTCTCGCGGACGTTAATGAGGCTCGAGAAGCCTTGGCTGCCGCTTGGTCTCCGCCTCTGGATCCGCAAAACGCTGACGCGCGTCTCGCATGGGCGCATGGAGCAGTGGGGTTTCCAAACACCAACTGGCCGCACCCACCCCATCAGCCATCCGACTTTGATCTCGCACATCGTTTGGGGGCGGATCGCGGTGAAGCCCGGCATTGCCAGAGTCGCTGGCAAAGACATCACCTTCACCGATGGCAGCACGCAGGCGTTTGACAGCATCATCGCGGCCACCGGCTACACGACTGAGCTGCCGTTCCTCAGCGCAGCGCTCAACCCTATCAGCCCTGACCATAGCCGCGTCGATCTCTACCACCGTGTGGTCCATCCCGCCTGTCCTGGGCTCTTCTTCGTCGGCTTCTTCGATGTTACCGGTGGCAGTAACGTCCGCATGATGGACGATCAGTCTGAATACGTCGCTGCCATCGCCCAGGGGGCGGTGAAGGTCCCCGCGTCCGCCGCCATGCAGGCGTCGATCGCCACCGAGAAAGCCTGGGCCGCGGCGCAGTTCCCCGACACCCCCCGCTACGGCCTGGAACTTGACCCACGCCGCTATCGGAAGGTGCTCGCAGACGCCTATGCTCACAATCGTGTTGTGCGCGTTCCACCCGTCCCGGTCGTGGCTTCAGTGGCCGGGCTGGCCCGCTCCGCCACCTGATCTCGCCGCAATGTCAAAATGTTAAGGAAATATTAAAGGTCGATCAAAAACTATTTGACTATTTTGTATTATTTGATATGATCATCCAATGGTGCGAGTTGGGTCAAAATCTGACCGTGCCGGTGTGGTGGCCACCCTGGCTGCCCACCCAACAGAACAAAAACCAATGGGGATGGACCGATGTTTGCGCTGCTCACGTTTCTGATTAAGCCGCTCGCGACCGCCGCCCTGCTGCTGGCCGGCGTTACTGCGGCGTTGGCCTTCGAGAAGCCCGAAGACGGCGTTTACAAGGATCGCATCGACTGGGGCGTCACCATGGATCTCAGCGGGCCGACGTCTGGTTCGCAGAAGATCTGGCACAATGCCTTCGAAGTCTACATGAAGGCCCTTAACGAAGCTGGCGGCGTTAACGGACGTAAGGTTAATCTGCTCAGCGAGGACAGCCGCTTCAGCGCCGAAAACGAGCGCATTGCGTTTGAGAAATTTGTGAGCCAAACGCCCGCACTCGGCATGTCCGGGCTTGGTAATTCGGCAGCTCAGGTTGCGCTGCTCCCGCTGATCAAAAAATCAGGCTTCCCCGTTCTCGGTACTTATTCGTCCGCCAAGGCTGCCATCGATCCGCCGCTGCCGACCTTTTACGGCGCGTTCTGCGGTTTCCGCGAGATGGCCCAGGTGGGCGTTGGCTTCTTCTCCGATCACTTCAAGCTTAAGGCACCCAAGGTCGCCGTCGTCCATCTCGACGTGCCTTCAGGCAAAGAGTATTTCGGCTATACCGAGGCTTATCTCGCCAAGATCGGTGGCACGGCCAAGTCGATTCCGATCAAGGTCAACGCTGCCGATGCGACGCCGCAGGTGCTCGAAATCTCCAACATGAAACCTGATCTGATCGCCATTCACGGCGTCGTCACCACGTCGATCCTGTTGATGAAGGGCCTGCAGCAGTACGGCCTCGACATTCCAACTGTCGCAATCACCTATCTCGGCACGCCGGGCGTTTACCAGGCGATCGGCAAGGAGGCCGGGAAGAACTATCATTTCGTCAGCTGCTACTCGCCTTCCAGCTCGGATGCGACGGCCGCTGCTGGTCTCGTGGCTACTGCCACCAAGTACGGCCTCAGCGCCCAAGTTGACGACATCAATTTCGTCTCTGGCTGGGTTACAGCCGACATGGTCGCCTCAGCTCTCAAGAAAGTCGGTGCCGAACCCACGCGCGAAAAGCTGATTGCCATGCTCAATGCTGGCTTCGAGTTCGACAGCAAGGGCCTCGCGTCCGAGCTCAAATACACGCCCGAGAACCACGCTGGCCTGCAGGTCCTTAAGGCGCTGACCTACGATTATGGGACGAACACGTTCAGATCCTTTGGCGACTACAAGGATTTCGCCAAATACTCGAAATAATCGCGTCGCGCTGGGGGGGTGAGCTGTTGGGTCAGGCGGTTCTAGCCGCGACCCAACGTTGGCAAGCATCACCCTCAATCGTTGGCTGGCGTGAATGCTTGACCCAGCCTTTACAGGCCACTGCGCACGTCACGCGCACGCCACGAGGTGCCCAGCTATGCTTGCCCAATTCATCGTCAGCGGGTTGGCTCTGGGCAGTATCTACGGCCTTGTCGCGCTTGGCTTCGCCGTCATCTACAAGGCGACGGAAGTCTTCAATTTCGCACAAGGCATCCTGATGGTGGTGGGCGCGTATCTCGCGGTCACCGCTACAGCGAGCCTCGACCTGCCATTGCCGATTGCCGTGGCGTTCGTTCTAGGTGGTGCTGCTCTCCTCGGCATCATCATTCAACTGGTGCTCATCCGCCCGCTCGCTGGCCAGCCTATTCTACCAGTCATCATGATCACGATTGCGCTCTCCATCGTGCTCAAGGCGTTGATCGAGATCATTTACGGCGTTACTCCGCGTTCGGTCGAGCTGCCGTTGCCGACAGGTGGCTTTGTCATCGGTGGCGTCCGCCTGTCGCAACTGCATCTGACCGCTGCTGTTGTGTCGTGGATTTGCATGGGGCTGTTCGCGCTCTTTTTTCGTTTCACGCGCACTGGCTTGCTGATGCGCGCGACTGCCGACAGTCAGGAAGCTGCCGTGCTTTCTGGCATCGACGTCAACAAGGTTAATTGCGCCGCTTGGGCCGTTGGTTCCATGCTCGCGGCTATCGGCGGCATCTTCCTTGGCAAGCTGCAATTGGCCTCCGTTGATCTTGAACACATCGGCTTGCTCGCACTACCAGCCGTCGTCATTGGCGGGCTCCAGAGTATTCCGGGTGCCATTCTCGGTGGTCTGTTGGTCGGCGTCATTGAGCAATTGTCATCGGGCTATATCTCGCCCAAGTCGCGCGACGTCTTCATTTATGCGCCGCTGCTGCTCATCTTGATGTTCCGCCCTTGGGGCCTGTTCGGACAACGGGAGCTGGGCCGCGTATGACCGTCGCTCAACATCCAGTCATCGCCCGTGGTGCCGTCTTGGCGGCTGGTCAACGCAGCATCCCCTGGCTGCGCATTGCACTATCGATCCTGGCGCTTGCCGTCCTTCTCTATCTTCCGTTCGTCTTGCAGAGTCGTGTCCTCTTCGGCACGCGGTTGACGAACATGCAGCTGCTCAACATCGGCCTCGCGCAGGTCAACCTCACCCTCATCGCCGTCGTCGGCGCGCTGTCGCTCAACTTCCTGACCGGCTGTGCCGGCCTTGTCTCCATTGGCCACGCCGCGTTCTTCGCACTGGGTGCCATGGGCGCATCGTTTGCGGGCTCGCAGCTTGGCCTGCCGTTCCTTGTCACGCTGATCATTGCGGCGCTGGTCGGTGCCTTGGCTGGCGTGCTGGCCGGCTTGCCATCCTTGCGCGTGCGCGGGCTGTACTTTGTGCTGTCGACCTTGGCGGTACATTTCATCGCCGCTTACCTGTTCTCGGAATTCCAATACGCCTTTCACGATGTTGCTGGTGTCACCATGCCCGACGCGCAGATCGGCGGCTTCGAGCTGAGCAACGGAATTCGCTGGTATTTCTTCCTGCTGCCCATCGCGTTTCTGGCCTACGTCCTATTCCGCAATACGCTTCGGTTCAGAGAGGGCCGCGCCCTGCTGGCCATGCGAGACAACGAACTCGCTGCGGCGGCAGCCGGCATCGACGTTCGCATCTTGCGGCTCAAGGCCTTCGCGTTCTCATCGGCCATTGCAGGTATCGTCGGCGCGCTGCAGGCCTACTATCTGACCACAGTATCTGCCGAGTTCTATAGCCTTAACCTCGCCATCCAGTTTATCGCCATGATCATTATCGGCGGCATGGGCTCACTGTCCGGCAGCGTGCTTGGAGCCGTCGTCTGGCTGTTGCTGCCGGCTCTGATCGGTGGGCTTGCAACTGAGCTCAAGGGCTCGGACCTGGCGCTTGCGCGCATCATCGTCGAACACAAGCCGCAGGTCGTGAACCTCGTGTTCGGCAGCCTCGTTGCCATCCTGCTGATCTATGCACCGGATGGGCTTGCTGGCGGCTGGCGGCGGATTAAAGCATGGCTGGCCAATCGCCCTACGGGAGGCGCATCATGAGCGCGCCTCTCCCTCTCATCGATGTGCGTGGCGTGTCCGTCGCTTACGGTGGCAAGGCTATGGCCTTGTCCAACATCGGCCTCACCGTGCCCGAGCGTGGCATCGTCGCACTCCTGGGTGCCAACGGCGCTGGCAAAACTACGCTGATCCGCGCCGTCTCTGGGCTCCTGAAGCACCATCACGGTCATCTCACCGGCGGCGAAATCAGTCTCTCCGGCACGCGCATTGATGGCATGGCCGCCAACCGCATCGTCCGGCTTGGCCTTGGGCAAGCGCCGGAAGGCCGCCTCGTCTTCAAGCATCTGACCGTTGAAGAAAACCTTGAGGTCGGCGCTTCCGTCCTGCCACGCAGCGCCACTAAGGAACGCCTCGATGTCGTCTACGAACTCTTCCCGAAACTGCTCGAGCGGCGCACGCAGCAAGCCGGCCTCATGTCCGGCGGCGAGCAGCAGATGCTCGCGCTGGGGCGCGCGCTCGCCTCCAAGCCTAAAATTCTGCTGATCGACGAGTTGTCACTTGGTCTTGCCCCGCTCATCGTCCGTGCGATCTACGCTCAACTCGTGAAGGTGCGCGATAGCCTCGGTACTTCCATGCTCATTGTCGAACAAAACGCGCGACTGGCCCTCGACATCGCCGATCACGCCTACGTTCTCGAACGCGGGCAGATCATGCTGTCCGGCACCGCCGCAGAACTGAAAGCCTCCGACCGTGTCCGCGAACTCTATCTCGGCGCTGCCACGCCCGCTGTTGCCGGAGGTCGCGCATGACCGCCGCCGCTGCTGCCGATTTCCTCGTTGTCGACGGGCTTGAGAAACGCTTCGGCGGTCTCGCTGCGTTGCAAGGCATCTCTTTCCGCGCTGCCAAATCGGCTATTACCGCCGTCATCGGCCCCAACGGTGCCGGCAAGACCACGCTTTTCAACTGCATCACGGGCATGTATCAGCCCACCGCCGGTGTGATCCGCTTCGAGGGCGCGTCGGTCGGCGGGCGGCGCCCCGACCAGATCGCCCGCGCCGGCATCGCACGCACGTTCCAGAATCTGGCGCTCTTCGCCGGCCTCACCGTGCGCGAGAACCTGCTCGTCGGCGCCTACCGCCACGGCCGCAGCGGTCTGCTCGAAGGCGCCCTCAGCCTCGGCCGTGCCCGCCGCGAGGAGCGCGCGGCCGAACAACAAGCCGATCAGATCCTCGACTTTCTCGATCTCACAAACGTTGCGGGTGCCTTGCCGTCAGAGCTCTCTTACGGCCGGCAGAAGCAGGTTGAATTCGGTCGCGCGTTGATGCAAAAAGCCAGCTGCATCCTGCTGGATGAGCCTATGGCCGGCATGAGTGGTGCCGAAAAAGAGCGCATGATCCAGCTGATCCGCCACGTGCGCGACAGCCAAGGTGTCAGCTTTCTGCTCGTCGAGCATGATATGCCGGTGGTGATGGAACTCTCTGACCACATTGTCGTGCTGGATTTTGGCCGCAAGATCGCCGACGGCGGGCCTGCCGACATCCAGCAGAACCCCGCCGTTATCGCCGCTTACCTGGGTGACAGCGGGTCCTGAGGGTGCTTTTCTTCTATCGCGCTTGACGCTGGCCCCACCCATACGATACCCACAGGGTTCGGAAACGCCGGGCACTTTCCGTTTAAAAATTCCTTCCCGGCTGTCGGAGCGTGGCGCAGCCTGGTAGCGCATCTGCCTGGGGGGCAGAGGGTCGCAGGTTCAAATCCTGTCGCTCCGACCAATTATCCCCAAAGCCTTGACTGAAAGTACGCGCCGGCTGGGTCGAGGCTGCGTTCAAGTGGCATGCGCCCTGGTGCCTATGACTGATCCATTGCCCGCGATGTCGCCGATCCCGAATTGTGGACTGAAAGATACCACTGCCCCGTAAGGCATGACTGTTTGCGCCAGCGAAATCGTTCTACTGCTGTGGAGAGAGCGTTCCACACCCGCGCCATCGTCTTTCACAATGGGCTCGAGCCGGTCCGCGTTTGCCGGATGCTTGAGTGTCTTATCGGCTCTATCCGCCGGTAAGAGACGACACTAGACTTTGGGCCGAAAGTTGAAGAGAGCATCGCGCCGCAATTCGGTGGTCCATAGCGTGCTCGACGTCGCAGCTTATCCGAAGTCGATCTACACGGCATTGATCGCAGTGTTTTACATTGCGAGCCTCGGTATGCTGCTTGCGTTGGTGTTCGTATTCGCGCTTCGCTCCATCGGGTCCAACGGCAAATTGCTAGCTGAAGCGATTGAAGTAATGAGACCCGGTTTGATTGAGGCCCTAGAGTTTTTCCGACTTTATTTGAATCGCTTGAGATTCCCAAAAAATGGCGAACAATGATAGCGGAAGTCGATCGACTAGGTCCGCTTGCAGAGGTATCGCGTCGAGGCCTATCACGGTGTGGGTTGACGCTTCTTGCATTGGGGCGGGCTTCAGTGCCGCTTGAAAATCAGAGAGAAGTTGTTCGCTGGCATAGCTTCTATGTCCGGGTAAGAAAATCCGTGATCGCTCGCAAGCGTCGCCACGGCCTCCAGGTCGCGGATGCCCCATAGCGGATTTCTGGCCTGCAGATCAGCGTCGAACGCCGCATTGCTGGGTGCCGTATGTTCGCCACTGCGCCGATAGGGCCCATAGAGGTAGAGGAGCCCGCCCGTCGGCAACAAAACAGCGGCATTGCGCATCAGCCCAATGGCCGCCGACCATGGTGCAATGTGGATCATATTGATGCAGATGACGATATCGGCGCTGATGGACGGGCTCACGCTCTGTGTGACATCAAGCTTGATCGCAGGTGCAACGTTCGTGAGGCCAAGGTGGCGGGTCCAAGCATCAGTACTTGCGCGCCCGTCAGGATCAGGGTCGCTTGGCTGAAACGTCAGCTTAGGATGGGCGGCTGCGAGATGTATCGTGTGCTCGCCGCTTCCACTCGCGACTTCAAGCACGCGGCCAAACTTGGGCAAGTGCGGGCTCAATGCCTTGAGGATCGCGTCGCGATTCCGTGCGGCAGAGGGGGCATAACGGCGAGCGTCATCGATCATGCGACCGTTGTGTCCAAGCCAAACGGGATCGTCAAGCGCGGCGCGACCGAATGCGCCAGAAGCCCTTTCGGGCACCGAGCCGACAACACGCTCCAGGAGACTTCGCATAGTCTGCGACCGATGGCGCGAAAGTTACAACTGCTCACGTCTGCATATAGACGGCGCGCTACGCAACACAGGTGCCAATCTTCGCCTCTAGCAGCGGCGGCAAATCTCACCGGGCCGGATCGACGCGCTGCGTCGAGGATGGATTGCTGCGGAACCAGCCGGCGATTGCGCGGCGCTCGCGCTGAGCCACGCGAGCCTCGTGCGGGATTTCCTCCGACAACATCAGCACGATCGTCCCAGCCAATGGCATGACTTCTTCCACTGGTTCGCCCACACCGCCTGCTGCCCACACCGACAGTGCGCCACCATCTTCCCTCGTCCAATCCTCGTTCAGATAAGCGATCATCGACACGATGCGGTTACGCTCGCCGTGCAGGGCATCGATATGCCGCCTGTAAAAGCCGCCCGGCGGATAATGCAGGAACTGCGCCTCAAACTCGAACAGCCCGAGGAAAAGGCGGCGATTGATCGCGAGCCGCATGCGTTCGGCAAATGCGAGGTAGTGCCGCTCGGCAGCCGTTTCTTCACTGAACCAGCTTGATTGTGTCCGCCTTTGAGCAGCACCAACGGCCTGTCCGGCGCCCCGTCCTGTCCCGGCCTCGACGAGTTCGCCGACGCCCTCTCGCCGTCGCTGCTCGGCGGCAAGGCTTGCGACCAGATCAAGCGGCAACATTGCGGTGCTGACCGCATAGCCAACGACACCGAGTTTCTCGATTGCCGAGGCGATTTGCAGCGCCTCGCGAATTGCCGCCATGTTGGTCCTTTCCGGAGCCAACCCGCGTGAGTGGCAACTGCACGGCTATGGTGCCGGGTTCTGGCTCGGCAAGCCAACCCAGGGAGGCTGAGTACTGCAACATCCGAGAGCGCCATCATTCAGGTCAGCGCCACTCAAGCCGCCGCTTGCAACGAGGAACCGATGCACCAAAGCACAGGGCACCCTTAAAACCAGAATAACAAGCTCAGAGTGCTTTGGCGGTTTCGCCGCGCAATCTGTTTGAGCTGGCAGGTCAGACATGGCGAAAAGATCGGTGAGTGGCTGATCTACTGCGGGTTCGGCCAGGGAAAACGAATCGTGCCGTCGCGCAAGCCCGCCAGCACCACCTCGATCCCACCGGACTTGATCATCCATTCCAACCGGTGATCGCGATACTGCCGCACCTTTCGGCCCGTCTTAAAGGCCTCGACCGTGGCCGGCATGCGGGCGGCGGATGCGGCGTACTCGGCAAAAGTTGTGGCGACGGAGGGTCGCTCCCGGAGGCGGTCGTACCAGCCGGCAAGTCTGCTGCCAGGCGGCGGTCCCATGCTGTTCAGTACGGAGCGATGCAGCATCGGCGCAACCGCCGCATCGGCCCACCCGAACGTAGGTCCGCCGAACCATGGTGCCTCGCCGAGCCGTGCGGCAAGCCAGTCCTGGAGCACCGCGGTTTGTCGCGCCGCCGCGGCCCGCAGCGTGTCGGCGAGCACGTCGGTTGCGCGGCCAAATGTCATGACCTCGCTGAAGCCCCAGGTCACTGCCTCATAGTGTGTGTCGCAGACGTCCTCCGTCATGCGCGCGGTGGCGCGTGCTTCCGGCGAGCGCGGCAGCAAGGGCGGGTCTGGCCAGCACTCCTCGATGTATTCCAGTATGATGGTGGAATCGAAGATTCGCGTTTGCCCGTCGACGAGCACCGGCACCTCGGCGCGTGGGTTGCCGGTGCCGAATGGATTGTCCGTTCGCCCGGTCCCCAAGCTTTCAGGGACCTCAATCTCAAAGGCCAGGCCCTTTTCCCGCAGCGCGATCTTGATCTTCTGGGCGTACGGCGAACCTGGTGCCTCGTAGAGCAGCATGGATTATGGTCCCGGATGATGATCCTTGCGTGTTGAGATACTTAAGCCGACGTTATCAGTCGGAGTGTAGTGCGTCTCGGGTGAACAGCGGAAGGGCAAGCACAAGCGGACGAAGGTCAACTGGGCGTTGCCCGCTCGTCAGATCGGTGCCGGCCTTGGTCCCGTACCGCGTCGAAGCTCTCGGAGAAGACCCGTAGCCATCTGTCGACTGATACGAAAGGGTTGACACTCCGCTCAATCGCCACGCGCCTCGGCCTCTACCGTTTAGGCGGATTGGAGGAGTGCGCGCGGCCCGACCCGACCGGCCGCTGCGGCAGACTTCACGATACGCCAAACGAGAGGCTGCCATGATAACCTGAAAGCTGTTTGCCGGTGTGGATATACGCTTCGGGACATTCAAGGCTGACCCGGAATCGCCGAAAATCAATTTTTTCGTATCAGTAGACGGCCGATGCCGCGCCGCTCTTGAGTAGGGCTGGCGCGACCAAGTCAAGCCGGCAGCGGCTTCAGCTCATCCATCAAAGTCGGGAGATACTCGGCGACCGTCGGAGGGATGTGGACTGCGCGGGAGATTGCAGTAAAGGGCGCGCCCGAACGCCCGAACGCCAGAAAAACGGCTGTTCTCAACTCTCATCGCTTTTTTCAGCGTGCCCATTGCCGACCGCAACCTGGTCGTTGCCGGCGGCAAAGTGGAGACGTGCCGTCACGAACGATGAGCTGATTGCGCCGAACGGGTGATCTCTGGATACCGGTAGCTTCTTCCGAGACAACGGCGAATTGCCGCCACAACTGCCACCAGCGCGCTATAGTCGCTCGAAGGTGATGCCCATTGGAACGGTCGGCCGAACGGGAGAGCGAAGATGTCCAAGTCGCAAGAGAAACGTGTCACTCGCCTTGCTGAGGGAAAGGGATACCGCCTGGAAAAGGTTGGCAAGGGCGCGCATCACGGGCGCTTCTCAATCATCAAAGTTTCCGAGGGTGCGCGGATCTCGTCGGGCATTCCAGGCGATGAGTATTCATTTTCACTGGACGAGGCTGAGGCCCGGTTAGCAAAGCCCAATTCTTGAACCATGAGGTCGCCACACAACGCACGGGTTCGTGTATCGCCAGTGTTGATTAGCTTTCACGCAGCGATCCTGTCTACCCACAGGCAATCTTATGCATAAGCAGAGTCCGACTACGAAGAAGTCGGCGGCATAACGTTTGCCGCCGACTATGTCCGATTGTTGGCTTATCGCGTCAGACTTCCGATATCGATCTGTATTGGTGACTCCGAATCGGAGGACAACTGCTCACCATTCAGCGATTCTGACAGCTTTGCTATGTCTATTCCGTTGGAAGGTCAGCCAAGATCGCACCTGCTGTTCTCCCTTTTAGACCCACACCTGTAGACCTGCACCGCTGTATACCGCTACTCAGGAGTATGCGAAAGATAAGCCGTGTCGGAACAGCTGTATCAGCGTCGGCAAGCACACTCACCGTGCTGCAGGTTCGGCAGATTGATACCAGCTGTAGATGTCGCTGCCGGTGGCGAAGGCCACGGCCGGGCTTGCCTGCAGGAGATCGATCATGGCGACCAGTTCGTGAATGCGGTGCGGCACCGAGATCAGGTGCGGATGCAGGCCGATGGCCAGGACCATCGTGCTTGCCTGAGCCTCGCTCTCAAATTGCTTCAGCGTGAAGGCGAGCCGTTTGGCCATTTCGCCGGTGGCATGGCGCTCGATGGCGTAGATGATCGAGTCGTTGATCTCGATGTTGTAGGGCATCGCCACCAGAGGGCCGTGCTTCGTCGTCATCCAGGACGGCCGGTCATCGACAACCCAATCGCAGACGTAGTCGATCCCCTGCTTCTTGAGCAGATCAGGCGTGTCCACGGTCTCGCGCAGCCCGGGTGACAACCA
>JANNEU010000311.1:0-2927 GCA_031379035.1 Hyphomicrobiaceae bacterium | reverse complement strand
ACCAGTGCCGCTTGCCGGGCATGCTTCGCCAGTGGAAGTGAATCAAATTTTTCTTCTCGCTCAAGCCTCACCACCGTGTTGTGTGACGATATCAATTGATCGATGAGCCGATCGGCTCTGATCAGTGGATCAAGCGTGGCTGCTTGTTCACGCTCGATGCCAGCGACGAGTGCTGCACCTCGATGAGGTCCACCCGGAGCGGCCATCGCTGCGCGCGTTTTGGGATCATATTGGAGCGCGCGTTCCAAGACCGCCACGACACCGAGCTGGATCGCCTCAAGCCGCGCCTTGGCGGTTTTCAATGCTGCTTCGGTGTCCGCCGTTGGCTGCAGCTTCATGGCGGTGACGGCAACGATCACTTGGGTTTCTGCGGCATACTGGTCGGCGGCCTTCATCAAAGGCGTCACAATGTCGATGCGAGAGCGCACAACGGCTGTGGCGGCGATGCCGGCGTGTTGAGGGTTGGGCTTGAAGCCAGCAAAGATGTTCTGGCGCTTTGGCAAACGTTCTTGCGTTGCGAGCACGACTTCCGTTGTCCTGCCGCTTGCAGGTGGCGCATTGCTCTTCTGCGGGGACGTCATCAACGCCGCACCCGACGACTTTTTGGAAATAGCCGCAGGGGTATTCGATGCTGTCTGCTGAGGCAAGAGCCGTTGCTCAAGCACCGCCACGGCCGTCTCATACCTCGCTTTCACGATCTCCAGTGCGTGACGTGCGGCTGCCAGCATCGCCTGCCCGGCTATGAGCATTGGCGAGAGTTCTGCGGGCACCCGAGGCTTCGGCATCAGACCGCGCTTGTCGGCATAATCAAGTGTTGTCAGCTTGGGCGTAGCCCGCCCGAAAGACCAAGTCAGCGCCTTGATGTCTGCAATTTCAGTTTGTGGCACGTACACAGAAACGCTGTCGCGGTGCCTGCTCATGGCAACATAAGCCAGCGGCTTGTCCATGCTGGAGGATGCCAGGACAAAGGCTCTGTCGAGGGTCACGCCTTGGGCCTTGTGGATTGTCGTCGCGTAGCCAAGATCAAAGTCGGCATAGTCGGCTGCGGCGAACCGGACGATCTTGCTGTCCTGGGGTGATCCATAAAGGGCCACTGTCAACACCGGGCCAGACGCATCAAACGCGATGGCGCGCACGGTGCCCAGGTCGCTATTGGACACCTTCGACCGGCCACCGGCCGCCAAGTCCAATTCGGTGTTTTTCAAGAACTGCAGACGGTCTCCGGCGGCAATCTTGCGTGGCCCACGCCGCGTTTCGAGTGTGACGTCGTCGCCGAGTTGACCGAGTTGCGCTCGCCCTTCGTGGATGGCCGTGTTCAAAAGCAGGATGTCATCATTGCGGTGGGCCAACGCGACCTGCGTCCCTGGTCGCCCGTTTCGGTTCGGGAGCGCCTGCCCATCAAGGTAGGCCTTCACCAGGGCCTGAGCGGCATCCACCCGATCGGGTGCAAATGTGATCGCATTCTGTGCCGCGTAGGCATCGACGGCGGCTGTTACGTCACCGCGCTGAAACGCGATTGTGGCGGCGCGTGCCCAGTCATCGTGCTGGCGGCGCACGCCTGCCAATTCGAAGGCCCCGCACTGCTCAACAAGCACCCGGAACGCGCCACCGGCGGCGATGGGTTGCAGCTGCTCGGGGTCACCGACGAGGACCAGCTTTGCACCGGCTCTTGTAACCTCGGAGACGATCGATGCCATGTCCGCGGAGCCAACCATGCCGGCCTCGTCGAGGACAAAGACGCTGTTGGCTGAGAGCTGTTCGCGTCCGTGGCTCCAGAGCGTGACCCAACGGGCGACCGACTGCGCGTGAATTCCGGCCCCCTCGGCCAAATCCTTTGAGACCTTGTTGCTGATGGCACCACCCAACACCTGACGACCGGAGGCGTGCCAGGCATGTGCCGCGGTTCGCAGCAGCGTCGATTTGCCGGCACCGGCAAAGCCGACAATCGACGCCATGTCGGCGCGCTCGGTTATGTGCCGGATGGCCCCCACTTGCTCGTCGGACAACGTGAACTTGGCCCCGGCCAATGTCGCTGTTACGTCGTCGGCAGGTAAGGCTGCACCACGTCTGCTGGCCATGGCTGACGCCTGTTCAGACATCTTCGCTTCCAGGGCTTGCACGGCGCGTGTTGTATACTGAACCGGCGTTACGACCCGGCCAGCGGCATCCAGTTCGGCGGCGGCCAGCACGACCAAATCTGGCTGCGCCATGGCGCGATCCAAGGCGCGAGTGAAGGGGACTTCATGATCAATGAAAGTATGGATCGTCCGGGCAATGTCGCGGGCGTTGAAGACGCTTTGCTGCTGGGCGACCAACCGGATCACGCATCCCGGATCGCGATCGATCTGCGCCGCTGACAGGTCCTTCGCGCCCTGGTGGGCATCCCAAGCATCGCTCTCAAACTCCTGCCGCTTCCTTGCAGAACCGTTCGGGCCGATGTGCGTTGTCGGCGTCAGGGCAATCCGCTGATCTTTATAGGACCGCAGGTCGAGAACAAAGTCATGACCGGCGACAGCGAGGTGCCGTGTCACAGTCGCGGCCCAGGCTGTGCGAAGGTCGACCAAATCACCTCGCCCACCGATGAATTGCCGGTACACGATCCGCCCCTGCTCATTCCGTTTGACGGCACCTCCGTCGTCCAAAAGGGCGATGCGCTTGGGTCCAAAGCCAGTATCGGTCAACGGCCGCAGGGTGTGCATGATGTGGACATGCGGATTGCCAGGGCTGTCTGGATCGACATGCAGAACCCAATCAACCACAAAGCCGCGGCCGGTTAGTTCCTGGTCCACATAGTCACGAACCAGATCGACGTTCTGCGCGATGGTCAGCTCACGGGGCAGCGCGACAATGAAGGTTCGGGCGGTCTGTGCGAGCTGCTCGCGCTCGTTGGCGACGACGGTATTCCAAAGCGCCGCTGATTGCGTGTT